>NZ_DASSRA010000163.1:0-24358 GCF_035702065.1 Rhizobacter sp.
CGGCCATTCGGGCTGCGGCAAATCCACCCTGCTCAACCTGATCGCCGGCCTCACGCTGCCGAGCAAGGGCGCGCTGATCTGCGACAAGCGCGAGATCGCCGCACCCGGCCCCGAGCGTGCGGTGGTGTTCCAGAACCACTCGCTGCTGCCCTGGCTCACCTGCTACGAGAACGTGCACCTCGCGGTCGAGCGCGTGTTCGGCAACACCGACACCAAGGCCGGCCTGAAGGAACGCACCATCGCGGCGCTACAACTGGTCAACATGGGCCACGCCGCCACCAAGCGCCCGCACGAGATCTCCGGTGGCATGAAGCAGCGCGTGGGCATCGCCCGGGCGTTGGCCATGGAGCCCAAGGTGCTGTTGATGGACGAACCCTTCGGCGCGCTCGACGCACTCACCCGCGCGCACCTGCAAGACGAGCTGCTGAAGATCGTGGCACGCACGCACAGCACGGTGGTGATGGTCACGCACGATGTGGACGAAGCGGTGCTGCTGTCCGACCGCATCGTGATGATGACCAATGGCCCGGCGGCCACCATCGGCGAGATCCTGTCCATCGACCTGCCGCGCCCGCGCAATCGCGTCGACCTGGCGGAGGACAGCAAGTACGTGCACTACCGCAAGGAGGTGCTCGACTTCCTCTACACCCGCCACGGGCATGTGGAAAAAGTCGCGGCTTGAGCGCGGGCGAATCCCACCCCGCAGAATCAGGCACGGCCCTTGCTGAGATCTCAGCGGCATGAGCGATGCGATTGCCGACTGTCTCCTCAGTAGGGCCCCGGCCCTTTCATGCAGCCTCTGGCCCGCAAGGCCAGGGGCTTTTTTTTGGCCTCAGTGCTTCTCTTTGGCGTGGTTGATCGAGTACTTGGGAATCTCAACCGTCACGTCCTGCTGGGCAAGGATGGCCTGGCACGAGAGGCGGGAGGTCGGCTCCAGGCCCCAGGCGCGGTCGAGCAAGTCTTCTTCGACCTCGTCCATCTCGTTGAGTGACTTGAAGCCCTCACGCACCACCACGTGGCAGGTGGTGCACGCCGCACTCATCTCGCAAGCGTGCTCGATCTCGACGCCGTTCTCCAACATGGCTTCACAGATCGAGGTTCCCGCAGGCGCCTCGATCTGCGCGCCCTGGGGGCAGTACTCGGGGTGGGGAAGGATCTTGATGATGGGCATGGCGGCTTTCTAGACTTCTTCGACACGCCGGCCCGCCAGGGCCTGGCGAATGCCGCGGTTCATTCGTTCGGCCGCGAAGGCCTCGGTGCCTTTCGCCAGGGCTTCGACGGCGCTGTCGATGGCGGCGTGGTCGTCGCCCTGCTGGATGGTTTCGAGCGAGTTGAGCAGGGCCTGGATGTTGGCGAGCTCGGCTTCGCCGAGCAGGTCGCCATCGGCTGCCAGAGCAGACCGCGTGGCCAGCAGCATGCGTTCGGCTTCGACACGTGACTCGCGCAGGCTGCGCGCCTGCATGTCGACTTCGGCGGTGGTGAAGCTCTCGGTCAGCATGCGCGCCACTTCGTCGTCCGACAGCCCATAGCTGGGCTTGACGGTGATGGCCGCCTCGACACCCGAGCCCTCTTCACGTGCACTCACGGCCAGCAGGCCGTCGGCATCGACCTGGAAGCTCACGCGAATGCGTGCCGCGCCAGCCACCATCGGCGGAATGCCGCGCAGCTCGAAGCGCGCGAGCGAACGGCAATCGCTCACCAGTTCGCGCTCACCCTGCACCACGTGGATGGCCATGGCGGTCTGGCCATCCTTGAAGGTGGTGAAGTCCTGCGCGCGCGCCGTGGGGATGGTGCTGTTACGCGGGATGATCCGCTCCACCAGCCCGCCCATGGTCTCCAGCCCGAGCGACAGGGGGATCACGTCGAGCAACAGCAGATCGGCCGCTCCCGCATTGCCGGCGAGCGCGTTGGCCTGGATGGCAGCCCCCAGGGCCACCACCTCGTCCGGGTTGAGGTTGGTCAGCGGTGTCTTGCCGAAGAACTCGCCCACGGCCGCCTGCACGATGGGCATGCGCGTGGAGCCTCCGACCATCACGACGCCATGCACCTCGTCCTTGGTGGCCTTGGCATCTCGCAACAGCTTGCGCATGGCCCCCACGGTGCGGGCCACGAGATCGCGCGACATGTGCTCGAACTCGTCGCGCGTCACGCGCACCGACAACTCACCGGTGCTGAGCGGGCATGCGAGCGTGGCGTGGTCGGTGGAAGAGAGCTTTTCCTTGGCCGCGCGCGCAGCCACGAGCACGGCGCGCTTGTCTTGCGGCGTGGCGGCCTGCAGCCCGGCCTGGGCCAGCGCCCAATCAGCCAGCAGGCGATCGAAGTCGTCGCCACCCAGGGCCGAATCGCCGCCCGTAGCCACAACCTCGAAGACGCCTTCGCTCAGGCGCAGCAAGGAGATGTCGAAGGTGCCTCCGCCCAGGTCGTAGACGGCGTACAGCCCTTCGGAGCCATTCTCCAGGCCGTAGGCGATCGCCGCGGCCGTGGGCTCGTTGATGAGGCGCAGTACGTTGAGGCCGGCGAGTTGCGCGGCGTCCTTGGTGGCCTGGCGCTGTGCATCGTCGAAGTAGGCCGGGACCGTGATCACGGCCCCGAAGAGATCGTCGGCGAAGGTGTCCTCGGCGCGATAGCGCAGCGTGGCCAGGATCTCGGCCGACACCTCGACCGGCGACTTGATGCCGTCGACCGTGTTCAGCTGCACCATGCCCGGCGCATCGACGAAGTCGTAGGGCAGCTTCTCGCGCTGAGCGATGTCGGACAGGCCACGGCCCATGAAGCGCTTCACCGAGACAATGGTGTTGCGCGGGTCGGTGGCCGCTTCTATCAGCGCGTCATGCCCGATCTGGCGGCGCCCGCCGTCGAGGTATCGCACGGCCGAAGGCAGGATCACGCGGCCGGCATCGTCGGGCAGGCATTCGGCCACGCCGTTGCGCACCGCCGCCACCAGCGAGTGCGTGGTGCCGAGGTCGATGCCCACGGCGATGCGCCGTTGGTGCGGGTCCGGGCTGCCGCCGGGTTCTGAGATCTGAAGCAAAGCCATGTTGTTATTGTCCCAGCGCTTCCAGGCGGTGATCGAGGTCGGAGGCAAAGCGCTCAACGAACATGAGGGCTCTGACCTGCTGAGCCGCGGTGAGATAGTCCGCCTGTTCATCAAGCGTCGACTGCAGCTGCTCCAGCGCCTGCTTGCGGTGGGTCGCCACGGCATCGGCCAGCGCTTCGACATCGCTCAGCGAGGTTGCTTCATCGAGGGCTTCGCGCCACTCCATCTGCTGCACCAGAAAGCCCGGAGGCATCGCGGTGTTGTTCTCGGCGTTGATGGGGGCTGCGTTCAGCTCGCACAGGTAGGCCGCGCGCTTGAGGGGATCGCGCAGACGCCGATGGGCCTCGTTCACGCGCACCGCCCATTGCATGGCGATGCGCTGCGCGGCCGCGCCTTCGGCGGCAAAGCGGTCGGGGTGAACTTGCGCCTGCAACTCACGCCAGCGTGTGTCGACCAAGGCGCGGTCTTGCGCAAAGCGCTTGGGCAGGCCCAGCAAGGTGAAGTCGTCGTCGTCCAGCTTCACGACAGATTCGATTCGTCAGTCAGAAAAACAAAGGCGCGACCGGAGCCGCGCCTGCAGGGGACAGCCGGGGCTCAGACCCGGAACGATTCGCCACAGCCGCAGCGGTCTTTCTCGCGCGGGTTGTGAAACTTGAAGCCTTCGTTCAGGCCCTCGCGCACGAAGTCGAGTTCGGTGCCGTCGAGGTAAGGCAGGCTCTTCGGGTCGATCAGAACCTTCACGCCGTGGCCTTCGAAGACCACGTCTTCGGGTGCCACGTCATCGGCGTACTCGAGCTTGTAGGCGAGCCCCGAACAGCCCGTGGTCTTGACGCCCAAGCGCACCCCCACGCCCTTGCCGCGCTTGGTGATGTAGCGAGACACATGGCGTGCCGCGGCTTCTGTCAGCGTGACCGCCATGTTCAATGCGCTTTCTTGGCCTTGTAGTCGTTCACAGCCGCCTTGATCGCGTCTTCGGCCAGGATGGAGCAGTGGATCTTCACCGGCGGGAGCGCAAGCTCTTCGGCGATCTGCGTGTTCTTGATCGTCAGCGCCTCGTCGAGCGACTTGCCCTTGACCCATTCGGTCACGAGCGAGCTCGATGCAATCGCCGAGCCGCAGCCGTAGGTCTTGAACTTGGCATCTTCGATCAGGCCGGTGGCGGGGTTCACCTTGATCTGCAGCTTCATCACGTCGCCGCAGGCCGGTGCGCCGACCATTCCGGTGCCCACCGTGTCGTCACCCTTTTCGAACGAGCCCACGTTGCGCGGGTTCTCGTAATGCTCAACCACTTTTTCACTGTAAGCCATGTCAGTTCTCCAGAATTCTCAGTGCGCCGACCATTGGATCGTGCTGATGTCGATGCCGTCCTTGTGCATCTCCCACAGGGGCGACAGTTCGCGCAGTTTGGCCACGCGATCCTTCAGCGTGGTGATCACGTAGTCGATTTCTTCCACGGTCGTGAAGCGACCGATGGTCATGCGCAGCGAAGAGTGCGCAAGTTCATCGCTGCGGCCGAGCGCACGCAGCACATAGCTCGGCTCCAGGCTGGCCGAAGTGCAGGCCGAGCCCGACGACACGGCAATGCCCTTGATGCCCATGATGAGCGACTCGCCCTCGACGAAATTGAACGACATGTTCACGTTGTGCGGCACGCGCTGCGTGGGGTGGCCGTTCAGGAAGGTCTGCTCGATGTCGGACAGGCCGGCGATCAGGCGCTGCTGCAGCATGCGGATGCGCTCGCTCTCCACACCCATTTCTTCGCGCGCGATGCGGTAGGCCTCGCCCATGCCGACGATCTGGTGCGTGGCCAGCGTGCCCGAGCGCATGCCGCGCTCATGGCCGCCACCGTGCATCTGTGCCTCGATGCGCACGCGCGGCTTGCGGCGCACGTACAGCGCGCCGATGCCCTTGGGGCCATAGGTCTTGTGCGACGCCAGGCTCATCAGGTCGACCGGCAGCGCAGCCAGGTCGATCGCCACCTTCCCCGTGGCCTGGGCTGCGTCGACGTGGAAGATGATGCCGCGCTCGCGGCAGATCGCGCCGATGGTCGGGATGTCTTGAATGACGCCGATCTCGTTGTTGACGAAGAGCACCGACACCAGGATGGTGTCCGGGCGCAATGCCGCCTTCAGCTTCTCAAGGTCGAGCAGCCCGTCTTCCTGAACGTCGAGGTAGGTGACCTCGAAGCCCTGGCGCTCCAACTCGCGCATGGTGTCGAGCACGGCCTTGTGCTCGGTCTTGAGGGTGATCAGGTGCTTGCCGCGCGTCTTGTAGAACTGCGCCGCGCCCTTCAACGCCAGGTTGATCGACTCGGTCGCGCCCGAGGTCCAGACGATCTCGCGCGGATCGGCGTTCACCAGCGCCGCCACCTGCTCGCGTGCCTTCTCGACCGCCGCCTCAGCTTCCCAACCCCAGGCATGGCTGCGCGATGCCGGGTTGCCGAAATGCTCGCGCAACCACGGAATCATCGCGTCCACCACGCGCTGGTCGACCGGCGTGGTGGCGCCATAGTCCATATAGATCGGGAAATGCGGAGTCATGTCCATGGCGGTACGGCAGAGAACGAATTACTTGTTGAACGCGTTGCCCAGAGCAAACACCGAGTTCGGTGCGGTGATCTTGATGGGCTTGACGACCGGCTGGGTCGAGATGGCGCGCTTGACGGGGTGCTCTTCGATGGAGATGCCCTTGGCCAGTTGCTCTTCGACCAGCTTGCGCAGCGAGATGGAATCGAGGTACTCGATCATCTTGGAGTTGAGGCTCGCCCACAGGTCGTGCGTCATGCAACGGCCGGAGTCTTCGCCCATGCAGTTTTCCTTGCCGCCGCAGCCGGTGGCGTCGATGGGCTCGTCGACGGCAACGATGATGTCGGCAACGGTGATCTCTTCGGACTTGCGGCCCAACGAATAGCCGCCGCCCGGGCCGCGCGTGCTTTCCACCAGCTCGTGGCGGCGCAGCTTGCCGAACAACTGCTCGAGGTAGGACAGCGAAATCTGCTGGCGAGCGCTGATGGCGGCCAGTGCGACGGGACCGGTGTTCTCGCGCAGGGCGAGATCGATCATGGCGGTAACGGCAAAACGGCCTTTGGTGGTCAGACGCATGAAATCCTCCTGGTGCCGACGACGGCACAACAAATCAAAGAAAGCGATCAAGGGTGGCTTCACGCTTGTCGAGCCCCGCCGTTGGGCGGGATAACCCTCGGTTTGATTCCGACAGGTTTACTCAAGTATACCTGAAGCCTACTGATTCGGTCGGCCTTGGGACGGGAAGTTCCCCTGGCGTCGACCTTCCTTTTCGCACTGCAGCATGGCAACCAGACCATCGCAGGCGTCTTCGATCAAGTCAAGAACATGCTCGAAGCCAGCGGCACCGCCGCTGTAAGGGTCAGGCACCTCGTCGACCCGGTGCCGCCGGGCGTGATGGGTAAATCGCCCCAATTTGGGGCGATGCTGGGGCGGGCAGCGTTCTTCCAGGATGGCGAGGTTGTCGCCGTCCATGGCGAGGATGAGGTCGAAGCGCTCGAAGTCCGCAGCCACCACGGGGCGGGAACGCAGCGGGGTCAGGTCGTAGCCGCGGCGCCGGGCGTGGGCGACCGACCGGTGGTCGGGCGGCGAGCCCTCGTGCCAGCCCTGGGTGCCTGCCGAGTCCACGGTCACCTTCTCGGCCAAGCCCACAGCCGCGAGCTTGTGGCGCAGAACCGCTTCTGCCGTGGGCGAGCGGCAGATGTTGCCCATGCAGACCATCAAGACCTTCATGGAGCCGCCCCCGCTGGTGGGATGTGATCGCCGCCCGGCGCGCCGAAGGCCTGCTCGCGCAGCATGGCCAGCTGGTCGCGCACGCGAGCGGCTTTCTCGAACTCCAGGTTGCGTGCGTGCTCCAGCATCTGCTTTTCGAGCTGCTTGATGCGCTTGCTCAGATCCTTCTCCGACAAGGCCTCGACCGCCGCAGCCTCCAGCTCGCGCTGCTGGCCCTTGGTCTTCTCGGAGTAGACCCCGTCGATCAGATCCCGCACCTGCTTCTGGATGCTGCGCGGCGTGATGCCTTGCTCGGTGTTGTGGGCGATCTGCTTGGCGCGGCGGCGCTCGGTTTCACCCAGCGCCAGCTTCATCGAATCGGTGATCTTGTCGGCATAGAGGATGGCCTTGCCGTTGAGGTTGCGCGCTGCACGGCCGATGGTCTGGATCAGCGAGCGCTCCGAACGCAGGAAGCCTTCCTTGTCGGCATCGAGGATGGCCACCAGCGACACCTCGGGGATGTCCAACCCCTCGCGCAGCAGGTTGATGCCGACCAACACGTCGAACGCGCCGAGACGCAGGTCGCGCAGGATCTCCACCCGCTCGACGGTGTCGATGTCGCTGTGCAGGTAGCGCACCTTCACGCCGTTGTCGGCGAGGTAGTCGGTGAGCTGCTCGGCCATGCGCTTGGTGAGTGTGGTGATGAGCACCCGCTCGTTGGCTTCGACGCGGTCGCGGATCTCTTGCAGCACGTCGTCCACCTGGTGCGTGGCGGGCCGCACTTCCACCACCGGGTCGATCAGACCGGTGGGCCGCACCAGTTGCTCCACCACCTGGCCGGCGTTCTGCTTCTCGTAGTCAGCCGGCGTGGCCGAGATGAACATCACCTGGCGCATCTTCTTCTGGAACTCTTCGAACTTGAGCGGCCGGTTGTCCAACGCACTCGGCAGGCGGAAGCCGTATTCCACGAGCGTCGTCTTGCGCGCCCGGTCGCCGTTGTACATGCCGCCCAGCTGGCCGATCAGCACATGGCTCTCGTCGAGGAACATCAGCGCGTCTTTCGGCAGGTAGTCCACGAGCGTAGACGGCGGCTCGCCCGGCAATGAGCCCGACAAGTGACGCGTGTAGTTCTCGATGCCCTTGCAGTGACCGATCTCCTGCAGCATCTCCAGGTCGAAACGCGTGCGCTGCTCCAGGCGCTGCGCCTCGACCAGCTTGCCGGCCTTCACCAGCTCGTCGAGCCGCTCGCGCAGCTCCTGCTTGATGGTGTCGATGGCAGCCAGAACGCGGTCGCGTGGCGTGACGTAGTGGCTCGACGGGTAGACCGTGAAGCGGATGATCTTCTGTTTGATGCGCCCGGTGAGCGGGTCGAAAAGCTGCAGCGTCTCGACCTCGTCGTCGAACAACTCGATGCGCACCGCGAGCTCCGAGTGCTCGGCCGGAAACACGTCGATGGTGTCGCCGCGCACGCGGAAGGTGCCACGCGAGAAGTCCTGCTCGTTGCGGGTGTACTGCATGCGGATCAGCTGCGCGATCACGTCGCGCTGGCCCATCTTGTCGCCGGTGCGCAGCGTCATCACCATGCGGTGGTAGTCGCTCGGGTTGCCGATGCCGTAGATGGCCGAGACGGTGGCCACGATCACCACGTCGCGCCGCTCCAGCAGGCTCTTGGTGGCAGAAAGGCGCATCTGCTCGATGTGCTCGTTGATCGAGCTGTCCTTCTCGATGAACAGGTCGCGCTGAGGCACGTAGGCCTCGGGCTGGTAGTAGTCGTAGTAGCTGACGAAGTACTCGACCGCGTTCTTCGGAAAGAACTCGCGAAACTCGCTGTACAGCTGCGCGGCCAGCGTCTTGTTCGGCGCGAACACGATGGCCGGGCGGCCCAGGCGCGCGATGACGTTGGCCATGGTGAAGGTCTTGCCCGAGCCCGTCACACCGAGCAGGGTTTGATAGGTCAGGCCGTCATTGACACCTTCCACCAACTGGGCAATCGCCGTGGGCTGGTCACCTGCGGGTGGATACGGTTGGAACAGCTGGAACGGTGAATCGGGAAAGCTGACGAACTCGCCCTGCGCGGGGGCGTCGGCAACGGGGGTGTCGGACAAGTCGGCCATGGCAGATAAAATCCTCGGGTTTCCCCGCAAATGGGGCCTACTGGGCAAACATCCAGGGTAGCCCAAAACTCTCACCTGCTCTACTGACAAGGACTGTCCATGACCTCGCTGTTCGCCGCTGTTGAAATGGCCCCCCGTGACCCGATCCTGGGCCTCAACGAACAGTTCAACGCCGATCCCAACCCGAACAAGGTGAACCTCGGCGTCGGCGTCTACTACGACGACAACGGCAAGCTGCCCTTGCTCAAGTGCGTGGCGCAGGCCGAGAAGCAGATGATGGAAACGCCGACACCGCGCGGCTACCTGCCCATCGACGGCATCGCCGCCTACGACAAGGCCGTGCAAGGCCTGGTGTTCGGCGCCGACAGCGCCATCCTGAAAGACGGCCGCGTGGCTACCGTGCAAGGCATCGGCGGCACCGGCGGCCTGAAGATCGGCGCCGACTTCCTGAAGAAGGTCAACCCGACAGCCAAGGTGCTGATCAGCGACCCGAGCTGGGAGAACCACCGCGCCCTCTTCACCAACGCCGGCTTCCCGGTCGACACCTACCCCTACTACGACGCTGCCAAGCGTGGCGTGAACTTCGACGGCATGCTGGCCGCGCTCAAGGCCGCCCCGGCCGGCACCATCGTCGTGCTGCACGCCTGCTGCCACAACCCGACCGGCTACGACATCACCCCGGCGCAATGGGCGCAGGTGGTCGACGCGGTCAAGGCCGCCCAGCTGGTGCCCTTCCTCGACATGGCCTACCAGGGCTTCGGCGAGGGCATTGCCGAAGACGGCGCCGTGATCAACCAGTTCGTGGCCGCCGGCCTGGACTTCTTCGTCTCCACCTCGTTCTCCAAGAGCTTCTCGCTCTACGGCGAGCGTGTGGGCGCGCTGAGCGTGGCCTGCGCCAGCAAGGACGAAGCCGCCCGCGTGCTGAGCCAGCTCAAGATCGTCATCCGCACCAACTACTCCAACCCGCCCACGCATGGCGCCCAGGTCGTGGCCACCGTGCTCAACACCCCGGCGCTGCGTGCCCTGTGGGAAGAAGAACTCGCCGGCATGCGCGTTCGCATCAAGCAGATGCGCACCGCACTGGTCGAAAAGCTGCAGGCCGCCGGCCTCAAGCAGGACATGGGCTTCATCACCCAGCAAAAGGGCATGTTCAGCTACTCCGGCCTGAACAAGGAGCAGATGCAACGCCTGCGCAGCGAGTTCGGCATCTACGGCGTCGATTCGGGCCGTATCTGCGTGGCCGCGCTCAACAACAAGAACATCGACGCGGTGGTGGCTGCCATCGCCAAGGTGAGCTGACCTGCACCGAGGTGTCACACCCGTGACACCTCTTTGAGACAGAACGCACACACAAGGTGCGATATCTGGTTCTTTTCGGGGTTTTCACTCGCGGGCACCGGCTGCACGATCCGGGTCAGCTGCCTAGAATGCTGCAACGCACCATCATGCGTCGCCATCTGGCACCACGGTCTCACGAGGAAACACGATGCTGTACCAGCTCTATGAAACCCAACGCGCCCTGCTGAGCCCCTTTTCGGAGTTCGCCAGCGCGTCGTCCAAGCTGTACAACCACCCGCTCTCTCCCTTCACGCACACGCCGATGGCGCACCGCGTGTCGGCGGGTCTGGATCTGATGCACCGGCTCTCCAAGGAATACGAGAAGCCGGAGTTCGGCATCAACTCGGTCAAGGTGCAAGGCACCGACGTGGCCGTGCAGGAGCAGGTGGCCGCAGAGAAGCCCTTCTGTCGCCTGCTGCGCTTCAAGCGCTTCACCGACAACCTGCCGCTGCTCTCCACCATGAAGGAGCAGCCCACCGTGCTGGTGGTCGCCCCGCTGTCGGGCCACCACGCCACGCTGCTGCGCGAGACGGTGAAGATGCTGCTGATCGACCACAAGGTCTTCATCACCGACTGGACCGATGCGCGCATGGTCCCCACCGAGGCCGGCCCCTTCCACCTCGACGACTACATCCACTACGTGGAGGAGTTCATCCGCCACATCGGCCCCGAGGTGAATGTCATCTCCGTGTGCCAACCCACCGTGCCGGTGCTGGCCGCCATCTCGCTGATGGCCAGCCGTGGCGAGTTCACGCCGCGCACCATGACCATGATGGGTGGCCCCATCGACGCCCGCAAGTCGCCCACCGCGGTGAACAACCTGGCGATGAACAAGAGCTACGAGTGGTTCGAGAACAATGTGATCTACCGTGTGCCGGTCAACTACCCCGGCAATGGGCGCCGCGTGTACCCCGGCTTCCTGCAGCACGGCGGATTCATCGCGATGAACCCCGACCGCCACCTGAAGTCGCACTACGACTACTTCATGGACCTGATGCGCGGCGAGGATGAAAGCGCCGAATTCCACCGCGCCTTCTACGACGAATACAACGCCGTGCTCGACATGCCGGCCGAGTACTACCTCGACACCATCAAGACGGTGTTCCAGGACTTCGCACTCGTCAACGGCACCTGGGACGTCGATGGCGAACTGGTTCGCCCGCAAGACATCACCGGCACGGCGCTGCTGACCATCGAAGGCGAACTCGACGACATCTCCGGCGCCGGCCAGACCCGCGCCGCACACGACCTGTGCACCGGCATCCCCAAGTCGCGCCAGTTCCACTACGACGTGGAAGGTGCCGGCCACTACGGCATCTTCTCCGGCCGCCGCTGGCGCGAGAAGGTCTACCCCGAACTGCGCGACTTCATCGCCAGCCACCAGACCGCGCCAAAGAAGGCAGCTGCCAAGAAGGCGGCGCTGCCTGCACGCAAGAGAGCACGCTGAGCTTCGCAGGTAAGCTTCACGGGTGAACCGACCCGACCTCGCGCGCTCTGAACTTGCAGAAGCCCTGAACGACGCCCTGCCGCAGACGCAGTGCACCCGCTGCGGCTACCCCGACTGCCATGCCTATGCCCAGGCCATGGCCGAGGGCGACGCCAACATCAACCAGTGCCCGCCTGGTGGTGCCGAAGGCGTCGCGCGGCTGGCCCGCCTCACCGGCCGCCCTGCCCTGCCGCTCAGCGCCGAGCATGGCGCTGAAGGCCCCCGCCAACTCGCGGTGATCGACGAAGCCTGGTGCATCGGCTGCACACTGTGCCTCGCGGCCTGCCCGGTCGACGCCATCGTCGGCGGGCCCAAGCTCATGCACACCGTCATCGACCCCCAGTGCACCGGCTGCGAGCTGTGCATTCCGGTGTGTCCGGTCGATTGCATCTCGCTCGTCAACGTGACGGGTGAGCGCACCGGCTGGCAGGCCTGGAGCGCCGAGCAAGCCACCGAGGCGCGCGAGCGCTACGCCTTCCACAACTTGCGCGAAGCGCGAGACGAGAGCGAACGCATCGCGCGCCTCGAAGCCGCGGCCCGCGCGCGCTCGCACAAGCCCGCATGAAGACATCGTTCATCGAGCCCTTCTTCGCCACGCTGAAGGCCGCCAACCCGCACCCCGTCACCGAACTCGAATACACCAACGCCTTCGAGCTGCTGGCGGCCGTGCTGCTGTCGGCCCAGGCCACCGACGTGGGCGTGAACAAGGCCACGCGCAAGCTCTTCGCTGTGGCCAACACGCCGCAGAAGATGCTGGCGCTGGGGGTCGAAGGCGTCAGCGAGTACATCAAGACCATCGGGCTGTACCGCAACAAGGCCAAGAACCTGGTCGAGACCTCGCGCCTCTTGATCGAGCGCCACGGCGGCCAGGTGCCGCGCAGCCGCGAGGCGCTGGAGGCGCTGCCCGGCGTGGGCCGCAAGACGGCCAACGTGGTGCTCAACGTGGTGTTCGGCGAGCCGACGATGGCGGTCGACACGCACATCTTTCGCGTCAGCAACCGCACCGGGCTCGCACCGGGCAAGAACCCGCTCGAAGTGGAGTTGAAGCTGCTCGAACGCGTGCCGGCGCAGTACCTGGAGCATGCGCACCATTGGCTGATCCTGCATGGCCGCTACGTGTGCCAGGCACGCCGGCCGCTGTGCGAGCAGTGCAGCGTGGCGCGCTACTGCGATTCGGCGCCGGCTGCGCTGCGCCTCAGTTCGACAGCGGCCGAGTAAGCCACGGGCGCCGGCCAGTCGGCGGCCGTGGGTGGCGGCAGACCGGCCAGCACGCGCTGCGCGGCGTTGATCCAGCCGGCGTGCGACACCACGCAGACATGCCCATGCTCCGCCAGGAAGGCCTGGCAGCGCGCCATCAGCTGGCTCACCGATTCGCCACCGCCCGGCGCGTGGGTGGCGAAGGCCTCGACCCACAGCGCCACCTGCGCGTGGCCGATCGACGCCCAGGTGCGGCCATCCCAGTCGCCGAAGTCAAGTTCGCTCAGGCGCGTGTCCACGCCGTGCCGCCAGCCCCAGCGGGCCAGCCAGCGCCCGACACTGGCGCTGCGCCACAGCGGCGATGTCCAGACCACCCTCGGCAAGCCCTCGCGCCGCGCACGTTGGCGGATGCGGTGGGCGAGCCGCTTGGCCTTGCGCGGGTCCACCGGCACATCGCTGCGGCCAATGCAGCGACCGGCCACGCCGTCCGGCCGCGGGTGGCGCCAGACGATCAAGCGCGCAGCCACGCGAGGTAGCCCAGCAACACCAGCAGCTCGCTCAGCTGCTGCGTGGCGCCGAGGGTGTCGCCGGTCGTGCCGCCCAGCCGGCGCCTGAGCCACAGCGCGCAGCCCACGGCGCCCACGAGCGCCGTCACCAGGCCCAGCAGCACCATCGGCCACCACGCCGGACGCCACGCCACCAGCACCAGGCCCATCACCAGCACCCATCCCCATGCGACGGCAAAGCCGGCAGCCGACACACGCTGCGCCAGCGGCTTGGCCTTGGCGTGGGCCACGTCGCCGGCGTACGGCAGCCAGCGGATCAAAGACACCGCCGCCGCGCGCGAGGCGGTGTGCGCGAAGACCAGCGCGGCAAACACCATCGGCGCATTCATCGACGTCAACGCCGCGGCCTTCAGCCCCAGCACCAGCAGCAGCCCCACCGCGCCATAGCTGCCGATGCGCGAGTCCTTCATGATTTCCAGCGCCCGCTCGCGGCTGACCGCACCGCCCAGGCCATCGCAGGTATCGGCCAACCCATCTTCGTGGAAAGCGCCGGTCAGCAGCACCGTCGCCGCCATCGACAAGCCCACCGCCACCGGCAGGGGAAAGAGCCACAACCCCGCCCACAGCACCGCGGACCCCACCCCGCCGACCACCGCGCCCACGGCCGGGAAGTGGCGCGCGCTCTGGTGCAGCCACTCGGGCTCGTAGCCCACCCAGCGCGGCACCGGCAAGCGGGTGAAGAACTGCAGTGCGATGAAGAAGAGCCGCAGTTCGTGCAGGATCATGGTGATGCGCGGTCCGACACACCCGCCGACTCGAAGCTCGCCATCTCGTTGAGCACCTGCACGGCGCTGACCAGCAGCGGCCAGGTGAGCGCGGCCCCCGACCCTTCGCCGAGACGCAGATCCAGTTCGAGCAAGGGCTTCACGCCCAGGTGGCGGACCATCACGCCGTGGCCGCTCTCGGCCGAGCGGTGCGACCACACGCAGTAACCCAGAACCGCCGGAGCCAAGCGCGCGGCCACCAGCACGGCCGCACCGGTGATGAAGCCGTCGACCACGATGGTGCGGCGTTGCGCGGCGGCCTGCAGCACGGCCCCTACCATAGCGGCGATCTCGAAGCCGCCCATCGCGGCCAGGGCCTGCAGCGGGTCGCGCGCCAAGGCGTGCCTGTCCATCACCTCGGACAACACCACCAGCTTGCGCGCGAGGCCGGCATCGTCGAGGCCGGTGCCGCGGCCCACGCAGAGCGCGAGCTTGGTGCCGGTGAGCCGCGCCAGCAGCAGCGCCGCGCTCGATGTGTTGCCGATGCCCATCTCACCCAACAACACGGCATTGCCCGGCAGCGACTCGACCACCTCGCGCCCCATGGCGATGGCCGCCAGGCACTGCGCCTCGCTCATCGCCGGGCCTTCGAGTGCATCGGCGGTGCCGGCGGCGATCTTGCGAACCAGCAGGCCCGGCCGGGGCGCGAAGTCGTGCCGCACACCGGCATCCACCACCGTCAGCGCAAGGCCGTGCTGGCGCGCGAGCACGCTCACGGCCGCGCCGCCGGCGAGGAAGTTCTCCACCATCTGCCAGGTGACGTCGCTCGGGTAAGCCGACACGCCGCGCGCAGCGAGGCCGTGGTCGCCCGCGAAGACGACCAGCTGCGGCGCCTTCCAGCGCGGTGATTCGGTCTGCTGGATCAGGCCCACCTGCAGCGCCAGCGACTCCAGCCGGCCCAGCGCGCCGAGCGGCTTGGTCTTGCGGTCGATGCGGTGCTGCAGACGCTGTGCGAGTTCGGCGTCGTGCACCTCGCTCACGCTGGGAAGGGTCAGGTTCATGGTGTCAGCAGGTCCATCAGGGAACCGCGTTGAAAGTGTTCGTCGATGAAGTCGGCCAGCCCATCGAACACGGTATCAAGGCTGCGCACGTCGCTGCCGAAGAGCGCGTGCAGCATCTCGGGCGATTCGAACAGGCCGTGCGCGTACAGGCCCAGCACGCTGCCCTGCTGCCAGCCGATGGGCTCGCCCACGGCATTGCGCAGCGCGGGCGACAGGTTGATGCGCGATTCGGTGCGGCCGTGGCGGATCTCGTAACCCGCGAAGCTCAGGCCGGACAGCGCCGACCACGGGCCGTGCAGCGCACCCCATTGCGCATCGGTCTCACGCAGCAGCTTGCCAGTCTCGAAGCGCGTGGTGAGCGGCAACAGGCCGAGGCCAGTGGCATTGCCGTCAACCCCCTCGGTGTCGATGAGTTGCTCTCCCAGCATCTGCAGGCCGCCGCACACACCCAGCACCGGCCGCGAGGCGGCGGCGTGGCGGGCGATCACAGCGTCCATGCCCTGCTCGCGCAGCCACGCCAGATCGCCACTGCTGTGCTTGGAGCCGGGCAGGATGATCCAGTCGACGCCTTCGAGTTCGGCCGCGTTGCGGGCCCAGTGCAGCGACACCCCCGGCAGGTTGCGCAACGGCTGGAACTCGTCGAGGTTGCTGATGCGCGGGTAGGCCACGACGGCCACCTGCAGGCCGGCTTGTCGCGTGGAGGCCTCGTCGAAGACCCCGTCTTCTTCCGGCAGGCCGTGGCCGCGCCACATCGGGAGCACGGCGAGCGTGGGCACGCCGGTGAGCTTCTCCAGCATCTGCGGCCCCGGCGCGAGCAGGCTTGCGTCGCCGCGAAAGCGGTTGAGCACGAAGCCGCGCAGCAGCTTGGCCTCCGCCGCCGGCAGCAACTGGTGCGTGCCGTACAGGTGCGCGAAGGCGCCGCCGCGGTCGATGTCGGTCACCAGCAGGCAGGCGGCCTGCACCTCGCGCGCGGTGCGCATGTTGACGTAGTCGCTGGCGTGCAGGTTGATTTCGGCCGGCGAGCCGGCGCCTTCGATCACCACCACGTCGTTCTCGGCCATCAGGCCGTGCAGGGCGGCGCGGCCATGCGGCCACAGCGCCTCGCTGCGTTCGCGCCAGGGCACGGCGGCCAGGTCCGCGCGCACCTCGCCCATCACGACCACCTGGCTGGCGGTGTCGCGCTCGGGCTTGAGCAGCACGGGGTTCATGCGCACTTCGGGCGCGCGGCGGGCCGCCAGCGCCTGGAAGTACTGCGCGCTGCCGATCTCGCCCATGCGCCCTTCGGGGCCGGGCACCACACGCGCGTTGTTGCTCATGTTCTGCGCCTTGAACGGCGCTACGCGCAGGCCCTGGCGCGCATACCAGCGGCACAGCGCCGTGGCCAGCCAGCTCTTGCCGGCGCCGCTGGTGGTGCCGAGCACCATCACCGCACGGGCCGTCACAGCGCCCTCGCCACCCAGGACAGCACCACCAGCAGCATGCTGCCCCACGCCGCCAGCGCGGCATAGCCAAGCGCCTGCACCATGTTGCGCGACGAGGGCGAGGCGCCCGTCTCGTTGAGCACGTAGACCCCTGGCTTGGCCAGGCGCACGCCCAGCCGCAGCGCCATCGCGCCCATGGCCCAGCCGCCGTTGGGCGACGGCGTGCGGCCGGCCTGGCGCCGCAGCGAGCGCCAGTTGGCGGCCTTCCACGCCGGGTAGAGGCTGAGCGCGGTGATGCGCGCCGGCAGCCAGGAGAGCACGTCGTCGGCGCGCGCAGCCCACTTGCCGGCGAACTCCCACACGCCGTGGTAGCCCCACATCGCATCGGCCGTGTTGGCGACGCGGTAGACCACGGCCCCCGGCAGCCCCGCCACCGCAAACCAGAACAGCGGCGCGATCACCGAATCGTTGAGGTTCTCGGCCAGGGTCTCGATGGCGGTTTCGCGCAGGGCTTCTTCATTGAGGCCGCTCAGGTCGCGGCTCACCAGCTGCGACAGCCGCTCGCGCGCAGGCTCCAGGCCTTCGGCCAGCGCGTCTTCGACGGCCAGCACCTCGTCGCGCAGCTTGCGCCAGGCGAGCGTGGGCTTGATCAGCAGTGCCAGAACCGGCACGGCCCACCAGGCCGACCATCCCAGCAGCCGCGTCTGCAGCCACCAGGCGATGGCCCCCAGGCCGCACGCCAGCACCAGCCAGGAGAGCGCGCCGGCCCAGAACGCCGGCGTCGGCGCCAGCACCCGCAGGCGGCAACCCAGCGGCCACAGCAGCTTGCCCAGCCAGGCGACGGGGTGGAGCGCATTGCGCGGCTCGCCGAACAGCGCATCGAGCGCCCAGGCGAGCAGCAAGGCGAGAGCAAGGACGAGGGCGTGGGATGGGGCGCTGGGGCCGGACAGCATGCGTGGCGGGGTTCGAGGTCAGTCGAGGTTGGGCAGGGCGATGAGGCGATTGTCGAGCCGTTCGATGCGGATGGCGTTCTCGAACACCTCCGCCAGCGCCCGATGCACCGCCACGTCGTCGACAGCCCCCTCGGCGCGGATGCGCCCGGCCTGCATGATCACCAGACGGTCTGCCTGCAGCGCCAGCGGCACGTCGTGCAGCACGCTCACCACGGTGCGCTCGCGCGCCAGGCGCTTGAAGAGGCGCACCAGGGCGACCTGGTGCGGCGGGTCGAGGTGGGTGGTGGGCTCGTCGAGCAGCAGCAGCGGTGCATCCACCGCCAGGGCCCGCGCCAGCAGCACGCGCTGGCGTTCGCCGCCCGAGAGCTCGTGCAGCCGGCGCTCGGGCCAGGCGTCGCACTCGGCGGCGACCATGGCCTGCTGCACCAGCGCGAGGTCGTGCGCCGAGGGCTCGGCCAACAGGCCCAGCTGCGGCAGGCGGCCCAACTGCACGATCTCGCGCACGGTGAGTTCGCCGGTGGCGCTGCCCTGTTGCGCGAGCCAGGCGATCTGCCGAGCGCGCTCGCGGCCGCTCCACGCGTCCAACGGCTGCCCTTGCAACAGCACGCGGCCTGCATCGAGCCGCTGCAGACCGGCCAGACTGCGCAGCAAGGTCGACTTGCCGGCACCGTTGGGGCCGACGATGGCCGTCCAGCCCGGCTGCAGCGCGAGCGACACGGCATGCAGCACCGGGCGGCCACCCAGCGACACCGACACGCCTTGCGCTTCCAGCAGCGTGCTCATGCGATCTTTCGCCGGTGCAAGAGCCAGATCAGGTAGCTGCCGCCCAACACCGCCGTGAGCACGCCCACCGGCAGTTCGCGCGGCGCGATCAGGCTGCGCGCCAGCACGTCGGACGCGAGCAGCAGCACGCCGCCCATGGCCGCGCTGGCCACGAGCGTGAAGCCATGCGCTGCCGGTGCGAAGCGCCGCACCAGATGAGGCGATACCAAGCCCACGAACGCGATCAGGCCCGCCTGCGACACCGCCATGCCCGTGGCGAGCGCGAGCGCACTCACCATGGCCACGCGCACGCTCGACAGCGACAGCCCGAGGCTGATGGCACTCTCTTCGCCCAACGTGAGCGCATCCAGCGCCCGCGACAGGCGCCACGCAAGCGGCAGTGCCACCGACATGCCGGCCGCCATCAGCACGCAGTTGCTCCAGCCCAGGAAGCCGGTCGACCCCAGCAGAAAGGCCTGCTTGCCGCGCAAGGCATCGGGCGCGATGTTGGTGACGAGGTCGCTCAACGCCCCCAGCAACACGCCCACCACCACACCGGCCAGCAACAGGCGCGTGGTCTCGTGCGCACCGCGCGCCAGCGCGAGCGTGAGCAGCACGCCCAGCAGCGCGCCGACGAAGGCCGCACCGATCAGGCCGAAGCGCGCGATCAGATCGACCGTGGCCAGGCTGACGCCCTGCCCGGCCAGCATGCTCGCGGCCAGCACCAGCACCACTCCCAGCACCGCCCCAGACGCCGAACCCAGCAGGTAGGGATCGGCCAGCGGGTTGCGGAAGAGGCCCTGCGCCACGGCACCCGCCAGGCCCAGCAAGGCGCCGGTGAGCCACGCGCCCAAGGTACGCGGTGCGCGGATCTGCCAGACGACAAGCTGCCCGTCAGGCCCGCCCAGCAACGCCCAGGTCTGTGCGGGGGACCAGCCTTCGCTGCCGGCAGCCAACCCGGCCAGGACGAGGAGCAGCGTCAGCACCCACAGGCCCACGGCCAGACGGCGCCGGGCGCGACGTTCAGCGTCGGACATGCGCGGCCTCCGGCAAACCCGCCAGGCAGGTGGCGAGCAGCTGTGCCGCCTCGCCCATGCGCGGGCCCGGGCGGATCAGCAACTCATAGTGTTCGATGTCGAAGCCGCAGCTGCGCCGCTGCTTCAGCGCAGAGAGCGCGGCCCAGCCGGGGCGGCCGGGCATCTCGTCGAGGTTGCGCTGCGCGGCGATCACGATGTCGGGCCGCGCCTTGATGACGAACTCGGGGTTGAGCCGCGGGAAGGGCCCAAGCTCGGGCGGCACGACGTTGCCCATGCCCAGCCGCAGCAGCGTCTCGCCGATGAACGACCCGGCACCGGCCGCATAGGGCGTGGAATCGACCTCGAAGTAAACCCGCTGGCCGCGCACGGCCGGCGGCACGCGCGCGCTGGCCTGCGCCAATGCGGACTCGATGCGGGCCCAGGTGTCTTGCGCCGCCTCAGGCAGGCCCAGCAGTTCGCCCAGAAGCCGCAGGCTGCGCTTCACGTCGGCGTGGGTCTTCGCGTCGATCACCAGCACCTTCAGGCCCAGCGACTCCAGCCGCTCGGTGGCGCGTGCCGAAGGCTCCACCAGCACCACGTCGGGCTTGAGCGACACGATGCGCTCGATCTGCGCGTCTTCCAGCCCGCCCAGCTTGGGCAGGGCCAGCACCTGCGGCGGTGCGTTGGAGAAACGGTCGGTGCCGACCAGGCGATCGCACGCGCCGAGTGCGCAGACGCTTTCGGTCAGCGAAGGCAGCAGGCTCACGATGCGCTGCGGGCTGCGCGGCCAAGTGAGCATGACGCCGCGGTCATCGCGGATGCGCACCTCGGCCAGCGCCTGCAGCGGCAGGCACAGGAGCAAGAGCCACCACAGGCGGGCGTTCACGCGACCCTCCGCTTCACCGGCATCTCGATGCCGGCCACCATCAGTGTCACGGCCTCGCAGCGTGCGGCCACGGCCTGATGCATGCGGCCCAGTTCGTCGATGAAACGGCGTGCCTCGGGCGACAGGGGTGAGACACCCAGGCCGATTTCGTTGGAGACAAGAACAACCGGTCCGGCGGCCCGCTCGATGGCGGCGCAGAGTTCGTCGACACGGAACTGCCATGCCGCATCCCCCAGGCCCGACGCACCCAGGGGCATCAGCAGGTTGGTGGCCCACAGCGTGAGGCAGTCCACCACCAGCAGGCGCTGCGGCGCGCTCAGGCGCCGCAACGCATCAGGCAGGTCGTGAGGCACCTCTTCGGTCTGCAGCCCTGGCGCACGATCGGCGCGGTGGCGGGCAATGCGCTCGCGCATCTCGTCGTCGTGCCCCAGGGCGGTGGCGACCAGCATCGCCGAGTGCCCTGGTTTACGCAGCCAGGCCGCAGCCCGCTGCTCGGCGCAGCGCGACTTGCCGCTGCGCTGCCCACCCAGGATCAGCTCGGTGCCGGCCATCACCTCAGAAGCCCACCCTCAGCGAGGCGGTGACCTTGCGGCCGGCCTCGGGGTAGACGGCGCTCGGCGCCCCCCCCACGCACGCGTAAGCCAGCGTGTAGTACTGCTTGTCGGTGAGGTTGCTCACACCCAGCGCGAACTCGGCCGGGCCGGCCTGGTAGGCGTAGCGCAGGTCGGCCGTCGTGTGCGACGGGACGCTGCATGTGTTCGCGAAATCGACGTACTGCGACGACACCATGTTGATCTGGCCATTGAGCTTGTGTGCCTCGGCAAGCTGCCAGTCGGCTCCGAACGATACGGTGTACTTGGGAACCAGCGCAACGCTCTTGCCGTCGTGATCGCCCTCGGTGAACTTGGCCTGGCGGGCCGCCGCGTTGAAGCGCAGCAGCCACTGGGTGTTCAGGTCGTGGCGGGCTTCGAGTTCCACGCCCTGTCGCAGCGTCGGGTCGTAGTTGACGTTGGCGCCAGGTCCGAAGTTGTTGGGAGCTTCTGGGTCGTAGCCGATCTCGTCGCGCAACTCGTTGCGGTAGAAGCGCAGTTCGGCACGGCCGGGTCCATAGGTCCAACGGCCGCCGAAGTCGAGGTCGCGCGAGGTCTGCGGCCGCAGGTCGGCTCCCATCGAGGTGAAGCTGAACTCGTCGGCATTGGGGAATCGGAAGCTGGTACCGAAGCGGGCGAACAGCGCGGCGCCATGAGCCACAGGTTGCACGACACCGACATCCCAGGCGGTGCGCCGGTCGTCGACCGGTGCCATGCTGCTTGCAGTGCTTGCCAGCGTCTTCTCCACATGCTGGGAGCGAACGCCCGCGCTCAGCGTGGTGCCGAACGCAAGCTTGAGATCGTCGCGCGCGTAGAAGCCGGTGGAAGTCTGGTCGGCCGTCGAGCCGAAGCTGCCTCGAATGACGCGAGTCCAGTCATCGCGGTCAACACCTGCGGCCAAGGTGTTGTGCATGTCGCCGAAGGGCGCAGCATGGCGCACGCGGGCACTGCGGGTGCTGGCGTCGATGTCGTAGGCGTAGCTGAACGACTGCTGGCTCACCAGCGTCTTGCTGCGTTCGCCGGCATCCAGGGCGATCGTCCAGTTGCCAAGGAGGGCTTCGCCAAACAGGCCCGCGCTGTGGTTGTCGATGTCAGCGAAGTCCGTCGGGTTGTTGGTCTGGCGTGGGTTGTCCTCGAACTGTTGCAGGCTCAAGGCACCCGGCAGTCCGGAATGCAGCTTGTCCTGCGCTGTGCGCACGCCGGCACGCAGCCATTCATTGCGCCATTGGCCCGTGACGGCCAAGCCTTCGATATCCGACTTGAAGTTGTCGCGGTAGCCATCGGTGCTGCGCTTGTTGCCCGCCACGTCCAGCGAGAAGCCGCCAGCCGCCAGCGTGGCGCTGCCGCGCAGGTCGAGCAGGGAATCGCTGCCCATGCCCATGTAGGCCTGGGCGCTGTTGGTGGCCGCCTGCCCGCGAGCTGCTGCCTTGGTGGTGATGACGATCGCACCGGCCGTCGCACCTTCGCCGTACAGCACGGCGCTGCTGGCCCGGACCACCTCGATGCGCTCGACGCTGTCGATGGGGATGCCGGCCAGGCGCGTGCCGCCCATGTCAGCCTCGCTGATGCGCACGCCGTCGACGATGACCACCTGGTTGTTGTCGGCGGTGCTGCCGAAGCCGCGCAGGTCGAGCCCGTAGTTGCCACCGCCGTAGAGATCGGCCTGGCCGGCCACGCCCAGCAGCTTCATCAGCGCTTCGTTCACGGTGGTCACACCCGCGTTGCGGATGTCGCGTGCCGTCACCACGCTCACGCCGAAGGGCAAGGTGTTGGCGTCTTCGACGAAGCGCGTGGCGGTGACGGTCACCGGAGGCAGCACGGTCGAGGGCGGTGCAGTCTGCGCCGCTGCGAAGCTGCAGGCGGACGCGAGAACGGAAAGGGCGAACACCTCGGCCGGTGCGCGCCCTGGAATCGGAAAGGTCATTGAAAGCTCACGAAACAAGTCGTGCGCACCGGCTTCCCCGCCAGCACACACCTCATGGCATGCGGCGAGCCGCACACCCCCTGTTGGCCGGTATCCGGGCTGGCGGACGACCCATGAGAACCTTCCCAGCGCCTTGCGGCGCCAGTGGTGTTTGCACATGAGCGAGAGCTTCGGGCTCTCGTCCGCTTACCGTTGCGGGGGCAGCGCAGGTGGGCTGACAGCCGTGGTGGCCGAACGACCTCTGCTTCCCGTTTAACTGTGCCGATGTGAAAACCAGCACGTGCACCAACGGGCAAGATTGTAAGCAGGCGCAGGGCGCCCTCTACAATGAACCATTCGCAACCCCCCAGGGCGCCATGTCGAAGACCCAAGAACTCGCGGATCGCGTGGAGCGCTTGCTGCTGCGTCATGAAGAGCTCAAGCGCACCAACGAATTGCTGGAGCAGCAAGTCACTGCCTTGACGCAAGAGCGCGACAACCTGCGCTCGCGCCTCAACGCCGCACGCAGCCGGATCGACGCCCTGCTCGACCGCCTGCCCGTCGATGCCCCCGCAGACACCCGCAGCGAAGGGAACGCACCATGAAACAGATGGAAGTCACGATCATGGGGCAGAGCTACATCCTCGGCTGCCCAGAGGGCGGCGAGACCTCGCTGCTCGAGGCGGTGAGCAATGTCGATCGCGAGATGAGCACCATCCGCGACAGCGGCCGCGTCAAGGCACGCGAGCGCATCGCCGTGCTGGCGGCACTCAATCTGGCCTACGCACTGGCCGAACGTCCCGCGCCCAAACCGGCGACGACGGGTGGCGGCGAAGTCGACATCGACGCGCTAATTCAACGCCTCGATCAAGCCCTTGGCGCTGACGGTCAATTGCTCTGAACACTGGCCTGCGCAAGAGGCTCACGCGTAAAATCCGAAGCGTCCGTTGCGTTCGCGTGAGTCTTATATTTCCTTGAACCGATGCTCGCAAGAGCAAGGGCTTGGAACATCGCCCCGCTGGTGTGATCGTCTCGCGTCAGATGAACCCGAAGCCTGGCTGACCTCGCCCACCTGAACTGCCTGGGTTCAGGAATGCGGCTCATGGTTCGTGACGGACACCTTTCTTCTCCGGAGCACCGACGCCACATGCCCGCCCAGTATTGGCTGATGAAGAGTGAGCCGAGCGAGTGCTCGATCGACGACCTCGCTGCGGCCAAGAAGCAGACGGTGCCCTGGTTCGGCGTTCGCAACTACCAGGCACGCAACTACATGCGCGACCAGATGCAGGTGGGTGACGGCGTGCTGTTCTACCACTCGTCATGCCCCGAGCCGGGCATCGCCGGCCTGGCCACCGTGGCCAGCACGCCCTACCCCGACGATACCCAGTTCGACCCGAAGAGCCACTACTTCGATGCCAAGTCCTCGCGCGAGAACCCGCGCTGGTCGCTCGTTGACGTCAAGCTCGATCGCAAGACGCGGCTGCTCTCGCTGGCCGAGATGCGCGAGACGCCGGCGCTCGCCAGCATGGTGGTCCTGAAGCCAGGCAACCGGTTGTCGATCACGCCGGTGACGCCTGCCGAATGGAAGGC
>NZ_DASSRA010000164.1:0-11335 GCF_035702065.1 Rhizobacter sp.
GGCGTGCTTCGGGCTCTTGACGGCGGGAACCTCGTTGAGCACCGAACCCACGACGGAAACCCCGGAGTACATCAAGCCCTGGACCATGTCGGTGAAGGCCGAGACGCGGGTCTGCGTGCTGCGTGCGACGGCAAGCGCGGCGCCGGTACGCATGGCAATCAGCGCGGCGTCTTCACCGACGGACAGCGCCGGGGTGTCGATGATCACCATGTCGAACATCGAGCGGGCCCGCGCCAGGAACTCATCGAAGTTGTTGCGGCTCAGCAACTCCAGCGGGTTCGGGGGCACGGGGCCGGCAGACAGCACGTACAGGCTGGTCAAGTCGGTGATGCGGATGATGGCTTCATCGCGCGCGCGACCCGCCAGCAGCGTCGACAAGCCCGTGGTGTTCTTGAGCTTGAACAGTTCGTGCTGGCTGGGCGTGCGCAGGTTGGCGTCGATCAGCAGCGTGCGCTCGCCGAGCTGCGAAAACACCACAGCCAGGTTGGCGGCCAGATAGCTGCGGCCTTCACCGCGTTCAGCCCCGACCACCGTCAGAACCTGCCGCTGTTCGGCCTTGTCATACCAGCGCAGCATGAGCTGGCTGCGGATGGCCCGCAACTGCTCCACCGGCGGGCTGAAAGGCTGGTAGGCCGCGACGACTTCTTCGCTGATCGGCCGCTTGTCGCCGCTGACCCGCAGGTAGCGGTAGGAGTACTGGCGCGACAGCGCGTACTGCACATCCGCCTCGGTGAGCAGGCCCAACTGGACCGCGGCTTCGCCGAAGCGCAGGTTCTGCTCCTTCTGCAGGCGCAGGATGTGCTCGGCGTCTTCGGGCTTCAGCTGGCCGCTGTCCAGAAGAATCGCACCGATCGACCGGTTCGCCGGTGGCGTTTCGGTGATGGTGGAAACATTCATCTTCATGACGCGGGCTTCTCCTGCATGGGTAGCGTGAGCTGCCCGTGTACGGGCCGGCCGGGCAGAAGCTGCCGGAAGACGGGCTGCTTGGAACCCGCAGGCCGCAGGACGCCCAGCACAGGCACGCCGGCAGCCACCAGGAGGTCTTCAGGGCCACGGATGCGGCGATCGAGAAACTCCAGGCCCACCGCCAGCGCAAGCCCCAGGATCAGGCCGACCACGACCGAAGCGCCGACGTTCTTGCGCACATTCGGGCGCGAGGGCTCCAGCGGTTCGATGGCCGGTGTCAGCAAACGCACCTCTGCCTGCGTGTTGCGGCTTTCCAGGTTGAGCTGGCCCACCCGCGCGCTGACGGTCTCGAACGCACGCTTCGCCGTCTCGACATCGCGCTGCAGGATGATGATCTGGTCGCGCTCGGAACTCAGCGCCAGGAGACGTCGCTTCTGCTCTTCAACCAGGGCACGCAGTTCCTCGACCTTTTGCGAACTGCTGCGGCTCACCACCGAGGTGCCGCCGGAGACGCGCTTCATCTCGCTCGCAAGCTGCTGCTTGAGCTGCGCGATCTGAGCTTCGAGCTGAATGCGTTGAGGGTGGTTCACACCGACCACGATGCTGATCTCGCTCAGCTTGGTTTCCGCGGCGGCGAGCTGCATCTTGATGTTCTGCACGGCACCGCTTTGCTGCACTTCGGGCGACAGCTCGGTGCCGGTATTGCGCAAGCGCGACGATGCGTCCACGCGCTCTATCTGCGCCGCGGCCAACTGGGAGCTGAGCACGTTCAGGCGTGCGGTCTCCTGGTCGAGCCGGTCCTCGGACACGATGATGCCCTTGTCTTGCTGGAACTTCGACAGCCGTGCCTGGGCCTGCTCCAGGTTCGCACGCAGCGTCTTGGTCTGCTCGTCGAGCCACTCCGCCGACTGCCGCGCGGGCTCGACGCGCAGTTCGACCGAGGTCTCCATGTAGGCCTGCGCGAAAGCGTTCGCCGCCGCCGCTGCGAAGGCGGCATCAGCCGAGATGAACGTCAGCGTGATGAGGTTGCTGCCGCGCGATGGCTCGATCACCAGCCCTCGCTGCATCAGCCCGGCGAAGAACCGCTCCAGCGGAATCTTGCCCTGTGTCGCGTCGCGCCACTGCTGCACCGCGGCCGGCGACTTGGCCAAGCCAAGGATGCGCACCACGCGCGCAGCCACGCGATCGCTCTTGATGATCTCGATCTGGGTCGACATGTAGGCCGGCCCCAGCAGGCTGGGGGCCAAGGCGCCGAGAACCGGATCAGGCCGGATCTCCAGCACCATCGACGCGTCTGCCGAGTACTGCTTCGGCACGAAGAACAGCGTGATGATCGTCCCCAGCAGGCTGCAAATCAGCAGCGCCGCCACGACGTACCACTTGCGAGCCAGAACGATGCGCAGGAGCTGAGTGAGCGACATGGTGCTGACCTCAGAAGACCGATTCGCGAACGTAGATCACGTCTTCGCGCTCGATGGGGTCGCTCAGCTTGAGTTGCAGCACGTTGAGGTTGCCGCTAGCGTCGCGGCGATGCACCCGCATGCCGCGCTCGGTGCCACGCTGGGTCAGGCCGCCGGCCTGGGCGAGCGCCTGCATCAGGGTCATGCCGCGCTCCAGGCGAATGGCTCCGGGCCGCTGCACTTCGCCATAGAGATAGACCACCGGAGCGCGGTCGACATAGATGATGTCGCCGTTGGCCACGGTGACGTCGAGATCCGTCCGCCCGGCTTGCATGACGGCCGGCAGGTCGATGTCGTACTTGACCGGCTTGCCATTGCGTGTGCCCGACAAGGACACCACATCCCCGCCGCCCGGGAGCACGCCTCCAGCTGCGGCGATCATCTCCGACACCTTGCTGTTCGCGGTTTCGATCGGGTAGCGCCCAGGGCGATTCACCTGGCCCAGGATGGAAACCTGGCTGCTGCGGACCTGCACCAGCTGCACGCTGACCTGCGGCTTGAGAACGAAGCCCCCGTCGCGCAGCATCTTGGCGATCCGATCCTGCGCGCCTGTGAGCGTCAGCCCGCCCAGTTGCACCGCGCCGATCAGCGGAAAGGAGATCTGGCCCTGTTCCGACAAGCGCGTCTCCAGCGTCAGGTCGGGGTTCTGGTACACGGTCACCCGGATCCCATCGCCCGCACCGAGCAGATGCTCGGCAGGTGCCTGCGCCCAGGCCACTGGGCAAAGCGCCAGTGCGAGCAGCAACCCATGAATGATCTTGCGCATGCTCGACATCTTCGACATCGCGGCGACGGCCCACAGCATCACGTTCAACCTCGCCTCGCTCATTTGAGACCCTTCAACGCGTTCTCGACCATCGCGCCGGTAGGCGCCGGCCCGTTCAGCGGGATCGAAGGGGCATCCATCGGCGCCACTTCGGTGGCACTCGGGGCACCGCTACCGGCGAACTCACCCACGTATTCGATCTTGGCTGCCGCACGCAAGGTCGAGAGGTCTTCCTTGATGGCCTTGGTGCGGCGTTCATTGAAGAGAAACTGCTCGATGGCCGGACGGGCCTTCTCTTCATCCACGGGCATGCTGCGCGAGCTGACAACAACCCACACACGGGCACCGCCCGGGATCGGATGGAAGCTCGACTCGCCATCCTTCATGCGTGCGAAGGTGGCCAAGCGATCCAGTGGCAGCTGCTCCGCGGCAGCCGTTCCCTGCCGGCTCACGACCTTGAAGCCTTGCGCCCGCAGGGTCTCGACGAATGCAGCCGAGTCCTTGGCATCTTGCAGACTCTTCTTGATGGCATCGAGCTGCTCGGGCTTGGCCTCGATGCTCAGCTCTTCGAGGTTGTAGATGCGCCGCTCCTGGAACAGGGCGGGGTTGGCGTTGTAGTACTTCTTGACGTCTTCTGCCGTGGGCCGGGCCACGTTGGCGCCGATGCGCTCCACATAGGCGCGCGCAACGATCTCGCGCTTGGCGGCTTCGACCTGGCGCACGACACGGGGGTCGCGGTCGATCTTCTGGTTCTGCGCCTCCTGCACCGCCAGCTCTTGGTCGATCAGGCGGGCGAGCACCTGGCGACTGGCCGATGCAGCCTGTTCGGGCGACAGGGCACGCTGCTCAAGCGCCAGGTTGATCTGGTGAACGGTGATCTCCTGGCTATTGACCCGCGCAGCCGCCTGGGTGGGGGCCTTGCCTTTCTTGTCGCACCCGGTGAGTGCCAGGACACCCGCGATCACCAACGAGACTGCGACGAAAGTGCGGCCGCGCGCTTGGGTGAAAGGAACGGTCGAATGGAAAACTGCGGTCATTCAGGTATCTCTTCCATCGCTTCAAGGTACTGGCGGCCAACTCGGCGTCTGCCGACCCCGCTCAAGCGCTGGATGACGCGCGCCGGGTGCATTGAATACCCGGCCACGGGCCGACCTTCAAGCGATTAAGTGTACTGGTGAAGGATGGCGCGCAGGGCTCCCCCGACTAAGGGGCGAGCGAGGCAAAACAGCGCTCAAACGTGAACAATTTTTGACCTGGGTGCTTGGATCCCGACGTGTGTTTCGGTTCCGTGACCTTCAGCACTTGATGCCCACATGCAGCGCGGTGACACCTGCGCTCAGGTTGTGCACGTCCACGTGCCCGAAGCCCGCAGTTTTCATCATGGCCTTGAGTTCCTGCTGGCCGGGGTGCATGCGGATGGATTCGGCCAGGTAACGGTAGCTGTCGGCATCGCCCGCCACCAGCTTGCCGATGCGCGGCAGCACATTGAACGAGTACCAGTCGTAGGCCTTCTCCAGCGGCGCGGCGACCTTGGAGAACTCCAGGACCAGCAGGCGACCCCCGGGACGCAGCACACGGCACATCTCGGCCAGCGCGCGGTCCTTGTGCGTCATATTGCGAAGGCCGAAGGCGACGCTGACCAAGTCGAAGGTGCCGGTGGCGAAGGGCAGCGCCTCGGCGTCGCAGATCGAGGTGGGCAAGGCCAGGCCATCGTCGATCAGGCGATCACGCCCCTGCCGCAGCATGGCTTCGTTGATGTCGGTGTGGACCACGGTGCCGCGCGGGCCGGCCTTCTTGGCGAAGGCGCGCGCGAGATCGCCCGTGCCGCCCGCGATGTCGAGCACCTTGTCGCCCTCCTTCACCGCGGCCACCGCCACGGTGTAGGCCTTCCAGGCGCGGTGCAGGCCCATCGACATGAGGTCGTTCATCACGTCGTAACGCGAGGCCACGGAGTCAAACACACCGCGCACGCGGCGGGCCTTGTCGGTTTCGTCGACGGTCTGGAAACCGAAGTGGGTGTTGCTCATGTCATGCCCCTCAATGTCAATGGTGGTGGCCGCAGCCGGCGGTTGGCTTGCCGGGCATGGGCTGGTCCCGGCTGGCGCCGGCGGCCTGCAGGCGCGCTTCGTACTGGCGCCACAGCTCAGCCTCCTGCGAACCCAGGTGGTAGAGGTAATCCCACGAGAAGATGCCGGTGTCGTGGCCGTCGGAGAAGGTGGGCTGCACGGCGTAGTTGCCCACGGCCTCAAGCGCGACCACCTCGACGTGGCGCTTGCCCGTTTGCAGCACCTCCTGCCCGGGGCCGTGGCCCTTGACCTCGGCCGAAGGCGAGTACACGCGCATCAGCTCGAACGGAATGCGGAACTGCTTGCCATCGGAAAACGCCACTTCGAGCACGCGTGACTGCTGGTGCACGGTGATGGCTGTGGGCAAGGGGGTCTGGGGGCTGAGTCCGGTCATGGCAATCGAGGCGCGCGAGCCGGTCAGTGTAGCCAACCGTCTGGCACGAAAATAGCGAGCACACCATTCCAACAAGGGGGAGAGAGACCATGACCACCGCGCCAGATTTCAGCGCCCTTCGCGCGGCCATGCGCCGTCATGTCGACCACCATCTGCTCGCAGGCATGTCGTATGCGGTGCTGTCCGGGCGTGAGGTGCTCGACCTGCATTGCATCGGGCTGGCCGACCGGGAAGCCGGCAGCCCGCTGCGTCAAGACACCCTCTTCCGCGCGTTTTCCAACACCAAGCTTGTCACCACTTGCGCGGCCCTGCTGCTGTGGGAAGAAGGGCGCTTCGACCTGGACGAGCCCATCGAGCGCTTCATCCCTGAACTGGCGAACCGCCAGGTGTTGCGCCCGGGTGCGACGCGGCTCGACGACACCGAGCCGGCCCGCGGCCCGATCACCATCCGACACTTGCTCAGCCACAGCTCGGGCCTGAGCTATGGCCTGCTGGATCCGGGCACGCTGCTGTTCAACGCCTACACCGAACGGCAGGTGCTCTCGCCGCGACTGTCGCTGGCCCAGATGATGGACGCCCTGGCCGGCCTGCCGCTCGCGAGCCAGCCGGGCACACGCTGGGAATACTCCGTGGCCACCGACGTGCTGGCCCGCCTGGTCGAGCTGCTGAGTGGGCAGCGCTTCGATGCCTTCCTGCAATCGCGCATCCTCAGCCCGCTGGAGATGGTCGACACCCATTTCGTCGTGCCGGCGGCCAAGCTGCCCCGGCTGGCCGCCATGTACGCCGGTGTCGACCCGGCCAGGCCGCTGGAGCCCGGGTTGACGCGCGCCGACTGCTGGCCTTACCCGGGCGCCTTCACCGCGCCGGTGCCCAGCCTGTCCGGCGGCGCCGGCCTGGCCACCACGCTGCCCGACATGCTGGCGCTGGTCCGCAGCCTGATGCCGGGGGGCCAGACGCTGCTCAAGCCCGAGACCCTGGCGCTGATGATGCGCAACCACCTGCCCGAAGGCGCGACGATCCGCTTCCCCAACGTCGGGCCGGTTCCCGGCAAGGTGTTCGGGCTGGGTGGCGCCCTCACGGTCACGCCCGGCCGCTTCGACCCACCTGGTTCGGTGGGCGAGTTCGAATGGGGCGGCATCGGCGGCACGCACTGGTGGATCAACCCGCGCCACAACATCGCGGGCATCGCGATGGCGCAGCGCCAGTTCGGCTTCTGGCACCCCTACTCGTTCGAGTTCAAGCGCCTGGCCTATGCGGCGCTCGGCCACTGAACGGCGTCAGGCCGCGTCGAGCGCGGCGGCCACCGCCGCATCTAGATCGCCCAGCGCACAGGGAAGCCGGCTGACCGCCGACGGTTGCACCTCGCGCTGACGCGCACCCCAGACCGGCTGCGGGAAGTGGCTGTCCCACGCGAACCGCGCGATGACGTGCCAATGCAAGTGCGGCACCATGTTGCCGAAGGCCGCGAGGTTGATCTTGGTCGGCTGCAGGCGCTCGATCAGTGCCCGCTCGACCGTGCTCACGAGCTGCATGCAGTGCTGGCGCTGCGGCTCCGGAAGGTCGGAGAACTCGGCCACGTGCTCGCGCTGCACCACGCGGTAGAAGGCCGGGAAGTCGGCATCGATGGCGCGGATCACCCGCCAGCCCTCGCGTGCCCACACCAGGTGGCCGCCGGGCTGCTGGCACAGCTCGCAGTTCGGCACGGGTTGGGCAGGCGGCAGGAAGGTCGGCGACGTCATGCGGCGGATTATCGCGGCGCCCCTCGATAAGATGCGACACCCTCGCCTCACCCCACACCGCCATGACCACAACACCCGCTCTCTCGCGCCGCCTGTTCGGGCTGGCGCTTGCCTCCACCCTGATCGCCCCGGCTCTCGCGCAGACCCAGGCCTGGCCCAACAAGCCGGTGCGCTGGGTGGTGGCCTACCCCGCGGGCGGCGGCTCCGACTTCCTCGCGCGCCAGCTCGCGCCGCAGCTCGGCAAGCAGCTCGGCCAGACGCTGGTGATCGACAACCGCCCCGGCGCGGGCGGCATCATCGGCACCGACAACGCCGCCAAGTCGGCGCCCGATGGCTACACCATCGTTACCGGCGACAACGGCGCCATGGTGTTCCACAGCGCCATGTACAAGAAGCTGCCCTACGACCCCAAGGACCTGGTGCCGGTGGGCTTCATGGCGAGCTTCCCGCTGATCCTTGCCGTCAACCCGAATGCCGGCTTCAACAGCGCCAAGCAGCTGCTCGACGAGGTGAAAAAGAACCCGGGCAAGTTCAGCTATGCCTCGGCCGGCGTCGGCAGCCCGCACCACCTCGCAATGGAGTTGCTGAAGGACCGCACCAAGAGCTACATCGTGCACGTGCCCTACCGGGGTACGGCGATGGCGGTGCAGGACGTGATCTCCGGCCAGGTGCCGATGATGGTGCTCGACACCGCCGCCGGCCTGCCTCAGATCCGCGGCGGCAAGGTCAAGCCGCTGGCGGTGATGAGCAAGAAGCGCATCCCTTCGCTGCCCGACGTGCCGACGCTGGACGAGATCGGCATCAAGGGCTTCGAAGTGACCGCTTGGCAAGGCCTCTTCGTACCCAAGGGCACGCCGGCCGACATCGTGACGCGCTTGAGCAGCGAGATGAACAAGGCCATCACGGTGCCGGAGGTTAAAGCGCGGCTGGAAGACTTCGGCCTCGAAGTGACACCGTCTGACGGCCCCGCATTCGCGAACTTCCTGCAGAAGGAAACCGCCTTCTGGCATGCGCTCATCAAGGAGCGCAACCTCTCCGCCGACTGAGCGAGCACAGCGAAGCTCCCTCAAGCAACACCCGTGGATCCGGCTCTGCCGGTCCACTGGGTGGCACCCCTCGGGGGCAGGAGCGCAGCGCGCTGGGGGGCCTAAACCAGCACCCGCTCGATGCCGCCCTCGTTGGCCTTCTCGACGTACTCGGGCATCCAATCGGGCCCGAGGATCTGGTTGGCCATCTCGATCACGATGTAGTCGGCTTCGAGCAAGCCGTTGTTGAGATCGTTGCCGTAGCGTGTGAGGCCTTGCAGGCAGCTCGGGCACGAGGTGAGGATCTTCACGTCGCCCTTTTCAGCCACGGCACCGGTGGCGCGCAGCTTGGCTTCATCCTTGCGCAGTTCTTCTTCCTTGCGGAAGCGCACCTGCGTGGCAATGTCGGGCCTCGTCACGCCCAGCGTACCGCTCTCGCCGCAGCAGCGCTCGCTCTTGAGCACGTTGTCGCCCAGCAGCGCCTTCACGGTCTTCATCGAGTCCTGCAGCTTCATCGGGCTGTGACAGGGCTCGTGGTACAGGTAGCCACCGGCGCCACCAAGCGTGATGCCCTTCTCGAGCAGGTACTCGTGGATGTCGATGATGCGGCTGCCCGGAAAGATCTTGTCGAACTGGTAGCCCTGCAGCTGGTCGTAGCAAGTGCCGCAACTCACCACCACGGTCTTGATGTCCAGGTAGTTCAGCGTGTTGGCCACGCGGTGGAACAGCACGCGGTTGTCGGTGATGATCTTCTCGGCCTTGTCGTACTGGCCCGAGCCGCGCTGCGGGTAGCCGCAGCAGAGATACCCCGGCGGCAGCACCGTCTGCACGCCCGCATGCCACAGCATGGCCTGCGTGGCGAGGCCCACCTGCGAGAACAGCTTCTCCGACCCGCAGCCCGGGAAATAGAACACCGCCTCGGTCTCGGCCGATGTGCTCTTGGGGTTGCGGATGATGGGGACGTAGTTCTTGTCTTCGATGTCCAGTAGCGCACGCGAGGTCTTCTTCGGCAGCCCGCCCGGCAGCTTCTTGTTGATGAAGTGGATCACCTGCTCCTTGATCGGAGCCGTGCCCACCGTCGACTTGGGCGCCGCCGTCTGCTTCTTGGCCAGGCCGCGCAGCACGTTGTTGGCCACGCGCTGCGCCTTGAAGCCAACGTCGACCATGGCCATGCGCAAGAGCTTGATGGTTTCGGGGTTGGTGGCATTGAGCATCATCATCGCCATCTTGTTGCCCGGGCGGAAGCTCTTCTTGCCCATCTTGCGCAAGAGGTTGCGCATGTTCATCGAGACGTCGCCGAAGTCGATGTTCACCGGGCAGGGCGTCACGCACTTGTGGCACACGGTGCAGTGGTCGGCCACGTCCTCGAACTCGGCCCAGTGCTTGATGCTCACGCCGCGGCGCGTCTGCTCCTCGTAAAGGAACGCCTCGACCAGCAGCGATGTGGCGAGGATCTTGTTGCGCGGGCTGTACAGCAGGTTGGCGCGCGGCACGTGCGTCGCGCACACCGGCTTGCACTTGCCGCAGCGCAGACAGTCCTTCATCGAGTTGGCGATGTCGCCGATGTCACTCTGCTGCATGATCAGCGACTCGTGCCCCATCAGGCCGAAGCTCGGCGTGTAGGCATTGGTGAGGTCGGCCTTCAGCGCCGAGTCCTTGAGCAGCTTGCCCTTGTTGAAGCGGCCCTCGGGGTCGACGCGCTGCTTGTAGTCTGTGAAGGCAGCGATCTCTTCGTCGGTCAGGAACTCGAGCTTGGTGATGCCGATGCCGTGCTCGCCCGAGATGACGCCGTCCAGCGAGCGCGCCAGGGCCATGATGCGGCCCACCGCCTCGTGGGCCGTCTGCAACATCTCGTAGTTGTCGCTGTTGACGGGGATGTTGGTGTGCACGTTGCCGTCGCCGGCGTGCATGTGCAGGGCCACCCACACGCGGCCGCGCAGCACCTCCTTGTGGATGCGCTGGCATTCGTCGACGATGGGCTTGAGCGCCGAGCCGTTGAAGATGTTCTGCAGCGGCGCGCGGATCTGCGTCTTCCACGATGCACGCAGGCTGTGATCCTGCAGGTCGGCGAAGTAGCTGCGGCCGCTCTGCGGGTTGGCCGCATCCAGGTTGGTGAGCCAAAGTTGCCAGAGCGCACGCACCTCGCGCAGCAGGGTCAGCGCCTGCTGCACGCGGTCTTCGAGCAGCTCGGCGGTGGGCACGTCGCCCGCGTCGTCGGTCTTGCCGAGCGGCAGGTTGCCGCGTTCGAAGAAGGCCTCCAGCGCATCCACCAGGGCCAGCTTGTTGCGCAGCGAGAGCTCGATGTTGATGCGTTCGATGCCGTTGGTGTACTCGCCCATGCGCGGCAGCGGGATCACCACGTCTTCGTTCACCTTGAAGGCGTTGGTGTGCTTGCTGATGGCCGCCGTGCGCTTGCGGTCGAGCCAGAACTTCTTGCGCGCGTCGGCGCTCACCGCGACGAAGCCTTCACCGGCACGGCTGTTGGCAATGCGCACCACCTCACTGGTGGCGCGGGCCACCACGTCGGCGTCGTCACCGGCGATGTCACCCACCAGCACCATCTTGGGCAGGACAGCGCGCTTGCTCTTGGTGGCATAGCCCACGGCCTTGAGGTATCGGTCGTCCAGGTGCTCCAGGCCAGCCAGGATGGCGCCGCCGGCTTTGGCCTCGGCGAACATGAAGTCCTTGATCTCGACGATGGACGGCACCGCGTCGTGCGCGTTGCCGAAGAACTCCAGGCACACCGTGCGCGTGTGCGCCGGCATCTTGTGCACCACCCAGCGTGCGCTGGTGATGAGGCCGTCGCAGCCTTCCTTCTGGATGCCAGGCAGGCCGGCCAGGAACTTGTCGGTGACGTCCTTGCCCAGGCCTTCCTTGCGGAACACGCGGCCGGGGATCTCGAGCTTCTCGGTGCGCTCCAGCGTCTTGCCCGAGGCGTCGAAGTACTTCAGCTCGAAGGTGGCCACGTCGACGTCATGG
>NZ_DASSRA010000165.1:0-13034 GCF_035702065.1 Rhizobacter sp.
GCTCACCTTCCTGCTGGCGGGCAGCGGCGTGGTGTCGATGCACGTCACGCACAACACCTTGCGCGGCCTCACCATGCACCTGCGTCCACCGGCAGCGGTGTTCGCCGGCTCGCCCGCCCTGCTTGACATCACGCTCACCAGCCCCGGCCGCGCGCGCTTTGGCATCGGCCTGCGCATGGAGGCCACGCCAGCGGCCACGCTGAGCTGGACCGACGTGCCCGAAGGCGGCCAGGCCAGCGCGCAGGTGAGCTTCGTGCCGCAAGCGCGCGGGCGGCACGAGGTGCCGGCCATCAGCGCCGAGACGCGCTTTCCGCTCGGGCTGTTTCGCGCCTGGTCGGTGTGGCGGCCGGCGGCGCAGGTGCTCGTCTACCCCAGGCCCGAGCAGCCACCCGCGCCGCTGCCGCCGGCCCACGCCACACCGGGCGGCCCCACGGCCAAGCGCAGCACCGACGGCGGCGAGATCGAAGGCATCCGTGGCTACCGGCGCGGCGACGCGCTCAAGCTGGTGGTCTGGAAGAAGGCCGCGCGCAGCCTGGAGACCGGCGGCGAGCTCGTGAGCCGCGACACCAGCGCCTCGGTGCACCACCAGCTGTGGCTCGATTGGCAGCAATGCGGCGGTCTCGCACCGGAAGACCGCCTCTCGCGCCTCGCGGCCTGGGTGCTCGTGGCCGACCGCGCCACAGCGGACTACGGCCTGCGCCTGCCGGGAGATGAGATCGCGCCCGGCCACGGCGATGGCCAGCGCAAGCGCTGCCTGGAGGCCTTGGCGCTATGGCGTTGAACATCACCCTGCCTTCGTGGCGCAACCTGCCGCGCGAATCGCGCGACACGCTGTTCCTGCTCGGCGTCATTGCCTGGACGGTGATGCCCCACATTCCCAACATCCCGCTGTGGTGCAGCCTGCTCACGGCCGTCGTGCTGCTGTGGCGCGCGCAGCTCGCGCTGAGCAATGCGCCACTGCCGGGCCGCTGGCTGCTGGTGGCGGTTCTTGCGCTGGCGGCAGGCCTCACGCTGTGGTCGTTCAAGACGCTGCTGGGCAAGGAGCCGGGCATCACACTCGCGGTGGTGCTGATGGGACTCAAGACGCTGGAGCTGCGCGCGCGGCGCGACGCCTTCGTGGTGTTCTTCCTCGGCTTCTTCCTGGTGCTGACGCACTTCCTGTTCTCGCAATCGCTGCTGGTGGCGGCCGCCATGCTGGCCTCGGTGTGGGGCCTGCTCACGGCCCTGGTGCTGGCCCACATGCCGGTCGGCCAGCCCAGCCTGCGGCAGGCCAGCAGCCTGGCGCTGCGCACGGCCTTGCTGGGTGCGCCCATCATGGTGCTGCTGTTCGTGCTGTTCCCGCGCATCGGGCCGCTGTGGGGGGTGCCGCAGGACGGCGTGGGCAAGACCGGCTTGTCGAGCACCATGCGCATGGGCAGCGTGGCCGAGATCGCACAGGACGACACCATCGCCATGCGCGTGCGCTTCCTCGACGCGGCTCCGCCGCCCGGGAGCCTGTACTTCCGCGGCCCGGTGCTGACGCGCTTCGACGGCAAGACCTGGTCGGCCTCGTACTCGGCCTACACCCCGCCGCGCAGCGAGCTGCGCACCCAGGGCCCGGCACTGCGCTACGAGGTCACGCTGGAGGCGCTGCGCCTGCCGCTGCTGCCCCTGCTCGAAGCCACCACCGAAGCCAGCCCGCCGCCCGAACTGCAGGCTTTCCGCCGCGAAGACCTGGCCTGGAGCGTGAACCGCCCGGTGTTCGACCGCCTGCGCTTCAACGCCACGGCGCACACGAGCTTCAACCACGGCCCCGTGAAGCGCGACAGCAGCCTGCGCGAGAACGTGCAGCTGCCCGCCGGCTACAACCCGCGCACGCTGGCCTGGGCCGAGCAGCTGGGCGGCGACCCGCGCTACGCCAGTGCCGATGCACCCACGCTGGCGCGCGCCGTGATGCAACACATCCGCACCGGCGGCTTCACCTACACCCTCGCGCCGGGCGAGTACGGCGAGGCCGATCCGCGCGCCACCATCGACGAGTTCTGGCTCGACCGCAAGGAAGGCTTCTGCGAACACTTCGCCGCCGCCTTCGTGTTCATCATGCGAGCGCTCGACGTTCCGGCCCGCGTCGTCACCGGCTACCAGGGGGCCGACCCACTGCCCGTCGACGGCTACTTCGTCGTGCGCCAGAGCTACGCCCACGCCTGGGCCGAGTACTGGCAGGAAGGCGTGGGATGGGTGCGCGCCGACCCCACGGCCGCCGTGGCGCCAGACCGCATCGTGCGCAGCCGCAACCTCGCGCCCGCACCCGGTGTGGTGGCCGGGGCCATCAACAGCCTCAACCCGCAGTTCCTGGCGCAGATGCGCGACGCCTGGGAGTCGCTCAACAACCGCTGGAACCAGTGGGTGCTCAACTACTCGCGCGGCCAGCAGCTCGACCTGATGAAGCAGCTCGGGTTCCAGTCTCCGAGCTGGAGTGACCTCGCGCTGCTGCTGATCGGCATCCTGAGTGGCCTGGCCTTGCTGGGTGCCGCCTGGGCCTGGTGGGACCGCCATCGCCAGGACCCGTGGCAGCGCCAGGCGCAGGAGCTGCGCAAGGCCTTGCGCCCGCTTGGCCTGGAGGCGCTGGCGCACGAGCCGCCGCGCTCGCTCGCCGCGCAGGTCTCGCAGCGCTTCGGCGCGCGCGGCCAGGCGCTGGTCGGGTTGCTGCAGGTCTTTGACCAGCAGCGCTACGGGCGCTCTGCCCTTCAGCGCCCCTCGGCCGAATGGATGCGCGCATTGCGCAATGAAGCGAGGGCCTTGCGGCGCGAGGCGCAGGTCAGCGCTCGATAATGCGGGCTATGTCCCGCCTCACCCGCTTCACATTCCTGCCCCCCATCCTCTCCGTGGCGCTGCTGGCCTGCGCCGTTGATGCCAAGACAGCCAAGCCAGCCAAGGCCACAAAGGAAGAGGCGCCCGACGTCGTCACCTACGGCCAGCGCGACGACGTCATGCGCTTCGGCGCCGAGCTGGCCGAGCGGCGCGGGCTCGACGCCGCCTGGGTGCAGGCCCGCCTCGCCGAGTCGCGCTACATCCCGAGCGTGGCCAAGTTCATCATGCCGCAGCCTTCGGGCACGGCCAAGAATTGGGCGCTGTACCGCTCGCGCTTCGTCGAGCCGCTGCGCATCAAGAGCGGCCTCGCCTTCTGGCGCGAGAACGAAAAGTGGCTGCAGCGCGCCGAGGAGATGTACGGCGTGCCGCCCGAGATCATCGTCGGCGTGATCGGCGTCGAGACCATCTATGGCCGGCAGATGGGCGGCTTTCGCGTGATCGACGCGCTGGCCACGCTGTCGTTCGACTTCCCCACAGGCCGCAAGGACCGCAGCGCCTTCTTCCGCGACGAGCTGGAGCAGCTCTTCGTGCTGTGCCACAGCGAGAACATCGACCCGCTGTCGCTCAAGGGCAGCTATGCCGGCGCCATGGGCATGGGCCAGTTCATGCCCAGCAGCTGGAACAAGTACGCAGTCGACTTCGACGGCGACGGCAAGATCGACCTGCACGGCAGCCCGGCCGACGTGATCGGCAGCGTGGCGCACTACTTCGCCGAGTTCGGCTGGCAGCGCGGCATGCCCACGCGCTTCGACGTGGCCGTGCCGGTCGACCCGGCCGACCGCGCCACCCTGCTCGAGCCCGACATCGTGCCCAGCTTCACCGCCCAGCAGTTCGCCGAGAAGGGTGCGGGCCTGCCGGCGGCGGGCCGCGAGTTCACCGGCCAGCTGGCGCTGGTCGAGCTGCAGAACGGCGACAACGCCGCGCCCAGCTACGTGGCCGGCACGGCCAACTTCTACGCCATCACGCGATACAACTGGTCGAGCTACTACGCCATGGCGGTGATCGACCTGGGCGAGGCCATCGGCCTGATCCACCGCCGCATCGACCGCTGACCGCTGGCGCCGTCCAGCGGACGCTTCGCGACACCCAGCCGCACGCCGTCGCACGCTGCTTCGCCGCAGCGCGGCGGGCATCCAGACTGCACCCATCGAAGCAGCCTGGGAGCCCGCCATGACCCGCCTCTTCTTCGCCCACGCCAACGGTTTCACCCCCGGTGCCTACGAATGCCTGCTGCGCCCGCTGCGCTCGCGGTTCGAGGTCGAAGCCCCCGCCCTGAAGCCCCTGCGCACCGGCCGGGCCCCCACCGGAGCCTGGCAGGAGATCGCAAGCGACCTGGGTGAGCTGGTCGACGCGCGCCCCGGGCCCACGATCGGGGTTGGCCACTCCCTGGGCGCGGTCGCCTTGCTGATGGCAGCCTCCGAGCGGCCGGAGCGCTTCGAGCGCCTGGTGCTGATCGACCCGCCCGCCCTGCCTGCCTGGGCCGCGCTGCTGCTGCGCCACGCGCCGGCGAGTGTGCGCCGCAAGGGCCCGATGGCGAGCGCGGCACTCCGCCGCGTGACGCACTGGCCCACGCTCGATGCCGCGTTCACGCAGGAGCGCGCGCGCCGCTGGTACGCCCGCCTGAGCGACGAGGTACTGGCCGACGTGCTGCACCACGGCCTGCAAGCAGCCGATGGCGGCTGGCAACTGCGCTTCCGCACGGAGTGGGAGGCCAGTCTGTACGAAACACCCGAAAGCCTGTGGCCGCTGCTGCGCCGGCCGCTGCCGCCGATCACGCTGCTGCGTGGCCAGTCGTCCGCCGTGTTCAAGGCTTCCGATGCAAGCCGCTGGCAGGCGCTGCGCCCGCACGACCGGGTGATCGAAGTCGCCGACTCGGGCCACCTGCTGCCGCTGGAGCAACCGCAGCAGGTGCTGCGGGCCCTGCTCGCGTGACGAGTGCGGCTCAGTAGACGGCCGGGACCATCATCTCCGGCGGCACCGGGTGGCGCAGGTACTCCGGGTTGCGCACACGCTCGGGCAGCACCACCTCTGGGTGCTCGACCTCGTGGTAGTCGAACTGCGAGAGAAGGTGGTGGATGCAGTTGAGCCGCGCCTTCTTCTTGTCCACCGCCTGCACCACCCACCACGGCGCCTCGGGGATGTGCGTGCGGTCGAGCATCACTTCCTTGACCCGGGTGTAGGCTTCCCAACGGCGGCGCGACTCCAGGTCCATGGGGCTGAGCTTCCACTGCTTGAGCGGGTCGTGGATACGGCTCAGGAAGCGCAGGTGCTGCTCTTCGTCGGTGATGGAGAACCAGTACTTCACCAGGTGGATGCCCGAGCGCACCAGCATGCGCTCGAACTCGGGCACCGAGCGGAAGAACTCTTCGTACTCGTCGTCGCTGCAAAAGCCCATCACCCGCTCGACGCCGGCGCGGTTGTACCAGCTGCGGTCGAACAGCACCATCTCGCCAGCCGCCGGCAGGTGCGCCGCATAGCGCTGGAAGTACCACTGCGTGCGCTCGCGGTCATTCGGTGCGGGCAGCGCGACGGTGCGGCACACGCGCGGGTTGAGGCGCTGGGTGATGCGCTTGATCACGCCGCCCTTGCCGGCCGCGTCGCGCCCCTCGAACAGGATCACCACCTTCTGCCGGGTGTGGGCCACCCAGTCCTGCAGCTTGACCAGCTCCCCCTGCAGGCGGAACAGCTCGCGGAAGTAGGCCTGGCGCTCGGCGCGGGTGGGGTTGGCAGGCGAGGCCACGTCGGCTACATCGAACACGTCGTCGCCGACACGGTCTTCGATCTCGAGTTCCAGCTCTTCGTCATAGCCGTCGATGAGCTCGGCCTCGATGCGGTGGCGCACGTCCTGGCGGTCGGAAAGCAGCGTCATGGTCGTTGTGCGGCAGGCGAAAGCCGCCATGCTCGCGCCCGGCCATGACGCCGGCATGACACAGCGGCGCTCAGCCGTTGCGCTTGAGCGGCAAGGTCGTCAGGAAGGAGTTGGGAGGCCAGTCGTCGGCTGGCAGGTCTTCGGTGACTTCCAGGCCGTGCTGCAACTCCCAGCTGGAGTTGATCCAGCCGGTGCCCGTCCATTCGGCCGGGGCCGCATCCGTGCGGCGTGGTTGGGGTTGGTCGGTCGACTTCATGTGAAAACTCATCTTCGCCATCTGTTCGCTCCCTGCTTTGTGGCTGTGCATTCAGTGTGCGCAAGCCAGGTCTGCGAAACCATCCCACCCTTGGGTTGAACAATAGCGAGGGAGCACCCCCCGAAGGAACCCCGCAGGTCGAGGGAGGGACTTTCGAGGGTGTGAACTAGTGGCGCTTTTTCAAGCCGAGATCTAGCTTGGGATGACACTCACGGAGACGTCCATCTCCTGCGAGCCGCCACCGAGGATCACGCCGCGCAGCGGCACCACGTCGGCGAAATCAGCACCCCAGGCAAGCGTGATGTAGCGTCGGTCGGCAAGCTGGTTGTTGGTGGGATCGAACTCCACCCAGCCGCACTCGGGTGAGTAGGCGGCCACCCAGGCATGCGAGGCATCCACGCCCATCAAACGAGGCTGGCCATCGGGCGGATCGGTGAGCAGGTAGCCCGACACGTAGCGCGCCGGCAGGCCGTGGCCGCGCAGGCAGGCGAGCATGAGGTGGGCGAAGTCCTGGCAGACGCCGCGCTTCTGGTGCAGCACCTCGTCGACCGAAGTGCTGACAGTGGTGGCGCCGGGGTCGAACTCGAAGTGCGCGTGGATGCGCTGCATCAGGTCGGTCACGGCCTCCAGCCAGTCGCGCCCGGGCGTGAGCGACTCCAATGCGTAGAGGCGAGCACCTTCCGACAAGGGCACCAGCAGCGTGGGTTCGCACATGCGCGCGGGCACCAGTCCGTCGAGGTCTGGGTGCTCGTGCACCGCCGCGCGCACCTGCTCCCAGGGCATGAAGGGTGTGGCCTCGGCCACCGGGCGGTCGGACACTTCGACGTGGCACTGCATGCGCACACGCAGCATGCGGTGCGCGCCGTGCAGGCCGAAGTGGGTGATGCTGTTGCCGAAGCTGTCGGGCGCATCGTGGCGCTCGTCGGGCGGCGGGTCGATCTGGATCGCACACGACAGCAGCTTCTGCCAGGGCAGCGTGCGCGGGGTCAGGCGCGCGAGCTGCCACGACTGCGACACGGGTGCCGCGTAGACGTAGCGCGTCTCGTGCTCAACGGTGTAGCGGGCGCCGGAGGTCATGGGGTTTGGAAAGGTCGGGCTGCCGGGCTGGGAGCGGGGCTTCGATACCTCAGCCTGAGCGGGCCGTGGCGTGCGAAACCTCTCGAACACACTTCGGCCGTTCGGGCTGAGGTATCGAAGCCCCGCTCACCCGCACGCATGCTCATGCCACCAACGACAGCACGCTGCGCGAATCAGCGTGCGAGAAGAACTTGAGCGTGAGCTCGTCCGACACCGTGTGTGCCACGCGCTGCAACTGCTCCAGCACGTCGGCCAGCGCGTCGCTCTCGGGGTGCAGGTCGGCCGGCTGCAGCGACAGCAGCGCCGTGTGCGCCGGGGCCAGAACGTCGCTCGCAAAGCGCCCATGCGCGCGCTCCAGCTTGTCGACATATTCCACCAGGCCCTTGACCTGGAAGGCCACCGAGCGCGGGTTGGTGTCGTCGCGGACCAGCAGGTCGAGCACCGGCAGCCACTCGGGGGCCACCAGGTAGCGCGAGCGGTAGGTGACGGTGGAGTCGGCCAGCTCCAGCAGCCACTCCAGCCCGCCGGCGCGGCCTTCGTGCGTGGCCACCTGCAGGGCCAGGCACAGGTTGGCCAGGCGCTCGATGCGCCGGCCGATGGAGAGGAAGCGCCAGCCGGTGCCGCGCGTCATGCCGTCGAGCACGTAGCCCGAGAGCGTCATCATCGAGGTCACCGCGCGGTCGAGCCAGCCCAGTGCCAGCGGCAGCGAGCAGCCGCGCTGGAACACCGGGTCGGCGATCAGGCTGTTGAGCGTGCGCCAGTTGTCGGCCGACATGCGGTCTCGCAGGTTGAAGGCCACGCGCGAGAGCTGGCGCAGGCAGGCGCTGAAGCTCTCTTCCGGGTGGGTGGCGGCACGCAGCAGCTCGGTGCCGGGGCTGTCGGTGGAGTCGATCAGGCCCAGCCGGCGCGCCAGCGCGAGCACCGGCACCAGGCCCTCGGAGAGGTCGTCGGCGTTGACATCGGCATGGCCCAACACGGTGGCGATGGCCACGCGCAGCAGCCGCGCCGAGGCGTCGCAACGCTCACCGTAGCGCCCGAACCAGAACAGGTTCTCGGCTGCGCGCGAGGGCACGTTGCCGCGCGAGGTGACGAGATCGTCGGCCGACACGGTGCTCGAGAGCAGCGAGAACGAGGCATTCACCGGCCCGTCGGACAGCACCCAGGTGTCCTTGGAGCCACCGCCGCGCTGCATGGCGATCACGCGCGAATCGCCATCGCCGGCCACACGCGTGAGGCCGCCCGGCATCACGCGGTAGCCGTTGGGCGTGGCCACCGCGAACACGCGCAGGCCCACGGTGCGTGCGCTGAGCTGGTCGCCGTTGCTGCCGGCGCCGCGTTCGAGCACCGGTGCCTGCGAGACGTGCACCCACTCCTGCGCCACGTAGCGCTGCGGCCGCGAGGCCACGCGCGCATGCAGCAGCACGCGCTCGTCGTGCGAGAGGTCGGCACCGAACACCGCAGGCTCGCGCGCCGAACGGTCGAGCGGCTTGATGATGACCTTGTCGAGCCCCTTCCACGCGTCTTCGAACGCGGCCGGTTCACCCAGCCACCAGGTGGCCACCGAGGGCAGGCGCAGCGTCTCGCCCAGCAGCTGCTCGCTCAGCTTGGGCAGGTAGCCCAGCAAGGCGCCCGACTCCAGCACGCCGGAGCCGAGCGCGTTGGCGAGCATCACGGTGCCGCGGCGCGCGCAGTCGGTGAGGCCTGCCACGCCCAGCGCGGAGTTGGAGCGCAGCTCCAGCGGGTCGCAGTAGTCGTCGTCCTGGCGGCGCATGATGGCGTGCACGCGCTTGAGGCCTTCGACGGTCTTCATCCACACGCGGCCGTCGCGCACGGTGAGGTCGCTGCCCTCCACCAGCGCGAAGCCGAGGTAGCGTGCCAGCAGCGCGTGCTCGAAATAGGTCTCGTTGTAGGGGCCGGGCGTGAGCAGCGCGATCAGCGGTGGCCCATCGCCCTTGGGCGCCCAGCGCAGCAGCGATTCGCGCAACTGCGAGAAGAACGAGGCCAGGTGCTGCACGTGCAGGTCGCGGAAGAGCTGCGGGAAGACGCGCGACACCACCAGGCGGTTCTCCAGCGCATAGCCCGCGCCCGAAGGCGCCTGCGTGCGGTCGCTGACCACCCACCAGCGCCCATCGGGCGAGCGCGCCAGGTCGGCCGCGTAGTTGAAGAGGTGCACGCCGTTGGGCGGACGGATGCCTTGCACTTGATGCAGAAAGCCGCTGTGGCCAAAGATCACCGAAGGCGGGATGGCGCCACTCTTGAGCAGCGTCTGCTCGCCGTAGATGTCGGCCAGCACGCGGTTGAGCAGCTCGGCGCGCTGGGCGATGCCGGCTTCGATCTCTTCCCACTCGCGCGGCGACAGCAGCAGCGGCAGCGGGTCGACGGCCCAGGGCCTGTCGGCGCCCTGCGGGTCGGCATAGACGTTGTAGGTGATGCCGTTCTCGCGGATCTCGCGCTCCATCAGCGAGAGGCTGTCGCCGATGCCCGGGCCCTCACGCTCGGCCAGCGAGCGCAGGAAGGCATCCCAATGCGGGCGTGGCTCGCCCGGGGCCGCCAGCAGCTCGTCGTAGCGGTCTTCGAGGGCGGCGTAGCCGGACAACAGCTTTCTCTGCATGAACGGGGGCAAGTGCACGTGTGACCGCCGATTCTCGTGGATTGGGCGCCGGCGCCATTCGGGGACGAACCCCCGGCACATGGTGCAAAAACGATACCTGCGTCACGCAACGCTTTGGTGCACAAAAGGAAAAGCCCCCGGGCGCAAACGCACGGGGGCCAAGGGTCAGAGGGTGCGAAGGATCAGCCGGTCAGCGCGGCCCCTCGAACTCGACCTTCAACGCCGTCAGCACGCCCGCCACCGGCAGCTCGTTGCCGCAGGCTTCGATGACCTTGCCGTTGGCCAGGTCGCTGGCGCTGCCGTCTTCGAACCTCGCCGCGCTGGCGTCGATCGTCATGCCCAGCACCTTGAAGTTGCTGGCCGAGACGTAGTCGTAGACCACGCCTTCGATCTTGAAGGCCTTGCAGCTGTCGTCGCCCGAGCGGTCGGGGAAGGCCACGATCTCGGCGGCCAGCACGCCGGCCGTGACCCGGCCGGTCACCACCACCCAGGTGCCCGCCACCAGGTTGGCCGAGGTGCCGCCCACGAAGTGCGTGTTGGCCGAGGTGGTGACGAGGGTGCCGTTGAGCTTGAACGAGCCATCGGTGCCCACGTCGGACACCAGGCCCGCGGCCTGGGTGCTGCCAATCACCGGGCTCGGCGACACGATGACCAGCTGGGCGACGAACACCCCCGCTGAATCGGTGCTGCCGGTGAGCCACAGCGTGACGCCGTTGACGATGTCGGCCGCCGTGCCATGAACGTAGCGCGCATCGCCGGCCACCTTGACGGCCTTGCCGCCGACCTTGAAGTCGCTGGTCGAGACGAAGTCGCTCACCAGGCCGACGAGCACGCTGTTGCCCACGGCCGTGTCGATGAACTTGACCTCGGTTGCCTTGACCACCGAGCCCGCGCTCTGGCCTTCGATCTCCACCAGCCGCCCGTTGGCGAGCTGGCCGGCATCGCCGCCCTTGAACTCGGCCGCGCTGGCGTCGATGGCGACACCGCGCACCTTGAAGCTCGTGGCCGAGACATAGTCTGTCACCATGCCGATCAGGCGGATCTCGCCGTCTTGCTCGTTGCGGAAGAAGCGAACCTTCTTGGCCAGGATCTTGCCGTTGGCCAGCGTGCCGAAGACGATCACCCGCTTGCCTTCGGACAGGTCAGACGCGCTGCCGTGCTCGAAGCTCGCGTTGCTCGCGTCCACCGCCGTGCCGCTCACCAGGAAGTCAGACACGCTCTTGAACTGCTGCACGCGCCCTTCCACCGCGGCGGGCGTTCCGTCGAGCAGGCGCGGCGCCTTCACGGCCTTGACCACAGTGGCTTGCAGCACGTTGTTCACCGGCGCGGTCTGCGAACGCACCCGCACCACGGCGCCTTCGGTGATCACGCCGCCGTCGAAGCCGATGAGGCGGGCCTGGGCGTAGTTGACCGTCAGGTCACCCAGCGTGAAGGTGGTGGCGGTGACCGCGGTGGCCTTGCCGAACAGCACCATGCGGCCGATGTCCTGTGGCGGCTTCACCTCCACGCGCGTGGCCTGCACCACGCGGTTGGCGAAGTCGACCGAGCCGTGCACCTCGACCCAGTCGCCCACCTTCAGGGCGGCCAGGCCACTCGCCCCTTCATAGACCGTCTTGTCGTCGACCTGCACCGCGATGCCGCGGATCTGGAAGCGGCCGTTGGCGGCGTCGATGGAGGCGACGGGGCCGCGCACCGAGGTGTCGATGTTCACGCTGTGCGCCACGCCCGAGGCGCCGTCGTCCGACACGCTGCCCATGATCTCGGTGCGCATGCCCAGCTTCAGCGCGCCCACGCTGGCCGCGTTGTCGTCGATGGTGATGGTGGCCGAGCGGTCGTCGAAGCGCACGCCGTTGACGATGACGCTGCCAAAGCCGCCGATGGTGCCCTGGTAGGCCGCGTCGCTCGGCGCACTGGAGTCCGAGCCCCCACCGCCGCAGGCCACCAGCAGGGCCACCGCACAAGCCGCCACACCGGCCAGCGCTCGTTTCAAGACAGTGTTCATGACGATCCTTTCAAGGGGTTCAGAGATGCGATATTGGGAATTTATTCCCATCTTTTCCGAGATGCAATAGAATTTTGGGAAATTGACGCCAAATTTCGTAAACAATTGCAGCCACCTCGCTGCACCCCGGTTCGCACCCCTGAATGCCCATCCGCCAAGCCCTGAATGACGCCGTGATGCAGCTGCTGCGACCTTTGGTCCGGGTGCTGCTGCGGCATGGCCTGGCCTACGATGAGTTCGCCGAGCTGGCGCGCCGGGCGTACGTGGACGTGGCCCAGCGCGACTTCGCGCTGCAGGGCCGCAAGCAGACGGCTTCGCGCATCTCGGTGATCACCGGCCTGCACCGCAAGGAGGTGGCGCGCCTGCAGGCCCTGGGCAGCGCGGGCGATGGCGCCGCCGAGCTGGTGCAGACCATGAACCGCGCGGCCAAGGTCGTCGCCGGCTGGCGCCACGAGCACAACGGGCCCGAGGGTGTGCCCGCCCCGCTCGACAGCGAGCAGTTCGCGCTGCTGGTACGCAAACACAGCGGCGACATGCCCGCGCGCGCCGTGCTCGACGAGCTGCGCCACGCCGGCGCCGTGACCATCGGCGAAGATGGCCGCTACACGCTCGACCCGGGCGGCTACGGCCCCAAAGCCGCCGACGAAAGCCGCATCACCCTGCTCGGCCAGCATGCGGCCGACATGCTCGGCTCGATCGAGCACAACCTGAGCCATCCGCCTGAGCAGGCCTACCTGCAACGCCGCGTGTTCGCCGAGAACATCCCGGCCGAGCGGGTCGACGCCGTGCGCACCCAACTGCGCGACAGCGGCCTCCAAACCCTGGCCGATGCCCGCACGCTGCTGATGGCCAACGACGCCGGCGACAGCCCGCCGGCGCCCGGCGCCCGCCGCGTCACGCTGGGCATCTATTACTTCGAGCAGCCGGCCGAAGCCGCGCCGCCCCCTCCCGGAGAGACACCCTCATGAAGCCGCTGACCCACCGCCTTGGCTCGCTGCTGCTCGCCTGCACGGCCACCTTGTTCTTCACCCAGTGCGGCGGCGTCGGCGAAGACGGCTCAGGCATGACGCCTCCCGACACGCACACCACCGGCGTGGTCAACGGCTTCGGCAGTGTCGTCGTCAACGGCATCCACTTCGACGTGCGCTCAGCCGACATCGTGGTGGACGGCGTCGCCCGGCGCACGCAAGCCGACCTGCGCGTGGGCATGGTGGTGGACGTGGTCAGCCGCATCGCGCCCAGCGGCAACGCCGGCACGGCCACCCGCCTGGTCTACGAAAGCCTGCTGCGCGGCAACATCGAGGCCCTGCCCGGCGCGGGCGTCGTGAGCGTGTTGGGGCAGCGCATCGTCATTGAAGAGGGCACCCCG
>NZ_DASSRA010000166.1:0-13442 GCF_035702065.1 Rhizobacter sp.
TCGGCCCTGTTTGACGGGCCGACAGGCATGAGATCGGCCAAGGCGCCGCAGGCCCGCAGTGAGAGAGTCACAGCGTGTTGAGGTGATAGCAGGCTTGAACATGGAATTTGAGACGCTCTGCATCTTCAATGCACTGCTCGGGCGTAGGTGCATTCAGCAACTGCGCGCAGCCAAGAATGTCGAAGAACCGCTCGCAGTCAACAAGCTCGATCGGCATGATTGTTTGGGTGATGCGTCGAGCCGCGGAAATGGCTCCCCTGCTGAAGCGCGATGAGGAAACAAAGGTGCCTCGGCGGAATCCTCCGAGTACCAAGGCACCGAGGAAAGGCGGCCTTGAAGTCATCGAGCGAAAGATGCCAGCGGCCAGTGTCATAGTGATCATCTGTTGCGCAGCCGCAGCAGGCACATCGGACCTCCTCTTCTTCCCCAAGGCTTCCTCTCCACATGGGTAGGTCGCAGGCTGCAATGGCGGAGCGACGATTGGATTGAGTGTGGCGCCTTGGACTCATGTTTGCCTCCAGAGATCAATGCGCAGCAGTCCGCGTTCCAGGGAGTCTCCAATCGAGCATCGCCGTTGGCCGATTCCGAGAAAGGCACTGGCGGGTGGCGACAAGTCAATGCGAAAAGTGCCAGCGAACCTGCGTTTTGTATAGAGGCAGCGGCGCCACGCTTCTCTCACCCCTGGTCATAGAGAACCAGGAGACACACGTGTGCGCCGCTTTCACCATGCCGGTCTGCTGGTGCGGCCTGACCGCCCTCGGACTCAGCACCCAAGGGGCTGGAGCAAGCCTTTGTCGCCACCTTGCAGATCTCGCCCAGCATGGCGCGAGCAGTTGAAGGCGATCACGGGTCCGGCCGGTTGACTCTGTCCAAGTGCTTGAGCGGTCAGAGACGCCGCGCTATTTTCATGCGGACGTCATTTGCAAACGACGATGCATCCACTACGATCTAACCGTTCCCGGCCGCCAGGAAGTTCACATCCGAGGGTGCGGTCAAGGGGGGCGATGTGCATCTGTCGGAGTGAGGTCCATTGAGCATCCTGGGGGCGCAGAGCCCGGCCAAGGCCGAAGACGAACTGCTTTTGCATGTGATCCCACCGCGTGTGCCGCGGCATCTGTTGGCGCGCCCGCGTTTGCGCTCGGACGCCGAACTGGTCAAGGACCAGGCGCTCGTCGTGCTGCGCGGGCCGGCCGGCTTCGGCAAGACCACACTGCTGGCGCAGTGGCGGCTCGAGCACCTGGCCCGCGGCAACTGCGTCGCCTGGGTCCGGGCCCGCGAAGACGACCACCCGCGGCGCTTTGCCCAGGCCCTCGCGCTGGCGGTGCGCACGAGCGCCGGCCGGCCCGGCTTCTGCGCCACTCTGTTTGCGACGGAGGGGCCCTCGGGGCTCCATGCCTTCACCGTCTGGCTGAGCGAGCTGGCCCAGGCGGCGCTCAACCTTGTGCTCATCGTCGACGACGCCGACCGCCTGCCGTCGCAGTCGCGTGCTGCGCTGGTTCACGTGCTGCGCAACGCCCCACCCAACCTGCGCATCGTGATCGCCGGGCGGGCCGACTGCCAGCTCGACGTCGACGACCTGGTCGACTACGGCCAGTGCGTGATCCTCGGGCCGTCGGTCTTGCGCTTCCGGCTCGAAGAAACCCTCCAGCTGGTGCGAACCCGCTTCGGCTCGCGCATCGACAAAGACGCGGCGGCCCGCGTGCAGGAGCTCACCGAAGGCTGGCCGCTCGGCTTGCAGCTGGTGCTGTCCCCCATGTCGGCTGGTGAGACCGGCCAGGAGGGTGCGGTCGTGATCGCACGCAGCGGCGAGCTGCAGCGCCATTTCGCCGAGCTGCTGTCGCGCCTGGACGCGGCCGATGTCGCCTTCCTGGTGCGCATGGCCGTGATCGACCAGCTGTGCCCGGCCTTGTGCTGCGCCGTGGTCGGCCGGACCGATGCGGGGGAGCGGCTCACGCGCCTGAGCCGCGATACGCCCATCTTCGTGACTGGCGAACACACCGAATGGACCCGCATGCACGCGGCCGCACGGCGCATCATGCGTGAGCGCTTCGCCGTGTTGCCGGCCGACGAGCGCATCCGCCTGCACGCCCGCGCAGCCGCCTGGTTCGAACAGCACGATTTGCTCGAAGACGCGGCACGCCACGCGCTGGAGGCCGGCCGCACCGACGAGGCCTACGACCTCGCCGAGCGCACCCTGTACGACGACCTCATTCAGCGCGGGCGCCATGCCACGGCGCTCGATTGGCTGGGCCGCCTGCCGGCGGCGCAGATCGAACAGCGCCCCCGGCTGCTGCTGGTGGCCGCGTGGTCGCTGGCCCTGAGCGAGCGGCATGCGGAGTCCGAGGCGCTGGTTGAGCGGCTGCTCGTGCAGGCCGGAGCCGATGAGGCATTGCGCTGCGAGTGCGCGCTGATCCGCAGCGGCGCCATGATGTTCGGCGACCAGCCGGACCGCCTGGCCCACCTGTTCGCGCACTGCGCCGAGAACCCGGCGCTCACCGACCGCAACCTGCTGCAGATCCGCGCCAACCAGCATGCCTACCTCGCGCTGCTCGAAGGCCAGCCCGCGCTGGCACGCCTGCGCCAGCAAGACGGCGGGCGCATCCCGCTGGCCGAGGCCGGCAGCCACATGGACCACTGGGGTCTGTACATCGTGGCCCTGAGCTACCTGTGGGAGGGGCAGGCCCTGCTGGCGCAGCGGCTGCTTCAGCCGGCGTTGGCGAGCGTCGAGTCCGAACTGGGGCGCCGCGACGAGTTCGCCTGCATGCTGGCCGCGCTGCTGGCCTCGGCCCTGTGGGAGCGCGATTGCGGCGAGGAGGCCGCTGCCGTGCTGGCCGATCGCATGGACCGGCTCGAGCACATCGGGCTGCCCGAGGCCTTGCTGTTGGCCTACCGGACCCTGGCGCGCATCGCCATCGGGGAGGGCGCAGAGCACCGCGCCATCGAACTGCTCGACGCCATGCTCGCGGTCGGCCAGTCGCGTGACCTGCCGCGCCTGCAGATTGCGAGCCTCGCCGACCAGGTGCGGCTGCACGCCCGTCGCTACCGGGCCCAGACCTGCCGCGAGCTGTGTGCGCGCATCGACGCGCTGGCGGCCGCGCCGGACCGCGCCGAAGACAGCCTGTGGCACCGCACGGTCGACCCCCTGGTGCTGCAGGCGCGCGCCTACGCGGCCATTGCCGCGCGCGACTGGGCCGCTGCGCTGCCGCTGCTGAGGCAGACGGACGGGATCGCCCAGCGTTTCAAGATGGGCCGCCTGCACATCGAGACCCTGGGCCTGCAGGCGCTGGCCATGGACCACTGCGGCCAGCCGGCCCAGCCGCTGCTGCGCGAGGCCATCGACCTCGCGCGGGCCTACGGGCTGACACGGGTGTTGCTCGACGCCCATCCCGAGCTGGCCGCCATGACGAGCGAGGCCCTCGCCGCAGAGGGCGCCCTGGAACCCGCCTACAGCCCCGCGCCGCCGGCGGTCTCATCACCGCGGCCGTTGGTGGCGAATGCCGTCCCGCCCTCTGCCGACCCGCACGGCAAGAGCGTGCTCACCGCCAAGGAGCGCGAGGTGCTGGCCTTGCTGGCGCACAACCTCTCCAACAAGGAGATCGGGCGTGCCATGCAGGCCGGCGAGACCACCGTCAAGTGGCACGTGAAGAACCTTTTCGCCAAGCTCGACGCCGGCTCACGCCGCGAGGTGGTGTCGCGGGCGCGCATCTTCGGCCTGCTGCCGCCGCAGACCTAGGGATTCGTTCGGCGTTGCCCCAACCCCTTCTTCGGGGTTCGGGCCTCCCCTGCCCCAAGGAGGGGGCTGCGCCGCCGGGGTTTTCTATCCTCTCTGTCAACACCCTGCGCCGGAACGAACCACCGGCAGCAACGGGCGGAGGGCCTACCGATGATCGGCAACCACGCGCCGCAGCCTCTGTTGATCTCCAGCCTGCTGACCCACGCCGAGCGACACCACGGCGAGCAGCAGGTCGTTTCGCGCCGCGTGGAAGGCGACACCCACCGCTGCACCTACCGCGACCTGGCGCGCCGCGCGCGCAGCCTGGCCGCGGCGCTGGGTGCGCTGGGCATCGGCATTGCCGACCGGGTGGCCACGCTGGCATGGAACGGGCACCGCCACCTGGAACTGGCCTACGCGGTCAGCGGCTCGGGCGCGGTGCTGCACGCGCTCAGCCCGCGCATGGGCACCGACCAGCTCGCCTGGACCGCCCGCCATGCGAAGGACCGCATCCTCTTCTTCGACGTGAGCTTTCTGCCCATCGTGGAGGTCCTGGCCGCCAAGGCGACCACGATCACGGCCTTCGTGGCCCTGACCGACCGCGAGCACATGCCCATCGCCTCGGCCGGCTTGCAGAACCTGCTCTGCTACGAAGACCTGATCGACGGCCATGGCGGCAGCCGGTTCGACTGGCCCGTCTTCGACGAGAACAGCGCCTCCTCGCTGTGCTACACGCTCGCACCGGGCGGCGTGCCCAAAGGCGTGCTGTACAGCCACCGCTCGACGCTGCTGCAGGCGTATGCCGCCGCCCAGCCCGACGCCTTCGGCTGCTCGGCGGCCGACACCTTGCTGCCGGTGGTGCCCATGTCGCAGGGCAATGCCTGGGGGTTGCCCTATGTGGCCTGCATGGTGGGAGCCAAGCTGGCGCTGCCCGGCCCCTGGCTGGACGGCGATTCGCTGCTCAGGCTGGTCGAGGCCGAAGGTGTCACCGTCTCGGCCGCTGCGCCGCATGTGTGGCAGGCCGTGCTCTCGCACGCCCAGTCACGCAGCCTGGGCTTCGGCAGGCTGCGCCGGATGATCATCGACGGCGCCCTGTGCCCGCCGGCCGAGGGCGACACCGCTCTGCCGCAGCGCCACGAGGTGCAGGTGCTGCATGCCTGGGGCACGACCGACACCCACGCGCTCGGCGCCGTCTGTGCGCTCAAGCCGGGGCAGATGGCGCTCGGCGCCGACCGGCAACTGGCCGTGCAGCCACGCCAGGGCCGGCCGGCCTTCGGCGTGGAGATGAAGATCGTCGGCGACGACGGCCGCGAGCTGCCGCACGACGGCGTGTCGCGCGGGCGCCTTCTGATGCGGGGACCATGGGTGGCGGCCGGCTACTACCAGGGCGAAGAAGAAGCCGCGGGCGGGCCGAACGTAGAGGGCTGGTTCCCCACCGACGAACTCGCGACCATCGGCCCCGACGGGCTGTTGCACATCGGCAGTTAGGCCCTCGCATGCACGCAACGGCGATCGCGGCCACCATGGCAAGAGGCTGGCTTGCGCCAGTCTGCGCGGTGATGCAGTCAGGGTTCCTCTTGTGCCCGAGCGCCGCTTGGGCAGAGCCGGAGCGCGGCATGTTCGGCGTCACGGTCGCCATCACGGCGGACGGTTGGCTCAACCCCACGGTACGTACTGCCAAGGTCACGCAAGTTCAACCCGGCTTGCCGGCTCACAGGGCGGGAATCGCCGCCGGCGACGAGGTGCTCGAACTCGATGGAAAGCGCATTCCTGGCGCCACGGCAGGCGATCTGGCGCCACTCGCCAAGGGCAAGCGCGTGGGCGAAAGGCTTGCGGTGATGCTCCAGCGCCCGAACGGAACCGCGTACACCGCTGTTCTCGTGGCGGAGCCGCCACCGCGGTAGACCGCGCAACACGCCCGATCGCTGCGATGGCTTGGTGTGCTGAGTTCCGGGCTCAGCCCCCGAGCAAGATGCAGGTCACGCCCAGTACCACGCCGAGCAGCGCGAGCAGCGTGCCGGAGAGAGGTGCCGAAGCACCCGACCAGCGCCCGATGCGCCAGCCGAGGATGAACAGCAGCACCACCGCAATGAGGTGCGACACGCGCAGCGCCGGGCGTGCATCGGTCATCAGCAGGAAGGGCAGCACCAGCGGCAACGACGAGCTGGCCACCAGCACGGTGATCACGCCCGCGGTGCCCCATTCGCGCAGCGACCAGAAGCGGGCGCGTTCGGCCGGGTGGGAGTCGACCAGGCCGCGCAGGCGCGCATAGGTGTCGGGTGTGAGCGCTTCACCGACCAGTGGAGGCACCTCGTCGCGCACTCGCGCGCGGAAGGCGTCTTCGGCCGGCGTGGCGCGCAGTTCGAGCAGCGTGCGGCGGTTGCGAAAACGCGTGAACTGGCAGTTCAACAGGTAGATGACTCCGTCGATCAGACCCCAGGCCACGGTGCAGCCCAGGGCGGCGATGAACAGGGCGTGAACCTCGGCCTGGCCGTCCGTGCGGATCTCTTCGGCGGCGGTGATCGAAACGACCATGAGCAGGCCGAAGACGATTTCGCAGCCCCGCTCCAGTGGCGAGAGGGCCGAACTCAGGGTGTCGGTTTGCTGCGGTGCCTGCTGTGTCATGACGAGCCCTCCAGATGCCCCGCAAGCTGCGCAGGGGCTTGGCCCCGGGTTCTCCAGGGGCGATGTTTCGCGCGATTCTGGGCGCCCGCCCGCTGCGATCGCCCCCTCCTTGCCGGAGGGGGGCAAGGCGCAGTGGCGCACCTAGAGTGTCGATGAACTGCGGCCCGCTCTGCAACGGGGCCTGCGCTTGGGGTTTGATGAAAAGGGGCGAGGGCGTGCAACACATTCGAAGCAGAGCGGCGTGGCGTACGGCTGCCATGCTGCTGGTGGCGGGCCTCATGCCCTCGCTGGCGCAGGCCTCGCTGTTCCAGGGCGAGACGCTCGACGCAGTGGCCAATGGCGCGGCGTGGCTGGTGCTGGTCGTCGCACCTGTCGTGGGGATCGCCATCTTCTGGATCGTTCACATCCTTCCCGAGAAGATCGCCGAGAAGAAGCACCACCCGCAGACGGGCGCCATTCAGGCCATGTGCCTGCTGTCCCTGGTGTTCGGGGGCCTGCTGTGGCCCTTGGCGATGCTGTGGGCGATGACCAAGCCGGTGCTCTACAAGGGTGCCTACGGCGTCGACAAGGTGAAGCACGGCGCCGACACCCCCGCCGAGCTGCCCCCGGTGGTGCCCGATCAGCCCCTCTCCCCAGCGGAGATCCGCGCCATGCGCGAGCGCCTCGACGCGCTCGAAGCCGCCGCGGCGGCGCGTCCGGTCGGGAAGGAAGGCTGATCCATGGAACTCCTCTTCCTCATCCTGTACTCGGTCGGCGCGTACCTGATCTTCATCAAGTACAAGCTGCTGCCCTGGAACATCACCAGCCAGGTGATCACCGTCACCATCCCGATCATCCTGCTGACGATCGTGGTGCTGTTCCTGAACATTGCCGCGCCCTCCAGTACCGACGTGCGGGTGATCAACTACGTGGTGCAGGTGGTGCCGCGCGTCACCGGCCGCGTGATCGAAGTGCCCGTGGAGCCCAACCGCCCCGTCAAGAAGGGCGACGTGCTGTTTCGCATCGACCCTCAGCCGTTCCAGATCAAGGTGGCGGCGGCCAAGGCCATGGTCGATCAGTCGCGTGCCAAGCTGATCGGCTCCAAGGCCAACCAGCGCAGCTACGAAGAGCAGGTCAAAGAGGCCAGCAGCAAGAAGACGGCGGTCAGCTCGAAGCTCGACCTGGCACGCAAGCGCGTCGTGCAGTACCAAGAACTCGTGCGCACCGGCGCTGGCACGCGCTTCGACCTCGAAGCGGCCCAGGCCGAGGTGGCCGAACTGAGCGGGCAGATCACCGCCATCGACGCCTCGGTGGAACAGGCCCGCGTGAAGAGCATGGCGCGCACCAAGGATGGCGAACAGGACGAAGTGGCCCGCACCAAGGCTGAGATCGCGCAGTACGAGGCCCAGCTCGCCGACGCGCAATGGGAGCTCGACCAGACCACCGTCTACGCACCGGCCAACGGCCGCGTCATCAACCTGCAGCTGCGCCCCGGTCAGGTGGCCGCCGCGCTGCCGATGCTGCCGGTGATGAGCTTCGTCGAAGACGCCCAATGGGTGATCGCGCTGTACGCCCAGAACGAGGTGCGCGAGGTCGGCCCCGATCAAGAGGCCGAGATCGCCATGCGCATGTACCCAGGCCGCATCATCAAATGCAAGGTCGACTCGGTGATCTGGGCCACCGCTGGCGGCCAGCTGCCCATTGGCGGCAACCTGCCCAACATGCCGCCGATGCCGCCGGGGAAACTGGCGGTGCGTCTCTACCCGACCGACCCCGACATCTTTCTGGCGGCAGGTGCGCTCGGCCAGGGCGCGGTCTACACCGATTACGCCGAGTTCCTGCACATCATCCGCAAGGTGTTCCTGCGCGTGTCGACCAAGCTCGACTGGCTGATCCTCAAGTTGCACTGAGATGACTGACCCCCACGTCGCTTCGCTCCTGCCCCCCGAGGGGGCCGTCAGCGGCTTCGGGCGGCCGGGCGCCGCTGAGGTGACGCCGTCGGTGCGCCGCTCTCTGAGTCGACCCGCCGCCGGCCGCCTGCTCGCCTGCGCGGGCGTGCTGCTGGCTGGCTGCGCGCTCCAGCCGCCCCCCGCACCCGACGAGGTGCGCAAGGACGCCCTCGGCGAGATGAATCTCAACTCGCCCTGGCGCGCTGGCGGCGCCGCCGGCGAGGTGCAGGACAACTGGCTCGTCAGCTTCGGCGACACGCAACTCAACGCGCTGGTCACCGAGGCGCTGCAGCGCAACCCCGATCTGCGCGTGGCCGCAGCGCGCGTCGAGCAGGCCTCGTCGCAGCTTGCGCTGGCCAAGTCGGCCCAGCGGCCCTCGCTCACGCTGCTGGGCACGGGCGGCATCAAGATGAGCGACATGAGTTCGGCGCTGACCGGCGTGATCGCGCTCGTCTCGTGGGAGCTCGACCTGTGGGGCACGCTGCGCTATGCCACGGCCGCCGCGTCGGACACCTTCGTGGCCGCCCAGGCCGACCAGGAGTTCGCTCGCCAGTCGCTGGCCGCCACCACGGCCAAGGCCTGGTTCACGGTGGCGCAGACGCGCCTGGAGCAAAAGCTCGCCGAACAGATGCTGGGCTCGGGCGAGCAGCTGTACGGCCTGGCCGGCGACCGCCTGCGTGTGGGCGCGGGCAATGCGCAAGACGTGGCGCTGGCCAACGCCAACCTCAACTACCAGCGCGACGTGGTTGCGCAGGCGCGCTTCGCACACGAGTCCGCGCGCCGCGCACTGGAGCTGCTGCTCGGGCGCTATCCCTCCGCCGAGTTGCAGGCCCGCGAGAACCTGCCCGCGCTGCCCGGCCCCGTGCCGGCCGGCCTGCCGCTGCAGATGCTGGAGCGCCGGCCCGACCTCATCGCTGCCGAGCGCCGCGTCGCGGCCGCGTTCAACCGCGTGGGGCAGGCCAAGACCGCTTCCTTGCCGAGCCTGCGCCTCACCGGCAACGTGGGCTACCTCGACAGCGACATCCTGCAACTCAAGCAGGACTACGAGAACCCCTCGGCCGGCGTGGGCGCCAAGATCGTCGCGCCGATCGACATCAACGGCCAGACCGACGCCCAGGTCGCTGGCCGCACGGCACAACAACAGGAAGCCGTGGCGCAGTACGCGCGTCTGGCGCTGCGGGCCATCGGCGATGTGGAGAACGCGCTCTCGGCCGGCCGCATGCTGGCCGAACGCGAGAAGCTTCTCAGCGCGCTGGTCGATGACAGAACGCAGGCCTACGACCTGGCCCAATCGAGCTACAAGGTCGGCCGGCAAGACCTGCGCTCCGTCGAGCAGCAGCAGCTGAACCTGTACGAAGCGCAGATCCTGCTGTTGCGCGTGCGCAGCGAGCAACTGAGCCAGCGCGTGGGCCTGCACCTCGCGCTCGGCGGCAGCTTCGCCAGCCCGCCCAGCAGCAACAGCGCACGGGCACAAGACGGGGCCCCTGTGGCGCAGATCAAGGCCATCCCCTCCTCACCGGAGGGGGCACGCCGCGCGCCGGGCACATAGATTCAGTACCACTGTCAACGGGAGGTACCCCTATGAACCCAGGAGAGCGCCTGGCGCGCAGCCATGCCGTCGGTACCAAGGTGGCCAGGGTGCTGCAAAAGCGCGCCGGCACAGCGAATGAGAAGCTGAAGGCACGCGTCGGTGCGGCGCTGAATGGCGACGCACCCGAAGAAGCGGCCGCGAAGCTGGCCGCAGCAGCCAACCCGCTCAACGCGATCAACTATGCCGTCGATGCCGCCCAGCGCGGTGTGCTCTTCCTCGAAGCGCTCTGGAACCGCGGCAACAACTTCCTCGACAACACGGCCGACGGGCTCAAGCCCGTGCTGCATTTCAAGTACGAGACCGTGCTCGACGGCCGCCAGTTCGAGCGGCCGGTCAACTACGCCTTGCTGCGGATCATTCCGCCCGAGGGCGTGGAGGTCGATGCCCGGCGCCGGCCTTACATCATCATCGACCCGCGCGCCGGCCATGGCCCGGGCATCGGCGGCTTCAAGGACGACTCCCAGGTGGGCGTGGCGCTGCGCGCCGGCCACCCGGTCTACTTCGTCATCTTCTTCCGCGACCCCGAGCCCGGCCAGACGCTGCTCGACGTGTGCCAGGCCGAACAGCGCTTCGTGAAGGCGGTGCGGGCCCTGCACCCCAAGAGCGCCAAGCCGGCGCTGATCGGCAACTGCCAGGGCGGCTGGGCCGCGATGATGCTGGCCGCCTCCGACCCCGACGACACCGGGCCCATCGTCATCAACGGCGCGCCCATGTCGTACTGGAGCGGCGCCTGGAGCGAAGGCGAGGGCGACAACCCGATGCGCTACGCCGGCGGGTTGCTCGGTGGCTCGTGGCTGGCGTCATTCGCTGCCGATCTCGGCAACGGGCGTTTCGACGGCGCGCACCTGGTGCAGAACTTCGAGAACCTGAACCCGGCCAACAGCCTGTGGGACAAGTACTACCACCTCTACGACCAAGCCGACACCGAGCCGCCGCGCTTCCTGGAGTTCGAGCGCTGGTGGGGCGGCTTCTATCTGATGAACCGCGAAGAGATCGAGTGGATCACCCGCAACCTCTTCGTCGGCAACAAGCTGTGGTCGGGTGAGGTCAAGTCCTTCGACGGCGAGGCGCTCGACCTGCGCGCCATCAAGGCGCCCATCGTCTTGTTCGCCAGCATGGGCGACAACATCACGCCGCCGCAGCAGGCCTTCAACTGGGTGGTCGACGTCTACCGCAGCACCGACGAGATCAAGGCGCGCGGCCAGGTCATCGTGGGCCTGCGGCACGAGAGCATCGGCCACCTGGGCATCTTCGTCTCCGGCAAGGTGGCCAAGAAGGAACACAAGCAGATCGTGTCGGTGCTCAAGTCCATCGAGATGCTGCCGCCCGGCCTGTACGGCATGACGATCAGCGAAACCCCGGCGAAAGACGGGAAGGGCGAGCCGTCGTACGAGGTCGAGTTCCACGAGCACAAGCTCGAAGACATCGCCGAGCGCCTCAACCGCTTTCAGCGTGCCGACGAGAAGCCGTTCGAGGCGGTGGCCGCCTTGTCCGAGCTCAACCAGCGTGCCTACGAGCTGTTTGCCCAGCCCTACGTGCAGGCCTTCTCCAACGAGTACACGGCCAGGCTGCTGCGCGAGTTCCACCCGCTGCGATTCCAGAACTGGGCCTTCTCGCGGCTCAACCCCGCGATGGCCTGGGTGGCGCCTGCCGCCGAGGCGGTGCGCGCCAACCGCAAGGCGCTGCCCGAAGACAGCCCGATGCGCCGCGCCGAGCGCCGCGGGGCCGAGCTCATCAGCGCGGGGCTCGACCACTACCGTGCCCTGCGCGACGCGGGCACCGAAGCCGGCTTCTTCTCCATCTATGCCAACCTGCTGCCGATGTACGAGGGCAAGCCGCCGCCGGCTCAGGCCGATGATGGGCACGCGCAGACGGCACTGGCTGCCATCGCGGATGGCGGCTACGTCGAGGCGCTGGCGCGGGTGGCGAGTCTGCTGCGCCGCAGCGGCAAGACGCTCCCGCTCTCGCGGCTGGAGATGCGCAAGGAGCTGGTCGATACCTACGCCGACTACCTGCCTGAACTCACGGCCCACGAGTGGGCGCGCCTGCGCGGCGTGCAAGACATCATCGTGAACCGCGAGCCCGAGCAGGCCGTGGCCACCTTGCCCCTGTTGCTCTCCGACCCGGACGACCGCGACCGCCTGCTCACGCTGCTGAGCAAGCTGGCCACCGACCCGCGCGTGCTCGACTCCGGGCCGACGGCCGAACAGCGCGGCATGTTCGATCACCTCCACGAGGTGCTGGAGGGCACGGCGGCCAAGCTGCCCAAGCCTGCACGCCGGGCGGCCAAGGCTGCGCCGGCCAAGGCGAAGCCCAAAGCTGCCGCAAGCAAGCCCGCCCGCTCGCGCGCCGCTGCCCGCTGAACCGCCATCCCGCCGAATCAGAGGGAACCCGAGATGGACACCAAGCACGACAAGTACCAGCGTCTGATCGACTTTTGCAAGACCCTGCCGCCCACCCCCACGGCCGTGGCCCACCCCTGCGACCGCAGTTCGCTTGAAGGGGCGCTGCAGGCCGCGGAGCTGGGGCTGATCGACCCCATCCTGGTCGGCCCCAAGGCGCGCATCGAAGCCACCGCCAAGGAGAACGACCTCGACCTCGGCCAGGTGCGGATCGTCGACGCGCCCTACAGCGAAGCCTCCGCCACGGCCGCCGTGGCGCTCGTGCGCGAAGGCAAGGCCGAGGCGCTGATGAAAGGCAGCCTGCACACCGACGAGCTGATGTCCGCGGTGGTCGCACGCGAGACGGGCCTGCGCACGGCGCGGCGCATCAGCCACTGCTTCGTGATGGATGTGCCGGGCCACGAGCAGGCGCTCATCATCACCGACGCGGCGGTCAACATCGCCCCCACGCTCGAAGACAAGATGCACATCCTGCAGAACGCGATCGACCTGGCGCATGCGCTGCGCGTCGACGAGGTGCGGGTGGCCATTCTCTCGGCCATGGAGACCGTCAACCCCAAGGTGCCCTCGACCATCGAAGCGGCGGCGCTCTGCAAGATGGTCGACCGCCACCAGATCACCGGGGCGCTGGTCGACGGGCCGCTCGCGCTCGACAACGCGATCGACATGGAAGCCGCCAGGATCAAGAAGATCGACTCGCCGGTGGCGGGCCGCGCCAACGTGCTGCTGGTGCCCGACCTGGAGGCCGGCAATATGCTGGCCAAGAGCCTGTCCTTCCTGGCCGGTGCCGATGCGGCGGGCATCGTGCTCGGTGCGCGCGTGCCCATCATTCTCACGAGCCGCGCCGATTCGGTGATGACGCGGCTGGCCTCGTGCGCCGTGGCCACGCTGGTGGCCAAGGCGCGGCGCGAAAGCGCCAAGGTCGCGGAGTGAACCCATGGCCGGCCTCATCCTCGTCTTGAATGCGGGCTCGTCGAGCATCAAGTTCAGCGCCTTCGCATTGCAGGGCGATGCGCTGGAACTGGTCATGCGCGGCCAGGTCGAGGGCATCTACAGCGCGCCGCGCTTCAGCGCCGTCGATGGCCAGGGCAACGCGCTGGGCGCGCGCACATGGGACGGCGGTGCGGCACTGGGCCATGACGGCGCCATCGCCTGGCTCGCGGAATTCCTGCGCAACGTCAACA
>NZ_DASSRA010000167.1:0-19841 GCF_035702065.1 Rhizobacter sp.
GCTGATCGAGGCGACGAACTCGCGCTCGGAGGGCAGCTCCGGCGCGTCCAGCTTCTTCAGCGCATCGCCTTCGAAGTAGGCGACGACGCTGATGCGCTGCGGCTCGGTGCCCTGGCGGCGGATGGTGAAGACGTAGTCCCAGCGGTCGGCGTGGAAGGGGTCGGTCAGCAGCGGTGAGCCGAGCACGTCGCGCACCTGGGCGCGCGTCATGCCGGGCTTGATCATCGCCACCTGTTCCTTGGTCAGCACGTTGCCTTGCACGACCTCGATGCGGTACGGGGTGATGATGCCGAGGAAGTTGTCGCTGTCTTGCAGCGTGCCGCAGCCGCCCAGCAGTGTGGCGGCAATCAGGCTGGCGGCAAAGGGAAGGGGGAGTCGCATGGTGGTGGGTCTGGGCACGCTGCGGCGCACCAACCTCGATATGATCCAAAGATTCTAGCGGCTGCCCCCTCGCGGCCCGCTGCGTACCAGCCGAGAACCCCTGCCATGTCCAACGCCGATGACCTCAAGAGCAGTGGCCTGAAGGCCACGCTGCCGCGCATCAAGATCCTCGACGTGTTCCAACACAGCAACCAGCGTCACATGACGGCCGAAGACGTCTTCAAGGCGCTGCTCACGGATGGCGCCGACATCGGCCTGGCCACTGTCTACCGGGTGCTGATGCAGTTCGAACAGGCGGGCATTCTGTCGCGCAACCATTTCGAATCGGGCAAGGCGGTGTTCGAGCTCAACGAGGGCAAGCACCACGACCACCTGGTGTGCATCGACTGCGGCCGCGTCGAGGAGTTCTACGACCCCGAGATCGAGAAGCGCCAGCACGGGATTGCGCACGCACGCGGCTTCGAGCTGCAGGACCACGCGCTGTCGCTGTACGCCGTCTGCACGAAGAAGAACTGCCCACACAAAGCCGCCAAGTAGGAGAGCGACTGGGGGAGGCTCTGCCTACTTCCCGCCCTCGTTTTTCAGCATGGCTTTTTGATGCCGCTCGATGAACTCGCGGTAGGTGTCGATGCCGCGCAGTTGCAGGATGGTGTTGCGCACCGCAGCCTCCACCAGCACGGCCAGGTTGCGGCCGGCATCCACGGCGATCACCACTTTGCGCACGGGGATGTTGAGCACGTCTTCGTTCAGCGGTTCGTAGGGCAGTCGCTCGAAGTCTCGCTCCAGCGTCTCCTTGCGCACCAGGTGCACGATGAGCTTGAGCCGCATCTTGCGGCGCACGGCGGTCTCGCCAAAGATGGACTTGATGTCCAGCAGGCCGATGCCGCGCACCTCGAGCAGGTTCATCAGCAGTTCCGGGCAGCGGCCTTCAATGGCAGTCTGCGAGATGCGGTACAGATCCACCGCATCGTCGGCGACCAGGCCGTGGCCGCGTGAGATGAGCTCCAGGCCGAGTTCGCTCTTGCCCAGTCCCGATTCGCCGGTGAGCAGCACGCCCACACCCAGAATGTCCATGAACACGCCGTGGCGCGTGGTGCGCTCGGCGAACAGCTGCGCCAGGTAGCCGCGCACGACGTCGATCACGTGCCCGGCCGAGCCATCTGTGACGAAGAGCGGGATGTCGGCGCGGTCGCACAAGGCCACCAGCTTGTCGGGCGGCGTCTGGTTGTCGGCCACGATCACCACTGGCGGCTCCAGCGTCACGATGCGCTGGATGCGGCGCTCCTGGTCTTCGGGCGATGAGTCCTGCAGGTAGGCCACTTCGCGGCGGCCGACGATCTGCACGCGGTAGGGGTGGATGTAGTTGAGATACCCCACCAGGTCGGCAGCCGACTGCGCGTTCCGCACGGCCGCTTCGTCGAATCGGCGCTCAGGGTGGGCGTGGCCGGCAACCCATTCCCAGCGCAGGGCCGGGCGGTGTTCTTCGAACAGCGCCTCCGCGCTGATGACTGAGGGTTTCACGCGGTGCGGTGTCTGGTCCGGTCGTCAGGCGACGGACTTCAACGGTTCCCAGTTGGCAATGAGCTCGTGCACCTTGGCCGCACTGGCCTCTGTCTTGAGGCGCTCCCGCAGTTCGCGGTCGCTCAGCATCTCGGCGATCTCGGAGAGGATCTCCAGGTGCCGCTGCGTGGCCGCTTCGGGCACCAGCAGAAAGATCAGCAGGCTGACGGCCTCGTCGTCGGGCGCGTCGAAGGGAATCGGCTGCTGCACGCGCACCACGGCGGCCAGCGGGTTCTTCAAGCCCTTGATGCGGCCGTGGGGGATGGCCACGCCATGGCCCAGGCCGGTGGAACCGAGACGCTCGCGCGCAAACAGGTTGTCGGTGACCGTGGCGCGCGCAATCGCGTGCTGGTTCTCGAACAGCAAGCCCGCGTGCTCGAACGCGCGCTTCTTGCTGGTGGCCTCCACGTCAACGAGGACGTTGCTCAGAGGCAGGATGGCGGAGAGTCGGTTCATCTGCAGGTCACGCTGTGGTCTCGTGCGAGGCGCAGTCTGATTAGTGACTGATTGTTCAATTATAAAAACGCAGGCTTGACGCACGCCAAGCTTTACGCCAGCCCCTGCGAGGAATTGTGCACGGGCTGCTGCGTCGCAGCAACGCATGCGGCCCCGCGTTTGCAGGTGCCAGTGCGCTGATTGAGGAAAAAAGCGGCCCGCAGGCCGCTTTGTGCACCAGAAGGTGGCGAGTCAGAGCGTCGCATCGAGGCGCTTGGCGGCCACATGGTGGTGGTCCTGCAGCTTGTCCTTGTGCCGGCAGACCTGCCGGTCCAGCTTGTCCATCAGCTGGTCGATGGCGGCGTAGAGGTCTTCATGCGAGTTCTCCACGAAGATGTCTTTGCCCTTCACGTGGAGCGTGACCTCCGCCTTCTGCCTTCGTTCCTTTTCCTTTAGCTTCTCTACCGACAGCAGCACATTGATGTCCACGACTTGATCGAAATGGCGGGTGATGCGATCCAGCTTGGTAAGCACGTACTCACGCAGGGCTGGGGTCACCTCGAGGTGATGGCCGCTGATCGTCAAATTCATGAGGACTCCTTTCGCAGGGGGTGGGGAAAGCAGGGAGAGGCGAGGAGGCAGGGGGAGGGGGGAGGAGAGGGGTGGAACCGAAGTTCGTTGAAACCAGTGTGCGCCTGAAAAAGCGGTGTGACAAGCGGGTGACAACGCAGCCAGCAGGTGTGTTCACGCGGCCGGGTTTTGCCAGGGCAAACTGCGTCGATTACGTCACGTCTGCAGCCTCATTGCCCTTGGTTGCGTGGGGTTGGCGCAGCTTGATGACGTTTGCAGGCGGGTGTGATAATTCGCCGTTTCGTTCACGGAGTGCGAACCACGCATATGGACAGCAGTCACCCTCGGTGACCGTCCACTCTGACATGCTCCGCGGCGCCTCGGCTCTCTGCCTCGGCGCTTGCTGGCTCCCCGGGGTGAGGCGGTTTCCAGTTAGCCCGTCACCCCTTTTTAGGCCACCGCAGCAGCGCGCGATCCGACAGCGCCTGCCCGCTCCCGGAGCCCCTGCATGCTGAACGTGTTCACGCTGGCCAACGGCCGGCTGTTTCAAGAAGAGATCGAAAGCCCGGGTGCCCTGGCCAACGTGCACCCGGTGTGGGTCGACCTGGAGTCGCCCACGCCCGAAGAGAAGAGCTGGATCGCGCAGCACTTCGGCGTCAGCATCCCCGAAGACGTGGTCGACGACGACCTGGAAGAGTCCGCCCGCTTCTACGAAGAAGACAACGGCGAGTTGCACATCCGCTCCGACTTCCTGATCGACGACGACGAGACCCCGCGCAACGTGCGCGTGGCCTTCATCCTGCACAACAAGGTGCTGTTCTCCATCCACGGCGAGGACCTGCCGGTGTTCCGCCTTCTGCGCTTGCGCGCACGCCGCATCCCGGCGCTGATCGAAGACGCGAAAGACGTGCTGCTCAAGCTCTACGACGCCGATGCCGAGTACAGCGCCGATGCGCTGGAGAGCATCTACGACAGCCTGGAGAAGGTGAGCGCGCGCGTGCTCAAGCAGGAGGTCGACGACCAGGCTGCCGGCCAGGCGCTGGCGGCCATCGCCCGCGAGGAAGACTTGAACGGCCGCATTCGCCGCAACGTGATGGACACGCGCCGCGCGGTCAGCTTCATGATGCGCAGTCGCATGCTCAACGCCGAGCAGTTCGAGGAGGCGCGGCAGATCCTGCGCGACATCGACTCGCTCGACAGCCACACCGCCTTCCTGTTCGACAAGATCAACTTCCTGCTGGATGCGACCGTCGGCTTCATCAACATCACCCCGACCAAAATCATCAAGATCTTCTCGGTGGCCAGCGTGGCCTTGCTGCCGCCGACGCTGATCGCGAGCATCTACGGCATGAACTTCAAGGACATGCCTGAGCTGAGCTGGCGCTTCGGCTACCCGCTGGCCATCGGGCTCATGCTGGTCAGCATTCTTTCGCCCTTCTGGTACTTCCGCCGCAAGGGCTGGCTCAAGTAGTCGTTCAACAAGCTGAGGAGGCTCGTCATGACCGTGTTGCGTTCGATGCTCACCGCTGTGCTGCTGGTCGCGTCTTCCCTGTCCCACGCCGAATGCCTGACCGACGCCCAGGCGGCGGCGCTGTACGACGGCTTCGTGGCCAAGACGCCCGCCCCCACCCCTGAAGGCCTCAGCGAGGCCGATGGGGCCTGCACGCGCGCCAAGCTCAACGCCCTGCTCGCAAAGCGCTACGGCGCCGTCGTGGGCTACAAGGCCGGCCTCACCAACCCCGCGGTGCAGAAGCGCTTCAACTACGACAAGCCGGTCTGGGGCGTGTTGTACGAAGGCATGCTCGTGAGCAATGGCGCGGTGGTCGAGGCCGGCTTCGGCGCGCGCCCGCTGTACGAGGCAGACATGCTGGTGCGCGTGAAGAGCGCCGCCGTCAACCAGGCCAAGACGCCGGCCGAGGTGCTGGACGCCATCGACCAGGTCATCCCCTTCATCGAGCTGCCCGACCTGCTGGTGCAGGCCCCGCCCAAGCTCGGCGGCCCCGGCGTCAGCGCCATCAATGTGGGCGCGCGCATGGGGGTGATGGGCAAGCCCATCGACGTGCCGCCCTACCGCGGCGAGCGCTACGCGTTGCTGGACGGTCTGCGCGACATGACGGTGATCCTCGCCGACGGCACAGGCGCCGAACTCGCTCGCGGCAAGGGCAGCGACATCCTCGGCCACCCGCTCAACGCCGTGGTGTGGCTGGCCGAGGCGCTGGCCAAGGAAGGCCGCGCGATGAAGCCCGGCGAGCTGATCAGCCTGGGCTCGTTCTCGCCGCTGTTGCCGCCCAAGGCCGGCGCCGGGGCCACGGTCACCTACCAGGGCCTGCCGGGCGCGACGCCGGTGTCGGTGGTGTTCAAGTAGCGGGTCAGCGCGTCGCGCGCTTCTTCAGCCAGCGCATCAACGCCCCCAGCACGGGCAGCTTCTCGTACAGCTCTTCGGCCGCGTCCCAGTAGTCGCGGTGCAGCACGATGCGGCCCGCGTCGTCCAGCCGCAGGTGCGAGCCGCCGCGTACTGTCTGGGGTTCGCGGCTGAAGCGCTTGAAGCGGAACACGAAGTCCCACGTCAGAAAGCACTGGGCGCCCTGCACGATCACGTCGCGCACCACGAAGCGCGGTTCGTCGAGCGAGGCGTACATGTGGCGGAACACCGCCTGGATGGCCGGCACGCCGCGCACCTGGTTGAAGGGGTCCTTGAAGAACGCGTTGGCGGCGTAGAACTCGCCCAGGCGGTCGATGTCGCCCGGCGTGAGCTGCTCGAACAGCGCCACGATGCGCGCCACGCGGGGGTCGGAGGCGGCGCTGTTCACAGCCCGGTGCTCCGGCGGATGGCGCGGAAGTACATCGCGTCGCTCAGGTGCGTGAGCGCCTTGAGCCACAGCGTGAAGCGCTTCGGGAAGTGGATCTCGAAGCGGCCCTGGGCCCAGCCCTTGAGGATGGCCTGCGCGGCCTGTTCGGGCGTGAGCAGCGCGGGCATGCTGAACTCGTTCTGTGCCGTGAGCGGTGTCTCGACGAAGCCCGGGTTGATGACCGACGCGCCCAGCCCCACCGGGTGCAGGTCCATGTACAAGGTCTGCGCGAGGTTGATCAAGGCGGCCTTGGTCGGCCCGTAGGCCAGCGAGTTGGGCAGGCCGCGGTAGCCGGCGACGCTCGACACCAGGCTCAGGTGCCCGGCACGCTGGCCCAGCAGCACCGGCAGCACGGCATGCAGCATGTTCAGCGCGCCCACGTAGTTGACCTCCTGGTGGCGCAGCGCCTCGTCGAGGTCGAACTGCGTGGCCCGCATGGCCTTGTAGTAGCCAGCGCAGTAGAGCACGAGGTCGATGCGGCCGAAGCGCTCTTGCACCTGTTGAGTCGCCTGCACGAAGGCCGCGCGGTCGGTGGCGTCGAAGGGCAGCGCCAGGCTGCCGGGGCGGGCGCGCTCGAACGCCTGCAAGGCGGTGGCGTTGCGCGCCGACACCACCACCCGCGCGCCTCGCTCGTGCAACAGCGCAGCGGTGGCACGGCCGATGCCGGTCGAGGCGCCGACCAGCCAGACCACGCGGTCGTTCCAGTCGGTGAGGCGGGGATTGAGGGACATGTGCGGCTCAGGGCTTGTGGAAGGAGAGAGTGACTTCGCCGAGCTTGAAGCCGAACTTGCTCATCACCGCCTTGTTGAGCATCACGTGCTCGTCGACGAGGAACATCCAGTCGTCGAACTGCACCTCGTAGACGGTGCCGTCGACTGGCAGGCGCAGCGTGTAGGCCCACTGGAAGGCATTGCCCGCGGCCTGGCCGGTGGCGGTGCCGACCACGTCGCCGGCGGTGCCGGTGTATCTGCCGTCGGGGAGCTTCTTCAGGCGCCACACGCGGCGATCGGTCTTGCCATCGCTGTAGGTGAAGGCCTCGTCGAGCACGCCCTCGTCGCCGGTCCAGTCGCACTTCATCAGCACGGTGAAGCGGCGCACCACCTTGCCGCCGCGGTCGGTGAAGATGCCGTGCGCCGTGATGGTGCCGTTGAAGTAGCGCTGCAGGTCGAGCACCGGCTTCTCGTTGGCGTAGTCGAGTGGTGTGGGCGCTGTTCCGCAGGCGCTGAGGCCCGCGGCGATGCCGATTGCAGCGGCGCAGAGAAGGCGTTTCATGGGCGGTTCCTCTTGATCCATTGAGACCACAGCAGCGCGGCGGCGCCGAGCTTGAGCACGCAGGGCAGCGCGCAGTAGGCGAACGCCAGCGTGTCGAGTGCCGGCGCACTGCGGCTGCCCGGGGCATAGCCGAAGAGCTGCAAGGCGGGCAGCGCCAGGCCGGCGGCAAGCGCCAGGTTGAGCTTGGTGGCGAAGTTCCACCAGCCGAAGTACGCGCCCTCGGCGCGTCCGCCGTGGCCCGCGCCCTGGATCACGCCGGCCAGCAGCGCGGCGGGCAGGCTCAGGTCGGCGCCCAGCGCCACGCCGCTCAGCACGCACACCACCGTGTAGGCCACGACGTCGCCGGCACCCAGCGCACCGGCCCAGGCGAACACCGCGATGGCGAGCGCCATGCCGGCGAGCCAGCTGCGTGCGAGGCCGAAGCGGCCCACGGCACGCACCCACAGCGGGATCGAGAGGGCGGCGGCCGCGAAGTAGCTGGCGAGAAAGAGCGCTTCGTGCGCCGGCGCCTGCAGCCGGTCGCGGATGAAGAAGAGCACCAGCGTGGCGGGCACGGCGCTCGCGATGCCGTTGAGCAGGTAGACCGCAAGCAGGCGACGAAACGCCGGCGTGCGCAGCGGCAGGCCGAGCGAGGCGGTGGCCGCGCGCATCGGCACCTGCGGCTGCGGCGCGCCACGCAGCAGGGCGATCGCCGCGAGCAGCGTGAGCGCGAACACCAGCGTGGTCGCGCCCAGGCCCGCCACCGAAGGCAGCACGCTGGCCACCAGCACGCCGCACAGCGCCAGGCCTTCCCGCCAGGCGACGATGCGGGCGCGCTGCGCCTCGCCGCCGCCCAGGCGGGCCCCCCAGGCCTGGTGGATCACCGTGATGACGCTGTAGCTCAGGTAGGTGACGGCCAGCCAGGCCGCGCACCAGGTCAGCAAGGCGGGCGTGTCGAGGCCCGCGGTCGGAAAGAAGAGCGCGCGAAAGCCCAGCGCGAGCGTGAGCGCGGCCATCGCGATGGCGGCCCAGGCGTGGGCCATCGAGCGGTCGAGCAGCGCGTCGGCGAAGCGGCCGATGAGCGGGTCGACCACCGCGTCGAGCAGCCGCGCGGCCAGCAGCACCGCGCCCAGCCAGGCCAGGGGCACACCGAAGGCGCTGGCGTAGTGATTGGGCAGCACCACGTACAGGGGCAAGGCAACGAAGGCAAGCGCAAAGCCCGGCGCGCCGTAATAGAGGCCCTGCTGCCAACGCCCCGACCACCTCATCGGCAAGGCCGCCGCGTTCATTTGGTCTCCTTGCGCACTGCGTGCTTCGGGATGAACGCTTGCGAGCGGCCCGGCGCGCTCATGCCAACCCCAGCAGCGCCTGCCGCAGCTTGGGTTCCGAAGTGCGCGGCGACAACCAGATGGCGATGAAGAGCCGCGCAAACGCCGCATCGCGGATCTCGCCGCGCGGCTTGCCATTGAGCGTGAAGCGCATGCCCTCGGCCGGTTGGTAGAGGCCGGTGAGGCGGTCGCCCGCGTTCACGTCGGGGAAGACCTGGGCCATGGCGGCCAGCCAGGGGGCTGCCTTGTCCTCGGGCACCTCGCCCACACGCTTCATCTCGGCCAGCGAACGCTCGGCAATCTTCTGGCCCACCAGCGAGCGCGCGTACTCCAGCTCCAGTGCCAGCGGGTGGCGGGCGAAGTCGGTGGCCTGGAAGGCCTCGGTCACCCACAGCCGGGCGCTGTACACATCGAGGCCGAAGTAGGTGAACCGGCCCTGGCCGAGCAGCCGCGTGCCGGCCAGTTCGGCGGGTTGGGCCTGTGCGGCCCAGGGCAGGCAGGCCAGCCCCAGCAAGGCAGTACGGCGCGAGAGCACGGCCATGCGTCCTTCAATCGCGCTGCAGCGTGAACTGCATGACGCCCGTGTTGCCGGTGGCGAAGGCCGCTTCGCAGTAGCCGAGGTAGAACTCCCAGATGCGCATGAAGCGCGTGTCGAATCCGAGTTGGCGCACACGGGTGTCTTCGGCCAGGAAGCGCTCGCGCCAGCGCTTGAGCGTCTCGGCATAGTCTTCGCCGAACGAGAGTTCGTTGACCACCTTGAGCCCTGCCTTCGCCGCGGCCGCGCGGAAAGCGCTGGGGCTGGGCAAGAGGCCGCCGGGAAAGATGTACTGCTGGATGAAGTCGGTCGACTTCACGTAGCGCTCGAACAGGTCGTCGCGGATGGTGATGCTCTGCACGCAGGCCTTGCCGCCCGGTTTGAGCTGGCGCTTCAAGGTGTCGAAGAAGCTGGGCCAGTACTCGCGGCCGACCGCTTCGAACATCTCGACCGAGACGATGGCGTCGAAGGGCGCATCGTCGATGTCGCGGTAGTCCTGAAAGCGCAGCTCGCCTTCGAGCCCGGCGTCTTTCAGACGCTGCTGGCCCCACGCCAGTTGCTCGCTCGAGAGGGTCACGCCGGTGACGTGCGCCCCGAACTCGCGGGCCGCACACTCGGCCACAGCGCCCCAGCCACAGCCCAGCTCCAGCACGCGCTGGCCGGGTTGCACGCCGCATTCGGCCAGCGTGCGCCGCACCTTGGCCCATTGCGCGTCGACGAGGCTGCCGCTGCGGTCGCCCTCGAACCAGGCGCTGGAGTAGTTCATCGTGGGGTCGAGCCACAGGCGGTAGAACTCGTTGCCCAGGTCGTAGTGGGCGTGGATGTTCTTCTTGCTGCCGCGGCGCGAGTTGCGGTTGAAGAGGTGCCGCGCGCGGTAGAGCAGCGAGCCCCACCAGCTGCCATAGACCACGCGCTCGATCTCGTCGCGGTTGGCGATGAAGAGCCTGAGCAGGCTGGCGAGGTCGGGCGTGCTCCAGTCGCCATCGATGAAGCTTTCCGCGAAGCCGATGTCGCCCGACTTGAGCGCGGCCGCGCAGGCCTTCCAGTTGCGCAGGCGGATCGAGGCGCGCAGTTCGCCGGTGGCCGCGGTGCCGAAGCGCAGCTGGCCCCCATCGGGCAGTTGCACGTCGAGCGTGCCGTGCTTCAGGTGCTTGAGCAGCTGGAACACGGCGTGCGCGGCGGCCGGGGCTTGCGCAAGCAGGTCGGGGGCGTTGAAACGGGCGGGTTCGGTGCGGGTGTTCATCGGTTCGTCTTTCAGCGCGTGATGAAGTTCTTCGGAGGCTCGGGTTTGCGGAAGAACGGCACCTGCTTGGCCCACAGCCGCAGGGCCTGCCAATGGATGCGCGTGACGACGAAGACCGTCATCAAGGGCATGCCGAAAAAGGCGCCCAGCGTGCTGCGCCGCGTCAACGGAACCAGCCGGCCCGACACGCTGGTCTGCAGCAGCGGGCGGCCGGTGTCGTCGTCGTGGTCGACGCGCACCACCGTTCTCTGTGCGTGCATACGCACGTCCTCATCGGCCGGATGCAGGTCGGTGCGCAGAAAGCGGAAGCGGTAGCTGCCGGCCACGTCGCAGAAGGGCGAGACGTGGAACTCCTTGGCTGCGCGCAACTCGCGCCCGAAGGCGAGATCGGGCCCGCGCAGCAGGTAGCAGTGGCGCTCTCCGAAGGTGTTGTTGACCTCGACCACGATGGCGGCGAGCGAGTCGTCGGTGCGGTGGCAGTACCAGAAGCTCACCGGCTTGAAGGCGTAGCCCAGCACGCGCGGGTAGCAGTGCAGCCAGGCCTCGCCGGTGGCGTCGGTGATGCCTTCGCGGGCGAGCAGTTCGTCGAGCCAGGCCAGGCTGTCGAAGCGGCCATCGCCGTGGTCGCGGTCGTGAAAGCTGATCAGGCCGAAGCGGTTGCGTGTCAGCTCGGCCGAGGCACGGGTGCGCAGGCTGCGCATCGGCAGCATCAGGAAGTAGGTGCGGTAGCTGAAGCTGTGGGCCACCGGCTGCAGGCGCGTGTGCCGCACCTGGCCCGTGCCGAGCAGTGGCCGGGAGGTCATGCGGCCTCCGCGGTGCGCACGTTCGCCCACCGACGCTGCAGGCCCTCGGCGGCGGCCAGGCCCGACATCAGGCCGTCTTCGTGGAAGCCGTAGCGCGTCCAGGCGCCGCAGAACCATGTGTTGCCGTGGCCTTGCAAGGCCGGCAGGCGCTGCTGCGCAGCGATGGCGGCGCTGTCGAACACCGGATGGGCGTAGTCGAACTCGCCATGCACACTTGCGGCGGAGGGCTCGCGCACCGGGTTGAGCGACACGACCACCGGCTGCGTGAAGGGCAGCGGCTGCAGGCGGTTGATCAGGTAGTGCAGGCAGACGGCGGCCTGCTCGCGCGGCGCATCGGTGGCACGTTCGTAGTTCCAGGCGGCCCACGCCCCGCGGCGCGTGGGCAGCAGCGAGGTGTCGGTGTGCAGCACGGCGCGGTTGCGGTGGTAGCGGATGGCGCCGAGCACTTCGCGCTCGGCCTCGGTGGCGTCGGCCAGCAAGGCGAGCGACTGGTCGCTGTGGCAGGCCAGGACGAGGTCGTCGAAGCGCTCGGTGCCGTGGTCGGTGCTCACGAACACGCCGCCCGCCTGGCGGCGCACGCTGCGCACGGGGGTGTTCAGGCGGGCATCGGCGATGCGCGGCAGCATCTTGTGCACGTAGTTGCGCGCACCGCCCGCCACCGTGAACCAGCGCGGCCGGTTCGCCACCTGCAGCAGCCCGTGGTTGTGGCAGAAGCGGATCAGTGTGGCGATGGGAAAGCGCAGCATCTGGTCGGTCGGGCATGACCAGATGCAGCCGATCATGGGCAGGAAATACCAGTCGCGGAACGCGGCGGTGAAGCGGTGTTCGGCCAGGAAGTCGCCGATGGGCTGCTGCAGTGCAGCATCGGCACCTTGCTCGGCCAGGGCGGTGGTGAGCCTGTTGAAGCGCAGGATCTCGGCCAGCATGCGCAGGAAGGCCGGGCGCACGAGGTTGCGCCGTTGCGCGAAAACCGTGTTGAGGTTGCTGCCGCTCCACTCCAGGCCGATGTCTGGTGCCTTCACGGAGAACGACATGTCAGAGGCCGAAGTGGCCACGCCCAGCTCGCCCAGCAGGCGGATCAGGTTCGGGTAGGTGCGCTCGTTGAACACCAGGAAGCCGGTGTCCACGCCATGGGTGACTCCATCGAGCGTGATGTCGACCGTGTGGGTGTGTCCACCGAAGTAGTCGCCCGCCTCGAAGAGCGTGACCTGGGCTTCAGGGGCCAGCGTGTAGGCGGCGGAAAGGCCCGAGATGCCCGAGCCGATGACGGCGACGCGGCGCATCAGGCCGCGCTCCGCCGAGGAATAAAGATTGCCGCACAGCGCCCCGGGGGGAACAAGGGAGGGAGGAGGGAGGAGGAAAACCGCCCCGGGATTCCAGCCGGATCAACCGGCCGGCTGTGCAGCATAGAACTGGTTCGCGCTGGCTCGATGAACGCGCCAACGCCGGGTTCGACGCACTGTTGTACGCCGAGTTCCCTGAATTTGCAGCTGTTTTTTGCCATATCGCCCAGCCAAGTTGAACTGATGAGTCACAAATATAACTCATCAGTCTTCATTTTGCATCCAGTAGTTTTTCAATGTTTTTCACGAAGCTGCTGCTGTCGGGCGAGGTCATGCTCCCGAAGCTCTGCACGGTCTTGCCGTCGCGGGCGATCACGTACTTGTGGAAGTTCCACTTCGGCGCCTCGCCGGTGGCCTGCTTCAGGTCGGCGAAGAGCGGGCTCTTCTGTGCCCCGGCCGAATCGGCCACGCGCGTCTTCATGAACATCGGGAACTTGACGCCGTAGGTGTTCTCGCAGAAGTCGGCGATGGTCTTGCTGTCGCCCGGCTCTTGCGAGAAGTCGTTCGAGGGGAAGCCCAGCACCACCAGGCCCTGGGACTGGTACTTGGCGTACAGCGCCTCCAGCCCCTTGTATTGCGGCGTGAAGCCGCAGAAGCTCGCGGTGTTGACCACCAACACCACCTTGCCGGCGTACTGGCACAGGTTCTGCGGCTTCTCGTCTTGCAGGCGCGGGATCTCGCGGTTGAGCAGGGCCGGGCAGTCGGCGGCCTGCGCCGCGCCCGCGGCGGCGCTGAGGGTCAGCAGGAAAAGGGTGTTCTTGATCGCTCTCTTGATCGTCATGGCAGCGGCCTCAGTTGTGGGAAGAGGCGCCGATCCTGCGCCAAACACGCCTCTTACGCACGGCAAGGTGCAATGGATGCGCCGGCGCGTGTGCCCTTGGCGGCGCCCGGGGCGTCAAACCGCTGTCACGCAGGCCGCGACTAAAATGCCCGCCTCAACCAACGAAGGCTGACCATGCTTTACCCCGAACTGTTCAAGCAACTCGAAGCCGTCCGCTGGAACATGGACACCGACATTCCCTGGGACGAGTTCGATGGCAGCCAGCTCTCCGAAGAGCAAGCCCAGACCATCAAGATGAACGCCATCACCGAGTGGTCGGCCCTGCCCGCCACCGAGATGTTCCTGCGTGACAACCGCGACGACAGCGACTTCTCCGCGTTCATGAGCGTGTGGTTCTTCGAGGAACAGAAGCACTCGCTGGTGCTGATGGAGTACCTGCGCCGCTTCCGCCCCGACCTCGTGCCCACCGAGGCCGAGCTGCACGAAGTGCGCTTCGAGTTCGACCCGGCCCCCGCCCTCGAGACGCTCATGCTGCACTTCTGCGGCGAGATCCGCCTCAACCACTGGTACCGCCGCGCGGCCGAGTGGCACACCGAGCCGGTCATCAAGGCGATCTACGAGACGCTGGCGCGCGACGAAGCCCGCCACGGCGGCGCTTATCTCCGCTACATGAAGCGTGCGATGCAGAAGTTCGGCGACGAAGCGCGTGCCGCCTTCGCCAAGGTCGGCGTGCTGATGGCCAGCGCCCGCCGCACGGCGCAAGCGCTGCACCCGACCAATCTGCACGTCAACGAGAAGCTCTTTCCGCGCGACACCATCCAGAGCCGCCTGCCCAACCCGCAGTGGCTGGAGCAGTGGCTCGACAAGCAGATCCAGTTCGACGCCGTGTGGGAGACCAAGGTCGTCGAGCGCATCCTGCACAACATGAGCCTGCTGATGGAGCGCAGCTTCGCAAGCGTCCAGGAACTCAACCGCTTCCGCAAGGAAGTGACCGCCAAGGTGGCAGCCACGGTGGCCGCAGGCAAGCCGAGCGGCCCGCTGCCGGCCTCGGCCTGATCGGCGATCACAAGGAACAAGGCCCGCGCGATGCGGGCCTTTTTCTTTGGTGGCTCAGGACTTGGCCTGGTCGGCCTTGCGGTCGGCCGTCACCTTCTGCGCCGACGGCCGCTCGCCGATGAACTTGGTGTAGGCCTTGATGTCGATGCCGGCGGCGGCCAGCAGGTCTTCGCCGTACACCGCCTTGGTGGCCATGCTCACGAGCGGCAGGCTGGGGTAGGCGGCGCAGTCTGCAAGCGTGAACGTGTCGCCGGCCACGTAGGGCGAGAACTTCGCCAGGCGCTTGAAGGCGGCGATGTTCTTCTCCAGCTGCTTGCGGATGCGCGCCTGGTTGGCCTCGCTCAGCTCGCCGCCAAAGAAGGCCTTGTAGTGCAGCTCGCGCGCGACGAGCTCGAGGTGCAGGTCGATGAAGGTGACGAGCTCGCGCACCTTGGCGGCCTGCCACGGGTCGGCCGGGATCAGCGCCGGCGTAGGGTGCGTGGCCTCCAGGTAGTCCGCGATGACCTGGCTCTCGCACAGCGCCCCCTGCGGCGTGCGGATGAAGGGGATCTTGCCCAGCGGTGTGGCGCTCAGCACCGCCTCGTCCGTGCGGCCGGTGGCCACCTTCTCCTCGGTGAAGGGAATGCCCTTCTCGAGCAGCACGAGCTTGACCTTGTTGTAGTAGTTCGAGATGGTGGAACCGCAGAGCGTGATCGTCATGGTGGGTGTCTCCTCAGGTGATCGGCGCAAAGTCTAGGCGCAAGGCGTTGGCCGGCGCTGCCCCGCAGGCGACAATCCGCGCCATGACGACGAGCTTCCTCGACAAGCTGTGCCCGCGCGCCGAGCTGCCGGCCCGCCTGGCCCAGCTTCCGCGGCCGGTGGTGTTCACCAACGGCGTGTTCGACATCCTGCACCGCGGCCATGTGAGCTACCTCGCGGCGGCGCGCGCGCTGGGTGGCAGCCTGGTGCTGGGGCTGAACAGCGATGCCTCGGCGCGCCTGCTGGGCAAGGGCCCGGACCGGCCGCTCAACGCCGAAGCCGATCGCGCCTGCGTACTGGCGGCGCTGGAGAGCATCAGCCTCGTCACCCTGTTCGACGAGCAGACGCCCGTCGAGCTGCTGAAGATCGTGCGGCCCGACCTCTACGTGAAGGGCGGCGACTACGACATCGAGACCCTGGCCGAAACAAAGCTCGTGCGCAGCTGGGGCGGCGATGCGCGCGCCATTCCCTTCGTCGACGGCTACTCGACCACCTCGCTGGTCAAGCGCATCCGCAGTTAGCGCTTCCGGTTCACCAGCATCATCCCGAGCGTCACGCCGGCCAGTGCCATCAGCAGGCGCGCGGTGAGCGGCTCGTTCAGCATCACCACGCCCATCAGCAGGCCGAACACCGGTGTGAGCAAGGTGAAGGCGGACAGACGCGTGGCCGGGTAGTGACGCACCAGCCAGAACCACAGCAGGTAGCTCGCGAACACCACCACCACGGTCTGGAACAGCAGCGAGCTGATCGCGAGCGTCGACACCTGAGCCGGCCAGTGCTCGCCCAGTGCCAGCGTGCCCAGGCCGAGCAGAACCCCCGACACGCCCAGCTGGTAGGCGAGCGTCTTCTCCGCCGAGGCCATGCCGAGCTTCGTTGCGCGGATGCTCAGCGTGGTGGCGGCCCACAGCGCGGCGGCCACCACGCCCAGTGCGTCGCCGACCCATTGCCGCGGCCCGAGCGCGGGCTGCGTGAAGCCTTCGGCGAAGGCGCCCGCCACGCCGGCGAAGGCGAGCACGAGGCCTGCTGTCTGCACCACCGACAGCCGCTCCGAGCGGGCGATGAAAGGCATGCCCAGCGCCACGATGAAAGGCGCGAAGTAGATGAAGACGATCATCCGCGAGGCGGTGGTGAACTGCAGCCCGAAGAAGATGCAGGCGAACTCTGCGGCGAACAGCGCACCGGCGAGCAGGCCGCCGGGCAAGGTGCCGTCGCGCTGGAAGAGCGGAATGCCACGCACCTTCGCCCACAGCAGCACCAGCACGACGCCGCCGAACGAGCGCAGCGTGGCCTGCAGCAGCGGCGGGATCTCGGCCAGCGCGGCCTTGGCGGCCACCTGGTTGAGGCCCCACAGGAAGCTGCAGGCAACGAGCGAGACGACGGCCAGGGTGTCGAGGTGGGTCTTGCGGTCAGACATGGGGTGCGTTGTGTTTCGTCGAATGCCGCCACCACGCATGGGCCAGCAGCAGGCAGAGCAGGCCCGAGAGCACACCGGTCACGTGGGCCATGGGGGCGATGCCGATGTCCCAGCCCTCATGGCGCTGCACGGCCTCGCGCCAGGGCGTTTCGGTGGCGATCTTGGTCAGCAGGCCGACCAGCACGGTGCCGACCACCAGCCGCTGGCCGCGCGTGCCGAAGATCAGCACCTGGGTGATCACGATGGCCACGCCGGCATGCACCACGCCCGACAGGCCGCCGTAATGCAGCAGGTCGGGCACGGCAAACAGGAAGGCGAGGTGGGTGAGCGGCCAGGCGATGAACCAGGCCAGCGCCGCGCGCGGCGGCATGTGCGTGACCCAGCCGAATGCCGCCGTGAGCGCCAGCCCGCAGAGGTTGCCGATGAGGTGCAGCGCGCTGTAGTGCACGAAGGCCGCGCTCCACCAGCGCCAGGCTTGCGTGGCCGCGAGTGAGGGCTGCCACTCCAGCGCAGGGGTGGCATGCAGCGCGAACGACAGCAGGCTGCCGATGAGCAGCGCCAAGGCCACGGCGCACCAGGCGGTGCCCGGTCGACGCAGCAGTGGTGGCATCAGGGGGGGCTCGGGAAGACGGCGTGCCACAAGGCCAGCACCGCGTCGCGCTGCGCTGCCGCGCTGCCAGGTTCGACCTGGGTCGGCTTCTCGTCCAGCCGCGCCTTGTGCTGGGCGCGGCGCAGCTCGCGGTAGGCGTCGGCGGCAGCCTGGCCCACGCCCGCAGGCAGCAGGCCGCAGGCTTCGGCGCGCTGCAGCAGCGCGATGTTGCCTACGTTGTCGAGCAGTTCGGGGTGGGCCTTGCCGTGCGCCAGCACCAGGTACTGCACGGCAAACTCGGCGTCCATCATGCCGCCCTGGCTGTGCTTGACGTCGAACAGATCGGGCGGCACGGGCCGCGCGGAGCGGACGCGCTCGCGCATGGCCTGGATCTCGGTGCGCAGCGCCTCGGCATCGCGCTCGGCGCAGATCACGGCGCGGCGCACGGCTTCGAAGCGCGGCGCGAGGTCGGCCGTGCCGGCGCAGAAGCGCGCCCGCGTGATGGCCTGGTGTTCCCAGGTCCAGGCGGTGTTGCTGCCGCGGCCCTTCTGGTACTTCTCGTACGAATCGAGCGAGGTGACCAGCAGGCCCGAGTTGCCGTTAGGCCGCAGGGCGGTGTCGATGTCGAACAGTTCGCCGGCGGCGGTGCGCGTGGTCAGCCAGTTGATGAGCTTGCGCACGAAGGCGCCGTAGGCGTCGGCGGCCTGGTAGGCATCGGCCTCGTCGCTGTCGTCGAACAGGAACACCACGTCGAGGTCGCTGCCGTAGCCGAGCTCCTTGCCGCCCAGCTTGCCGTAAGCGATGACGGCGAAGCGCGGCGTCTCGCGGTGCTTCTGCCGCAGGTGCTTCCAGGCCCAGGTGATCGCGCACTGCAGCGTGGCGTCGGCGAGTGCCGAGAGGTCGTCGGCCACCTGCTCGACGGTGATGTGACCCTCGACGTCGCGCACCAGGGTGCGGAAGACTTCGGCGTGGTGGGCACGGCGCAGCGTGTCGAGCAGCAGCTCCTCGTCGGCCTGGCCGGCGCGGCCCCAGGCGAGGTAGCGCGCCTCCAGGTCGGCAATGTAGTTGTCGCGCTCGAAGCGGCCGTGCAGCAGGCGTTCGTCGGCCAGCTCGTCGATCACGCCCGGGTGGCGCATCAGGAACTGCGCGGGCCAGCGTGCCAGGCCGAGCAGGCGCAGCAGGCGGTTCTGCACTTCCGGCCGCTCGACCAGCAGCGCCAGGTAGCTCTCGCGGCGCAGCAGCGGCTCCAGCCAGTCGATGAAGCGCGTGGCGGCTTCCATGGTGCAGCTGTCCTCCTGCACGGCATGGGCGGCGCGCATCACCAGGCGGGCCAGGCGCAGCTTGCTCTCTTCGCGCAGAACCTTGATGCGCGGGTGGTCGACCCAGGGGCGCACGCGTTCGGCCAGCTCGGCCGGCAGGCGCTCCATGAACTCGATGTTGTCGACCGCCTGCGGTGCCGGGCCGCAGGTACGGCAGCCGTTCTTGGCCGCGCCGGGGGCGGCCGGCGCGCGGCCGTCGTGCAGCAGCGCGTCGAACTCGGTGGCCACGAACTCGCGCGTCTCGCCCAGGTGCTTGAGCAGCTCGCAGGTGTCGGCGTTGCAGGTGAAGCCCATGCTGCGCGCGATCCAGCCGAGGTCGGCGTCGACCGTGGGCAGCACGTGGGTCTGCTGGTCGTCGAGGAACTGGATGCGGTGCTCCACCCGGCGCAGGAAGACGTAGGCCTCGGCCAGGCGCTGCGCGCTCTCGGGCTTCATCAGCCCGCCGGCGGCGAGCTTCTCCAGTGCCTTCAGCGTGGATCGCGTGCGGATCTCGGGGAACTGCCCGCCGCGCACCACCTGCAGCAGCTGCACGATGAACTCGATCTCGCGGATGCCGCCGCGCGAGAGCTTCACGTCATTGGCGCGTTCGGGCCGGCCGGCGGCACGGCGCTGCGCCTCCTCGCGCACCTTGCGGTGCAGCTGGCGCAGGCCTTCAAAGACGCCGTAGTCCAGGTAGCGGCGGTAGACGAAAGGCGTGACGGTGCTGCTCAGTTGCTTGGCGCGGCCGTTGCGCACGCTCTCGGCGGGCGCGACCACGCGGCTCTTGAGCCAGGCGAAGCGCTCCCACTCGCGGCCCTGCACCAGGAAGTACTCCTCCAGCATGGCCTGGCTCACCACCGGCGGGCCGGAGTTGCCGTTGGGCCGCAGCGCGAGGTCGACGCGGAAGACGAAGCCGTCGTCGGTGCTGTCACCGATCAGCGCGTAAAGGCTGCGAGCCACCTGCGAGAAGTACTCGTGCGCGCTGATGACCTTGGGGCCAGCGGTCTGGCCGTCTTCTTCGTAGACGTAGATGAGGTCGATGTCGGACGACACGTTGAGCTCGTGCGCACCGAGCTTGCCCATGCCGACGATCCAGAAGTCGATGCGCTGGCCGGCTTCGTTGAGCGGAGCACCGTGGCGCTCGTCCTGGTCGATGAAGGACTGCTGGAGTGCACGATCAAGCGTGGTCTCGGCCAGCTGTGTCATCGCGCGGGTGATGCCCTGCATGGGCGCGTTGTGCTCGATGTCGAGCACGGCCAGGCGCTCGAGCACCAGGTGGCGCGCCACGCGCAGCGCGCTGGGCAGGCTGCGGCCCTTGGCGATCAGGGTGTCGATCAGCGCGGCGATGCTGTTGCTGTCGGGCAGACCCGGAGGCAGCAGCGCGAGCTCGCTGCCGAAACGGCGGCGCACGCGCTGGACGAAGCGGCTGTGGTCGGCGCCGACTGAAAAGGTCTCTGAACCCATGGCGGGGCGGATTTTGCCCCACAAGCACCAGCGTTGCCGGTAGTGGGCTTAAGGGCATCCACGGGGGCAAGGGCGTAAGCTGTGACGCGTTTCATGGAGACCTCGCCGATGTGGATTGCCGCCTTGCAAACAGTTGCCACGCCCAGTGTCGAGCGCAACCTCGAGACCGCGCGTCGCCTGATTGCCGAAGCGGCCCGCGAGGG
>NZ_DASSRA010000168.1:0-4059 GCF_035702065.1 Rhizobacter sp.
CCTTCAGCTACTTCTCGCACCTGGCCAACCTGGCCGAGGACCGGCACCACGTGCGGCGGCGCGACCTGCACGAGCGCCAGGGCGACCTGCACGAGGGCTCGCTGGCCATGACCTTCGAGCGGCTGGCAGAGGCCGACATCCGCGCCGCCGACATCGTGCGCACACTCAAGCACGCGTACATCTCGCCGGTGCTCACGGCCCATCCCACCGAAGTGCAGCGCAAGAGCATCCTGGATGCCGAGCGCGCCATCGCCCGGCTGATCGAGCAGCGCGACGAGGCCGGCAGCACCCATGAGCTGGCCGACAACGAGGCAATGATCCGCGCCCGCGTGACGCAGCTCTGGCAGACGCGCATGCTGCGCACGACCAAGCTCACGGTGGCCGACGAGATCGAGAACGCCCTCTCCTACTACCACGCCACCTTCCTGACGCAGATCCCGCGGCTGTACCGCGAGATCGAGCGGGCCCTGCCGCACCACGACATTGCGCCGTTCTTCCGGATGGGCCACTGGATCGGCGGCGACCGCGACGGCAACCCCAACGTGAGCGCGGCCACCTTGGCGCTGGCGATGGCGCGCCAGAGCGAAACCGTGCTGCGCCACTACCTCATCGAGGTGCACGAGCTGGGCGGCGAGTTCTCCATGTCGCAGATGCTGGCGCCGGTGACCGCGGAGATGCAGGCCCTGGCACAGCGCTCGCCCGACCAGAACCCGCACCGCGGCGACGAGCCCTACCGGCGCGCGCTGATCGGCATGTATGCCCGCCTGGCCGCCACCTTGCACACGCTCACGGGCACCGAGGCGCTGCGCCATGCGGTGGCCCCGCAGGACCCGTATGCCGGCGCGGCGGACTTCCTGGCCGACCTGCGCGTGATCGAGTCCTCGCTGCGCGCCCACCATGCCGACGCCTTGATCGCCCCGCGCCTGGCCCCGCTGATGCGCGCGGTGCAGGTGTTCGGCTTCCACCTCGCCACGGTGGACCTGCGCCAGAGTTCCGACAAGCACGAAGCCGTGATTGCCGACCTGCTGCGCACGGCGCGCATCACACCCGACTACCCCAGCTTGTCCGAGGCCGAGCGGCGTACGCTGCTGCTGGACCTGCTCAACGATGCCCGGCCGCTGCGCGTGGTGGGCCACGCCGGCTACACCGAACTCACGCTCAGCGAGCTGGCCATCTTCGAAGCCGCGCGCAAGCTGCTGGCCAGCCACGGCCGCGCGGCGATCCGCCACTACATCATTTCGCACACCGAGGCGGTGAGCGACCTGCTGGAGGTGCTGCTGCTGCAGAAGGAGGCCGGCCTGCTGCGCGGCACGCTGGACGACTCGGCGGTGGCCGACCTGATCGTGGTGCCCTTGTTCGAGACCATCGGCGACCTGCGCAATGCCGCGCCCATCATGGCCGAGTTCTATGCCCTGCCGGGTATCGTGGACCTGCTCAAGCGCTCGCGCGTGGGCGACTTCGGCGAGCAGGACATCATGCTGGGCTACAGCGACAGCAACAAGGACGGCGGCTTCTTCACGAGCAACTGGGAGCTGTACCGCGCCGAGACTGCGCTGGTGGCGCTGTTCGAGCCGCTGACGCGCGAGCATGGCATCACGCTGCGGCTGTTCCACGGCCGCGGCGGCACGGTGGGACGCGGCGGCGGGCCCAGCTACCAGGCCATCCTGGCGCAGCCGCCGGGCACGGTGAACGGACAGATCCGCCTCACCGAACAGGGCGAGGTCATTGCCTCCAAGTACGCGCACCCGGAGATCGGCCTGCGCAACCTGGAGACGCTGGTGGCGGCCACGCTGGAGGCCACGCTGCTGCACCCCACCAAGAGCGCACCCAAGGCATTCCTGGACGCGGCCGACCGGATCTCGCACGCCAGCATGGCGGCCTACCGCAAGCTGGTGTACGAGACGCCCGGCTTCACCGACTACTTCTTCGCCGCCACGCCCATCCGCGAGATTGCCGAACTCAACATCGGCTCGCGCCCGGCCTCGCGCAAGGCGACCCGCGCCATCGAGGACCTGCGCGCCATCCCCTGGAGCTTCAGCTGGGGCCAATGCCGCGTGGCGCTGCCGGGCTGGTATGGCTTCGGCTCGGCCATCGAATCCTTCCTGGCCGAGGCCAAGACGCGCAAGGAGCGGCTGGCGCTGCTGCAGCGCATGTTCAAGCAGTGGCCGTTCTTCCGCACCTTGTTGTCCAACCTCGACATGGTGATCGCCAAGACCGACCTGGCGCTGAGTGCGCGCTATGTGGAGCTGGTGCCGGACAAGCGCCTGGGCCGCAAGATGTTTGCGCTGATCCAGGCCGAATGGCAGCGCACCAGCCATGCCTTGACGCAGATCACCGGCGAGGCCAGGCGGCTGGCCTCCAACCCGTCACTGGCGCGCTCGATCGAGCACCGCTTCCCGTACCTGGACCCGCTGAACCACTTGCAGGTCGAGCTGATGCGGCGCTACCGCCAGCAGCACGAGGGCGACCCGGGCAACGAGCGGGTGCAGCGCGGCATCCACTTGTCGATCAACGGCATTGCGGCGGGCTTGCGCAACACCGGCTGAACCCGGGATCAGGGTGCCGGCGGGGACCCGGGGGCCTCGGCCGCCAGCGGCTGGGGCCGGACCACCTGCACGAGTTCGTCCACCGTCATGCCGGACTTCAGCGCCAGCACGCGGTAGGAGCCCAGCTCGCCGTATTGCGTCATCAACTCGGCGGTCTCCTGGAAGCGCTGCACGCTGGCGCAGCTCACGCCACCGGCATCCGCAAGCTGCGGCGCCATCGAGGCCAGTGCGTCGCGCTCGGCCTGCAAGGCCTCGGTGCGCGGGGCCGGCCAGCCGACCTTCTGCGCCAGCGCCACGCCCATGTCCAGGTCCACCGTGGAGCGGCCACGCTCGGTGAGCACATGGGCAATGCCATCGCACACCTGGCGGCGGTTGGCATCGTGCAACTGGTCTTCGTCGCAATGCTGCGCCACCACCTTGTAGACCGGCAGCGCCAGCACGTTCTGCGCGTTCCATGCGTCCACCGTGAGAAGGGTGCGCGCCAGGTCCGACTCGCCCGGCGGCAACGCCTGCATCAGCACGTGAGGCAGGGTGCCCCAGTAGGAATCGACCCGGTTGGACGTGGCCACGTGGTACATGGCGTCGTTCAGCGCCCCGGTGTCGCCATGCGCTTGCGCAGCGCTGCCCAGCGCCATCCACGGGGCTGCATTGCCGTTGTCCAGCTGCACCCAGCGGTACAGGTTCAGCGTGCCGCAATGGTCGGCGGTGTCGCCGGGGTTGCCCTGCGTGCAGGCCTGCAGCGCAGCGGAATAGACGAACGGGTCCGCGGTGCCCATGGCCATGCGGCTGAGGCGGCGGATGGTCGCAGCGCCCACCGCGTCGGCGGCTGCCACAGCGGCGGCCTGCTGGCGCGCCTCGCAGGCCTTGTCTGCCGCATCGCACGGCCCCTGGCGCGCGCGCGCTGCCGCGGCGGCGTCGGTGCGGGCCACCGCCAGGTCCAGCACCAGGGAGGCGGCACGCACGCGTTCGCTGGGGTGGGCCGCAAAGATCTTGCGCAGGCGGGCATGCGTGATTGCGCGCGCGTCGGCAGCAATGCCGGCCAGGCCCTCGGCCAGGCCACCGGGTTCGTCTGGCGCGGCAGGTACGGAGCCCAGGCCGCACACGCGCATGTAGCCGAGGGGCAGCGCAAGCTCGGCGGGCTCCTGGGCAGCGTCCGCCCAGGTACCAGGGGCCACAGGCTCCATGCCGTCGATATGGAACAGCTGCGCCAGCGGGTTGACCATGGGGGCGCTGGCTTCCTGCTGCTCAGCAAGTTTGTCCTCCGGGCCGGCAAGGTTGATGCCGACCACACCCAGCGCGAACGCAAGCAGCAGCGCAACGCCGGCGTGCGCAACGCGCTCCCCGGCCAAGAACATGCCACCAGGCCGCCCCAAGGTTTGCTCACCCACTCGGAGGGCGGCAACTGCTTGCGGTGGCCTGGGGGTCGTCACAAACCCTCCGCTGCCAGCGCGTCGCGCACGGCACTCAATTGCCGCCGCGACACCGCCAGCCATTCATCGGTGGGACTCACGCG
>NZ_DASSRA010000169.1:0-32623 GCF_035702065.1 Rhizobacter sp.
GGCGCCGGCTGCGAACGCTTGATCTGCGAACGGATCTTCTCCAGGTCGGCCGTGGTGCTCTGCGTGGTGAAGAGGCTCAACGCGGCGATGCGCGTGAGCGGCGCGCCGCTCACGTGGCTGCCGTCGGAAAGCGCCTTGCCGTAGTCGGCTTCGTCGCGGTCGCGCGAGCGCGCGAACTCCTGGCGGAAGCGGCCATACGGACCGGCTTCGATGGGCCGGCCCTGCGCATCGCGCACGCCGGTGGTCACCACCAGCACGTAGCGCGAGTGCTCGGCCAGCAGGGCGTCGGACTCAACGGCCAGCGTCTTCGTCGCTCCATCCCACACCACCTGGTTGATGCCCACGCGCTGGCCGAAGCCGGCACCGCTCTGCGTGTCGCCCAGGTTGACGAGGTAGACGGTGTCGCTGGTGACGCTCGCGGGGTCGATGTCGCCGCTGAAGGGGATGGTGATGCGCGGCTGCGTGTTGAAGCCGTCGAGCTGGTTGATCACGTCGATGTCGGCGCAGTCACTCGGCCGCACCGTGCAGTCGGGCTTGGGCAGGTTGACGCGCTTGAAGGTCTTCTGCCCCCAGTCGACTCGGGTGAAGCGGTCGCTCGGGAAGGGGCTGGTGGCCGGGCTGGCCAGGTCGAAGCGCACGTGCACGCCCGGCACCGCCGCCGCCCACAAGGGCACCGCCAGCAGCGCGCCCCCCGCCCAGCTGCGCCATCGCCAGGCCGTGGTGCGGCCGGTGCGGGGGATGAGAGAACAGCGCGACGTGAGAGAACTCATTCGATGTCTCCTGGCTTTGTGTGTGGGGAGGGAGCCGCTCGGCGCAATCGCAGGCGGGGCGAAACTTATACCGCCGGCCCAGCCGCTCGGCCAGTTGGTATTCACCACTGGCAGAGCAAGGGGCCGGGCAGAGGGGTCAAGTTCGCGTGCGCAACGGCCGAAAACCCGTGATGCGCCTGACCCCGTTTCTGGCCGCGCTGGCCGACCGCATCCTCACCCGCGAGCCGGTGGTGCGCCCCAACCTGGTCCTGTGGCTCACATCGACCCTGAGCTACGTGGTCTATTGCGGGGTGGTGGGTCTGCAGGTGATGCTGGGTTACACGCCAGCCGCGCTCGCGATCGCGCTGTTCGCCGGCATGGCGCTGGTGAGTGCCGCGCTCTATGTGGGCATCCGGCACGGCCTGGGGCCGCCACGCGACCGCCACCTGGGCGTCAGCCAGTTGTTGGCAGGCATCGTCTTCATGTGGCTCGCCTACGCCGTGGCCGGCCCGGTGAGCGGCGCCACGCTGACCATCGTCTCCTGCCACGTCGTCTATGCCATGTTCGGCCTGGGCCCGCGCCGCGTCTGGCAGATCGTGGCCGGCTCGCTGCTCGGGCTGGCAGCGACCATGGTGCTGTGCAGCATCTGGCAACCCGAGCGCTACCCCTTGGGCGAGCAGGTCGTGGGCTTCCTGTACACCGGCTTTGTGGCGGTGCTGATTGCGCGGCTGACCACCCTGGTCGCCAAGATGCACGCACGCTTGCGCGCTCAGCGCCATGAACTGGCCCTGGCGCTGGACAAGGTGAAGCAGCTCGCCACACGCGACGACCTGACCGCGGTGCACAACCGCCGCCACCTCACCGAACTGATCCGCGCACAGCAGAGACAGCACGAGCGCAGCGGCGCGCCCATGTGCTTGGCCCTGCTCGACATCGACTTCTTCAAGGTCGTCAATGACACCTTCGGCCACCCGGCGGGCGACGAGGTGCTGCGCCGCTTTGCCGACGCCATCCAGCAATCCCTGCGCAGCGCCGACGTGCTGGGGCGCTGGGGCGGCGAAGAGTTCGTGGTGCTGTTCCCGATCACCTCGCTCGAACAGGCCCGCGCGGCTCTGCAACGCGTGCGCGATGGCGTGCGCGGTGCCGACTTCAGCAGCGTCGCGCCCGAGATGCGCATCACCTTCTCGGCTGGCCTGGTGCGTGTGGGTCCCTTCGAGGCGGTGCAGACGGCCATCGAGCGCGCCGACCGGGCCATGTACCGCGCCAAGGCGAATGGCCGTGATCGCGTGGAGTGCGATGTGCTCCCCTCGCCTTTCTTGCCCGAACCGTTGCCGCCCTAACATCGCCGCATGCCAAGAACCCTGCTCGCGCTGGCGCTGTGCACGCTCCCCACCTTCGGCCACGCCATCCAGGTGCGCGAACTCGACGGCCAGTTCATCAACCCCGCCAACGGCAACATGCTTGCCGGCAAGGCCGGCCTGATGCACTGCCGTGAGGGCGAAGGCAGCTCGCGCAAGGCCTTGAGCGCTGCGCCGGCGCAGCGATGACGGCTTCTCCCCACGTGATCCACCTCGACGACAGCCTGCTCGTCGTCGACAAGCCCGCCGGCCTGCCCTCGGTCCCGGGACGCGCGGAGGGCTTGCTGGACTGCATGGCCTCGCGCGTGCTGGCCATCGCCCCCGACGCGCTGGTGGTGCACCGCCTCGACATGGCGACCTCGGGCCTGCTGCTCTTTGCGCGCGGCAAGGCCATGCAGCGGCAGCTCAGCGAGGCGTTCGCGCAGCGGGAGGTGGGCAAGCGCTACGAGGCGGTGGTGGCGGGCCGCATGGCCGAGGACGAAGGCACGATCGACCTGCCCTTGATCGCCGACTGGCCGAACCGGCCGCTGCAGAAGGTCGACCTCATGGAGGGCAAGCCTTCGATCACGCGCTTTCGCGTGATGGAGCGCGCGGCAGGAACGACACGCGTCGAGCTGGAGCCGCTGACAGGGCGTTCGCACCAGCTGCGCGTGCACCTGCTGGCCTTGGGCCACCCGATCCTGGGCGATGGCTTGTATGCGCCGAAAGAAGTTCGAGACCGGGCACCCCGGCTGCTGTTGCATGCACGGCAGCTGGAGCTGGCACACCCCGTATCAGGCCAGGCCATGCGATTCGAAAGCCCAGTGCCCTTCTGACCCCGCGCCAACGCGAAGCGAGGCCGCGCTGGAGTGGGCGGCCTCACGCAGTGAACGAGCACCTCATGCGAATGCAGGCACGAGGCCTGCACGCAAAGAAGCCACCACGTACCATCGTCCCCCACCTCCAAAGACGGAGCCCCCGATGCGCCTTCTCCGCCCCCTGGCAGCTCTGCTGATCGCCACCGCCTTGTCAGCCTGCAGCACACCACCCCGCCCCGACCTCGCCACCCTTCAACGCCAGGTCAGCGACACCGAAACCGCTTTCGCCGCCACCATGGCCAAGCGCGATCACGCAGGCTTCACGAGCTTCCTGGCCGACGACACCGTCTTCTTCTCCGGCCCCACGCCCTTGCGCGGCAAGACCGCCGTCGCCGACTGGTGGAAGCGCTTCTACGCCACCCCCGACGCCCCCTTCTCCTGGAAGCCCGAGAAGGTCGAAGTGCTCAACAACGGCAGCCTCGCCATGACAACCGGCCCCGTGTTCGACCCGAGCGGCAAGGCCGTCGCCAGCTTCACCTCCGTGTGGCGCCGTGAACCCAACGGCAGCTGGAAGATCATCTTCGACAAGGGCTGCAACTGCCCACCATGACAGACACTGTCTCCGCTGGCCCGGCCGTGAGCCTCTTCGGCCTGCAGGCCTTCATGCGCTTCTGGTACGCGCGCGTCGCCGGCACCATTGGCAACCAGATGCTGATGGTGGCCGTGGGCTGGCAGATGTACGAACTGACTGGCAGCGCCTGGGACCTGGGCCTGGTGGGCCTGCTGCAGTTCCTCCCCGCCCTGCTGCTCACGCTGGTGGCTGGCCATGTGGCCGACCGGCACGACCGCACGCGCATCCTGGCCGCATGCATGGCCGCACAAATGGCCATCGCGCTGGTGCTGATGCTGGCGACCCAAGGCCACTGGGTCAGCCGCTGGCTGCTGCTGGCCCTGTCGGTCGCCCTGGGTACGGCCAAGGCCTTCCAGATGCCGGCCCAACAGGCGCTGGTGCCCTCGCTGGTGCCTGGCGCCGTGCTGCCGCGCGCCCTGGCCTTCAGCTCGGCCGGCATGCAAGCGGCCATCATTGGTGGCCCGGCGCTGGGCGGCTTCATCTACGTGGCCGGCGCCAACGTGGTGTACGCGGTGTGCGCGGCCGCCTTCGTGGTCGGCGGCGTGCTCTTCCTGCGCATCGGCCACCCGCACGTGCCGCCGCCCAAGGAGCCGGTGTCGCTGGCCACGGTGCTGGCGGGCTTTCGCTTCATCTGGCAGCGGCCGGTGGTGCTGGGTGCAATCTCGCTCGATCTCTTCGCGGTGCTGCTGGGCGGCGCCACCGCTCTGCTGCCCATGTTCGCCAAGGATGTGCTGCACGTCGGGCCCTGGGGCCTGGGTCTGCTGCGCGCCGCGCCCGCTGTTGGTGCGCTGTGCATGTCGGCGGTGCTCACGCGCTGGCCGATCACGCGGCGTGTGGGCAAGGTGATGCTGGGCGCCGTGGCCATCTACGGCGTGGCGACGCTGGCCTTTGCGCTGTCGACCCTCTTCGTGCTCTCGCTGCTGGCCCTCTGGGTGAGTGGAGCGGCCGACATGGTGAGCGTGGTGATCCGCCAGTCGCTGGTGCAACTGGAAACGCCCGACGCCATGCGAGGGCGGGTGTCGGCAGTCAACTCGATCTTCATCGGCGCCTCCAACCAGCTGGGCGAGTTCGAGTCGGGTGCCACCGCGGCGCTGCTCGGACCGGTGGGCTCGGTGTTGCTGGGTGGCATCGGCACCTTGGCAGTGGCGGCGTTGTGGATGAAACTCTTCCCCGCCTTGGCAAAGCGTGAACGACTGACTGAAGTGCACTGAGGGTGCGTCTTCGCTCGGGTTTTCACGAGCGCGTCAACACAAGGCCGCGAAGATACTTCGCGCACCTCGACTGGCCCACAACAAGCACCATGACCGCATCGAAGACGATCCGCCCAGACTTCCTCTATCCGGGCGGCTCGCCGCTGATGCACCCGCCGCTGCAGCTCAAGGACTCCGAGATGTACGGCTTCTTCGTCAAGGGCGACCTGGCGAAGCTGCAGGCCACCGTCGACTCCACGCTCACCGCTTGCGCCGGCGGCGAGATGCGCTTCCAGGTGTTCTCGCCCTTCGTGATGCTCACCTTCACCAAGGTGCACAAGGCCTTCTCCACCTGGCCGAGCGACCAGGCCAAGGGCTGGGGCGAGGAGCTCGACATCATCACCTGGGTGATGGTGGGCCAGATCAAGAAGGGCGAGACCGGCATCAGCCGCGTGTTCTTCTACCCGTGCCACATCTTCGTGGACGACGCGATGGCGCTCATCAATGGGCGCGAGCTGTTCGGCTACCCCAAGTACCTGTGCGAATACAGCATGCCCGCCCCCGGCGAGCCGGCGCGCTACTTCTCGCTCGCGGCCAAGGGCTTCGAGCCCTTCTCGCCCGACTCCAAGCTGCAGACGCACCCACTGATCGAGGTGGCGGCCACCACCAACCGCCACGGCGTGCGCAAGGTCGGCGGCTTTCTCGAGCTGATCGAGGAGGCCATCGAGCTCATCGCCGCCAACCTGCCGGCCACGCTCGAGATGGACAAGGAAGCCTGGGCGCAGATCGCCGGCATGCTGCGCCACCCGGGCTGCGAGCAGATCTTCCTGAAGCAGTTCCCCGACGCCTCGGGCGTCAAGGCGGTGTACCAGGCCATCGTGGCCGCGCCGGCCCTCGTGACGGCCGTGCACGGCGTGGAGGTCTATGAAGACGACTACGAGGTCACGCTGCACAAGTTCGCGAGCTTCCCGCTCAACGAGACGCTGGGGCTGCAACTGGGCGCCCAACCGGGCATCCTGCCCTTCCACCTGAGCTTCGACTTCGAGGTGACGCCGGGCGAGGAGATCCATGACAACTCGCAGGTCGCGCCGCAGAAGATCGCCATCCTGGGCGGTGGCGTGGCCGCCATGACCACCGCCTTCTGGCTCACCGACCAACCGGGCTGGCAGAACGAGTACGACATCACCGTCTACCAGCTGGGTTGGCGCCTGGGCGGCAAGGGCGCAAGCGGGCGCAATGCAGCCATCGGCGAGCGCATCGAAGAGCACGGCCTGCACATCTGGTTCGGCTTCTATCAGAACGCGTTCAAGACCATCCAGAAGGCCTACGGCGAACTCGACCGCCCGCCCGGCGCGCCGCTGGCCACCTGGCGGGACGCGTTCAAGCCGCAGCATTCGTTCGCGCTCAGCGAGCTGATCGACGACAGCTGGCGCCAGTGGCTGATCGACACGCCCGAGATGCCCGGCGTGCCCGGCAGCGGCGATGAAGACGTGAGCTTGTGGGACATCGCCCTCACCATGTACGAGTGGGTCAAGATGTGGCTCGGCGAGCTCGACAGCAAGCACGGCGCCACCACCGTCACCACCACCACGGTGGCGGTGGCCGAGGTCGAACACGACGGCTGGCTGGAGTCGATCGCCACGCGCATCGAGCGCACCGTGGAAACCATCGTCTCCGACGTGCACAGCGTCTTCGACGCCGCCCTCTCCTTCGCGCAGAGCCTGCCCGGCCTCGACGGTCAGGACAGCCACGACCATGCCCTGCAGGCCAGCGCGCTCAAGGGCGTGCGCGCCGCGCTGAAGGCGCGCTATGGCGCCCGCGCCGAAGACGACAGCGTGGCCGACGACCTGCGCCGCCTGTACATCTGCATCGACCTCGCCGTCACCTCGCTGATCGGCATGCTCGAAGACGGCGTGTTCGTGCACGGCTTCGACGTCATCAACGACGAAGACCTCTACGCCTGGCTGATCCGCCACGGCGCCAACGAGAAGATCAGCGTCTATTCGGCACCCATCCGGGGCCTCTACGACCTGGTGTTCGCCTACGAAGACGGCGACTTCGACCGCCCCAACATCGAAGCCGGCACCATGCTGCGCGGCATCTTCCGCATGAGCTGCGGCTACCAGGGCGGCATCATGTGGAAGATGCAGGCCGGCATGGGCGACACCGTCTTCACGCCCTTCTACGAGGCGCTCAAGAGGCGCGGCGTCAAGTTCAAGTTCTTCCACAAGGTCGAGGAACTGGTGCCCGACGCCACCAGCAACACCGTGAGCGAGATCCGCATCACCCAGCAGGTGAAGCTGGCAGGTGATGACTACATTCCCACCCGCCCGGTGAAGGGCCTGGAATGCTGGCCGAACCAGCCGCTGTACGAACAGCTCGACCCCGCCCAGGCAGCGCTGCTGCAAAGCGGCAAGGTCAACCTCGAATCCAACTGGACCGACTGGCCCGCGCTCTACCAGAAGAAGTTCGGCAAGCCGCTGCCCACCCTCACGCTCAAGCGCGGCGTCGACTTCGACAAGGTGGTGTTCGGCATCTCGGCCGACGGCCTGGCCCAGCTGTGCCCGCAGCTGGTGGCGCGCAGCACGGCGCTGCAGAACTCCGCGAAGTATGTAAAGACCGCCGCCACTCAGGCCTACCAGGTCTGGCTGAACAAGACCGTGCCGCAGCTGGGCTGGCAAGACTTCGGCCGCGACCACGAAGAGCCCGTGCTCACCGCCTTCAGCGAGCCCTTCGACACCTGGGGCCCGATGGACCAGACGCTGATCCGCGAAGCCTGGCCGCCCCAGTTCGAACCCAAGAACGTCTCCTACTTCTGCAGCGCGCTGCCGATCACCGACTACCCGCCCTTCAGCGACCACGGCTTCCCGGCGCGCATGGCGGCACAGGTGAAGCAGGCGGCCATCGAGCAGCTCAAGCACCACATCCACGCGCTGTGGCCGGCCGTGTCCACGGTGAACGACTTCGACTGGAGCTGCCTCATCGACATGAGCGGCGGCGCCGGCGAGAAGCGCTTCGACAGCCAGTACTGGCGCGCCAACGTCGACCCGTCGGAGCGCTACGTGCTCTCGGTCGTCAACAGCACGCAGTACCGGCTGGCCGCCGATGGCACCGGCTTTTCCAACTTCTACGTCACCGGCGACTGGATCAAGACCGGCATCAACGCCGGCTGCGTGGAGGCCGCGGTGATGGCCGGCATGCAGGCCTCGCGGGCGATATGCGGGTACCCGGAGGTGATCGCCGGCGAGAAAGACGTCTGAGGATGTGTGACATTTGCCGCATGTGCGAGCGAAGACGCTCAGCGTCGATGGAACTACTTCTAGTTACATTTGCGTTCGCACCCTCTCAACGGAGTTGACGGCCGCGATGTCGCGCTTGGTTCCCCGCTGGTCTTTTGCTGCGCTCTGGTTGCCACTGCTGGTGCTGCTGGGCGCAAGCCTGCACGGCAGCATGGCCGCGGCGCAGCCGGCGGTGTCGCTCAATGCCGACGCCGAGACCGAGATCGCCAACCGCGGCCAGTTCTACCAGGCGCTCGACGAAGCACCGCCCCCCTCTGCCGCCGACCTGCCCGCGTGGCTCTCCAAGCAGAAGCCGGTGGAGCGCGTGAGCCTCTTCGGCGGCAGCTACTGGTTCTACGCCACGGTGCAGAACGACACCCTGCAAACGCGCTGGGTCGTCGACCCCACCGGCACACTGATGGAGCGCATCGAGGTGCGCGTCTACACGCCGGGCCAGCCGGTGCAGTCGTTCATCACCGGCTACAGCACCAGCGGCAGCTACATGCTGCACTACGGCGGCAACGTCGAGCTGCAGCCAGGCACGCAAGCGCAGATCCTGTTGCGCATCGAAAGCCGCTACTTCGCGCGCTACCCGAGCGTCTACGTGGCCAGCCAGGCCAACTACCGCAAGACGGTGGCGTCCGAGAACGTGATGACGCTGTGCGCCCTGGGCGCGATGCTCACGCTGGCGCTCTACAACCTGTTCGTCTACTTCGGCGTGCGCGACCGCGCGATGCTGTACTACGCGCTGTACCTGCTCACGGCCACCGCCTCGTGGGGGATGACGCTGCACGTCGGTTCCGACTGGCTGGGCTGGCGGGCCCTGAGCTGGCATTACGTGGCCTTCTTTTTGGGCGCGGTGTTCAACACCATGTTCTTCCTGGAGTTCCTGCGCCTCAAGGAGCATGCGCCCCGGCTGGCGTGGGTGGCCAAGGGCAACATGTTCGCGACCTTGGCGCTGACACCGGTCTGCTTCTTGTCCGTCGCATACGCCCACCTGCTGGCCACGGCGGTGATCTCGGTCACGCTGACGGTGGCGCTCGTCTCCGGGATGATCCGCCTCGGCCAGGGCTTCCTGCCGGCGCGCTACTTCCTGGCCGCCTTCTTCGCCCTGCTGCTGCCGGCCATCCTGATCCTGCCGGCCAACTTCGGGCTGGTGCCGAGCGTGATGCGCAACATCGAGCTCTTCACCCTGCTCGGCGCCACCACCGACGCGGTGCTGCTCGCCTTCGCGCTGGCCGACAAGATCCGCCTGCTCGGCCGCGAGAAAGACGAATACCTCAAGCGCCTGAACGACGCCCTCACCCAGGCCAGCACCGATTCGCTCACCGGCATCGGCAACCGCCATGCCTTCGACCGTGCGCTGAGCGCCATGACCACCAGCGCCGCCGATGCCGACGCACCGGGCCGGACCATGCTGGTGATGATCGACCTCGACGGCCTCAAGCAAATCAACGACAAGCACGGCCATGCCCACGGCGACGGCCTGTTGCGCGAGTTCGCGCAACAGATCAGCGTGCTCAAGAGCGACGGCATGAGCGTCTTCCGCCTCGGCGGCGACGAGTTCGCCGTGCTGGGCGACCGCAGCCAGGAAGACCTCGCCCGCCACACGCTGCACCTGGTGGAGCGCAAGCTGCACGAAGCCGGCTTCCCCGACTGCGGCATCAGCTACGGCGTGGCCTTCGGCTCGGAGATCAACTCCGGCTCGCAGTTGTTGATGCACGCCGACGCGCGCATGTACCTGCACAAGACCACGAAGAAAGAGCCCCCCAGTCGCTACGCTCCTGCCCCCGAGGGGCGCCACCCCTGATCCCGGGAAACCCGGGTTCGGGGCGTTGCTGGAGGGGAGCCTCGCTGCGCGGGCTCAGGCTTCGCCGCGCTTCATCTTGAGGCGCTGATGGGCGCCACGCCCGCGCGCCTTCCATTCGGCCACCTGCTGCTGCCGCTCCAGCACTGTGAGCGTGTCGCGCCGCACCTCGCGCAACAGCTTCTGGTAGTTGCGCAGCCGGTCGGGCGACACGCCCTCGCGCACCGCGCAGCCAGGCTCGTCGCCATGGCGGCAGTCGCGGAAGCGGCACTGGCCGGACAGCGTGGCGATGTCGTCGAAGCTCACCGCCAGCGTGCTCTCGTCGGCGTCGGGCCGCAGCGTGCGCAGCCCCGGCGTGTCGATCACGCAGGCGCCGCCGGGCAAGCGGTGCAGCGAGCGCGAGGTGGTGGTGTGCTTGCCGCGGCTGTCGTGCTCGCGCACGGCACCGGTGTCTTGCACGGCCGCGCCAATCAACGCGTTGGTGAGCGTCGATTTACCTGCCCCTGAGGAACCGAGCAGGACCAGCGTCTGGCCCGGCGCGAGGTAGCCGTCGAGCACACGTGTCGTCTGCGGGGCCATGCCGTTGACGGCCACCACGTCGACCTGCGCAGAGAGGCGCGAGCGCAACTCCGCGATCGCGCGCTGCACCGCCTCAGGCTCCACGGTGTCGGCCTTGGTCAGCACCACCACCGGCGTCACGCCCTGGCCTTGCACCAGTGCCAGGAAGCGCTCCAGCCGGCGCGGGTTGAAGTCGTCGTCCAGACCCATCACGAGCAGCGCCGTGTCGACGTTGCTCACCACCGGGTGGCGGCGGCCATCGGCGTCGCGCCGCGCGATGTGCGAGAGCGGCGCAATGCGCTCTTGCACCCAGGGCTGGCCATGGGCGTCGTGCACCAGCACCACCCAGTCGCCGACGGCGACCGCGGTGTCGCGTTCGGCGAGCATGCGCGCCAGGCGCGGCAGCACGCGCACACTGAGCTCATGCAGGCCATCGTGCACCTGCAGCGTCTCTCGGTGCACCTCGGTCACGCGCACGAGGCGGCGCGGCGAAGCATGCGCCTCTTCGTCGTCGGACTCGGGAACGGGTTGCGAACAGATGGCCACCAGGGCCATCGCGGGGGTCAAACCTACCGAGCGCAAGCGCTCGACATCCATTTCGATCATGGTGAGATCTGTCTTCCATCGTCAGGAATGCATGGCGCAAAGCCATGCGAACGCCTGCGCGCGAGCGCAAGGCCACGAAGGGGAGGAAGCAGGTCAACCGCGGCGCAGAGTGCGCCACAGCGGGAACGTCAGATCTCGGGGAGGGAGAGGACGATGCGGCGGCTTTGGCGGCTCAAGCGGCCCGAGCGGCGACCCACAGGAGGGCAATGTCAGCGTGCGTCATTGAGTTGTCTCCTTGAAGTGGGTGGATGGGAAGGCGCGAAGTCTGGCACGCGCCGCGCGCACGGTCAACGCTCGTCGCGTTTCAGTTGTTGCGGCGCCTCTGGAACGACACGAGCTTCGATGTCGACCACCTCGCCGCGCGGCTCGGTCCGCATGCCGCCAAAGGGCGAACGCGGGTCGACACGAAAGCGCACCACACGCGGGCGCTTGCCGCGCAGCAGGCTCCACACGACCAGCACCAGGCTGAACACCACACCGGCCACCAGCAGCGAGGCCGCGAACACCAGCCCCATGGCCAAGAGAACCAGGCGCAGCAGGAAAGACAAGATTCGTTGCATGAAAAGCGGCACCTGGTGCCTCAGCGGAAAACCCACACATGGGGATTATCGGCCGCGCCACAATGCCCACTCATCGCAGATCGGGAACCTTTGGATGAAGAAATACGCGCTTGCCTCCGTCTTCGCGCTCGTGGCCTGCGGCAGTCAGCCGCCGGCCGCTCCCACCGCGGCCCCGGCCACTGCCGTGGTGGCGCCCAACGCCAACCTGATGGTGCAAGGCATCCCGCCCATCCCCGCCAGCCTGGTCGACCAGGTGGCCAAGTACACCGACTTCCGCGGCCACGGCTTTGCCGACTGGCACCCGCAGCGCCGCGAGATGCTGGTCTCACACCGCAAGGGCGGCGCGAATACCAACCAGCTGTTCCGCCTCACCGAGCCCGGCGGCGTGCTGGAGCAGCTCACCGACTCGGCCGACCCGGTCACCACGGCCAGCTACGAGCCGCGCGAAGGCAAGTACGCGGTCTTCGAACGCAGCAGCGGCGGCAGCGAGGCCGACCAGCTCTACCGGCTCGACCTCGACACCAAGCAGGCCGCGCTGATCACCGACCCGGCCGAGCGCCACAACCTGCAGGGCTGGCTGCACCGCAGCAGCGTGCTGCTCACCGCCTCGCTGCCGCTGGACAAGACGGCGCAAAGCGGCACGCGCGCCAAGGTGACCACCACCTTCCGCCTGATGAACCCGCTCAAGCCCGAAGCCGCGCGCAAGGTCGCCGAGCTCGACGGCGGTGGCTGGTACGCCGGCGGCATCTCCTCGGACGACAAGCGCGTCGCGCTCACGCGCTACATCTCGGCCACCGAGTCGCAGGTGTGGGTGCTCGACATCGCCTCGGGCCGAGCCACGCAGGTGTTGCCTGCACCGGGCAGCCGCGAGCGCGCCACCTATTTCGCCGGTGAGTTCACGCAGGGCAACAACGGCCTGCTGGTGATCAGCGACCGCGCGGGCGAGTTCCGCGAGCTGATGGCCTACCGCTTCGCCAACAAGCTGCTCACCCGCATGAGCTCGCACATCCGATGGGACGTGAGCAGCGTGGCGACCACCGAAGACGGCCGCATCATCGCCGCGCAGTTCAACGTCGAGGGCAAGGACGAGCTGCGCCTCTTCGACGGCAAGACGCTCAAGGAGCTGCGCCAGCCCGTCACCCCGCCCGGCAGCGTGGGCAGCGCGAGCTTCCACCGCCGCACCGGCGAGCTGGCCTTCTCGCTCAACAGCGCGCAGGGGCCGAGCCAGCTCTTCAGCCTGGAAGTGGGCGGCCAGCCCGTGCCGTGGACGCAGCCCTACGCGGCACCCGGCGTCGACATGAAGGCCTTCCAGGACCAGAGCATCGTGCGCTGGAAAAGCTTCGACGGCCGCAGCATCTCGGGCCTGATGAACCTGCCGCCCGCGCAGTTCACCGGCAAACGGCCGGTGATGGTGCTGATCCACGGCGGCCCCGAAGCGCAGGCCACGGTGGGCTTCATGGGCCGCTACAACTACTACATCAACGAGCTGGGCATGGCCCTCATCCAGCCCAACGTGCGTGGCTCATCGGGTTTCGGCAAGAGCTTCCTCTCGCTCGACGATGGCATGAAGCGCGAAGACTCGGTGAAGGACATCGGCGCCCTGCTCGACTGGATCGCCACCCAGCCGGAGCTTGACGCATCGAAGGTGATCGTGAGCGGCGGCAGCTATGGCGGCTACATGAGCCTGGCGGTGAGCACGCATTACGCCGACCGCATCGCAGGCTCCATCGACGTGGTGGGCATCTCCAACTTCGTCACCTTCCTGCAGAACACGGAGAGCTACCGGCGCGACCTGCGCCGCGTGGAATACGGCGACGAGCGCACCCCGGCCATGCGCGCCTTCCTGGAGAAGATCTCGCCGCTCACCAACGCCGGCCGCATCACCAAGCCGCTCTTCGTGGTGCAAGGCAAGAACGACCCGCGCGTGCCCTACACCGAGGCCGAGCAAATCGTCGCCAAAGCGCGCAGCAACGGCACGCCGGTTTGGTACCTGCGCGCCGAGAACGAAGGCCACGGTTTCGCGCGCAAGGAGAACGCCGACTACCAGTTCTACGCGACGGTGCTGTTTCTGCAAACCACCATCGGCAAGTGATGCCGGCCCCCTCGGTCGGCGGTTACGCCGACCGATCCCCCAAGGGGATTGCGGGCCGGCTTGGCGAGCTGGAGCCGGACACAAACAGTCCCTGCGGACTGTTTGTGCCTGCGGAAGGCCATCGGCCTCTGGCCGATGGCGGCCCGGCGCTCGGCCCGCCCCACCTGATCAACGCTGTTGCTAGGCGGGGCCTTGAAAGCCCCGCGCCCGGAAGGTGAGCACCAGGGTGTCGCGGTGCCCGCCTTCTGCCACCGGCTGGATCGGCGTGCTCTCGTGGATCACGCGCTCGTCGTCGAGCAACAGCGTGCTCCACGGGTCGGTCAAGGTGAAGCGAATGCCGTTCGGCCCGGCGGCTTCGAACACACGCGTCTCGCCGCCCTTCACGCCCACGCGGTTGACGAGGATCACCGCCACGAAGTCGACCCCGTCGCGGTGCGCACCCTCGGGTGTGGGGCGGCCAATGCCGTCGGTGGTGTCGATGCGGAACTGGTGCGCCTCCACGTACCAGGGCTGTTCGCCCTTCACGGCGGAGCAGGTGGTGCTGAGCGCCGTCAGCAGCTGCGTCCAGACCGGCGCAGACACAACGTCAGCCTTCATCGGTTCGAACCAGCGCTCCAGGCCGCCATGCAAGGCGTTGTATTCCACCGGCTGCCAGTGGGCGCGGTGCGGCACCTGCACGAGCTGCCCGGTGTCGACCACGAAGCACGAGTGGCGCCGCCGCCGGTAGCGGCCGCCATCGCGCAGGTAGGCATCGGGCGGCAGGTCGTCCCAGCTCGGCTCCAGAGCACGCAAGGCCGACACCTCGCCACCGATGTAGCGGCCCAGGTCTGCGGCGCTGATGGCGGCATGGCCGCTGCGGCGCAACCTGGCGGCGAGTTCGGTCGGTGCGATGAACGGAGGCGGCAAAAGGGTGGTCATGCCGGGGATGATGCCAGCCTTGCGGTAGATTGCCGCAGGCCCAGCAACAGACAATCACCCGAATTCGACCGGAGTCTTTCTTCATGTACCACGGAGAACGTTTCAACAGCTTCACCCACCTGGCCGGCCTGATGCTCGCCATGGCGGGCGGCACGGTGCTCATCGTGCAATCGGCCCTGCAGGGCGACGCCTGGCAGGTGGTGAGTTCCAGCATCTTTGCGGCCACGATGGTCGTGCTGTACGGTGCCTCCACGCTGTACCACAGCATTCGCGGCGCGGCGAAGAAGGTGCTGGTCAAGTTCGACCACTGCGCGATCTACCTGCTGATCGCTGGCACGTACACACCTTTCACGCTCGTCACCTTGCGCGGCCCCTGGGGCTGGGCGCTGTTCGGCACGGTGTGGGGTTTGGCCCTGATCGGCATCGTGAAGGAGCTCGCCATCGGCCGCGAGCGCGTGCCCTCGGTGCCGCTGTACCTGGCGATGGGCTGGCTGGCGGTGGTAGCGGCTGTGCCGATCCTCCGCGAGCTGCCCGGTGGCGGCCTTGCGTGGCTGGTGGCAGGCGGGCTGCTCTATACCGCCGGCATCGTGTTCTACGCCAACGACGAACGCTGGCGCCATGCCCACGGCATCTGGCACCTGTTCGTGCTGGCCGGCACCGCGTGCCACTACCTCTGCGTGCTGTTGTACGTGGGCTGAGATGCGCGCCGCCGAACTCATCGAGCTGCTGAATCTCCAGCCTCACCCGGAAGGCGGGCACTACCGCGAGATCTTTCGAGCCGGCACCCGCGTGACCCCGGCCGGCGGACGGCCCGAGCGCAGCGCGCTCACGAGCATCGATTTCCTGCTCCAGCGCGGCGAGTTCAGCGCCTGGCACCGCGTGTTGTCCGATGAAGCCTGGCACCTGCTGGAAGGCGGTCCACTTCGGCTGTGGTGCCTGCCGCCTTCGCTCGACCGGGTCGAAGCGATCGAGCTGGGCCCGGCCAACGCCACCGCCTCGCCGCGCCACATCGTGCCCGCCGGCTGGTGGCAGGCGGCTGAGCCGCTGGGCGCGTTCGCGTACGTCGGCGCCACCGTGGGGCCAGGCTTCGAGTTCGCCGACTTCGCCTTCGGGCGCGACGACCCGCATCTGCTGGACGCACTGGCCCGGCTGCAACCCGGCCTCATCCGGCTCGCTGGCACGCCATGACGACCGCACAGCCACGCAACCCGCTCCACGGTGTCACCCTGGAGAAGATGCTCAACGAGCTGGTGGCGTACTTCGGCTGGGCCGGTCTCGGCGAGCAGATCAGCATCCGCTGCTTCACCAGCGACCCCAGCATCGCGTCGAGCCTCAAGTTCCTGCGCAAGACACCTTGGGCGCGCGAGAAGGTAGAGAGCCTCTACCTCTTCATGCTGCGCGAGCAGGCGCGGTCGCGCCGCCCCTGATCCCTTTCTGCCATCGGTGCCGTCAGCCCAGTCCTACAGGCCAAGACTGCGCACGCTGACACCCATGGGCCTTCTTGGCTGATGTGGCTTTGCGAAGCTCTCGCCGACCATGCGCTCGGTTCGATGACTTTGAAAGGAACAACAACCATGCGAGTGAAAGCCCACCTCCTGATTGCCTGTCTGGCAGGCGTCTGCGCATCGGCCGCGCACGCTCAATCTCAGCCTGTGGGGACCGGCCTCTACGTCGGCGGCAGCATCGGCCAGTCGATGTGGAAAGGCAGCGACGCATTCGACCTCGACACCCGCAAGACCGGCGGCAAGCTGTATGGCGGCTACCAGTTCTCGCCCTACTTCTCGATGGAGCTCGGCCTCGTCGACCTCGGCAAGTTCGACTCCAGCGTCGGATCGATCAAGGCCAATGGCGCATTCCTCGACGCCGTGGGCACACTGCCCTTCGCGCCGAAGTGGTCGGGCCTTGCTCGCGCAGGCGGCTTCTATGGTCAGCTCGACAACGGCGCGCACGACGACAGCGGAACCAGCTGGAAACTCGGCGTGGGGGTGCAGTACGACCTGACACCCAATGCCGCGCTACGCGCAGAGTACGAGCGCTACCGCTTCAATGCGCTGGACATCAACCCCAACACCGACCTGCTGTCGGTGGGCTTCAACTACCGCTTCTGAGGCGCTGAGCGCACCCGCGCCGTCACCTGTCCGGGTCGTGCGGCCGGTCTTCGCCGCCAAGCGGCGCCGGCATCGTGGGGGCATGAATGCGGATGCGCGCGCCCAGTACGCCGACCACCTGCCCCGCCCGGATCTTGCACGCCTTGCGCAGTTCCTGTCGGCCATCAACCTCGACCTTGCCGTCCGCCACCATGGCCTTGCCTTCGCCGCCGCTGCTGGCCAGGCCCGTCACCTTGAGCAAGGCATCGAGGGTGATGTAGTCGCCCCGCAGTTCGAACTCGATCGTGCGCATGCCGTCCCCGCCAATGGTTGTTTTCAGCGAGTTTGCGCCAATCCGAATTCACGCGCCAGCAGGCTGTAGGAATGGCGCCGCACCTGCGGGTCGTGGGCCCAGGTGTTGATCACGAGTTCGTCCATCTCCAACTCGGTGGCCAGCTTGCGCAGCTTGCCGGCCACCTGCGACGCATTGCCGACGAAGGCGCGCTGGCGCATCGGTTCGACCACACGCATCTCGTCCACCGAGAAGCCGCGCGCCGCGATGGCATCGGGCGACTGCAGCGGCCCCAGCACGCCGCGCCCGCGGTCTACACGCCAGCGCTCGCGGCTCAGCGCGTGGTGCAGCGCCTCTTCCTCGGTGTCGGCGGCCAGCGCCCACACGCAGACCGTGGCCTGGGGCTGGGGGTGCCGCGCGCTCGGCTGGTAGAGGCGACGGTACAGGTCGAGCGCCTGCTCCACACCCTGGCCGTCGACAAAGAAGTAGGCATAGGCGTAAGGCAGGCCGAAGTGCGCTGCCAGCTGGGCACCGTAGTCGGAGCTGCCCAGCACCCAGATCTCGGGCGCGAATGACCCGCGCGGGTGGGCCGTGATACCCCGGTGCGGCTCGCCGGCCGTCCAGGCCTGCAGGTCGCGCACCTGCTCGGGAAAATGCTCGGCCGACCCGTAGGTATGCGGATTGAGCGCCTGCGCGGTGCGCATGTCTCCCCCTGGCGCCCGGCCCACGCCCAGGTCGATGCGCCCGGGTGCCAGGGCCTCGAGCACGCGGAACTGCTCGGCCACCTTGAGCGCGGCGTAGTGCGGAAGCATCACACCGGCGCTGCCGATGCGGATGCGCTGCGTGCGCGCGGCAATCGCCGCCATCAGGATCTCCGGGGCGCTGCCCACGATGGTGGGCAGGCTGTGGTGCTCGCTCAGCCAGAACCGGTGGTAGCCCAGCGACTCGGCGTGTTCTGCCAAGGCCAGGGTGTCGCGGATGGCGGCGTCTTCGGTGCTGCCATGGAGTGAGACGGATTGATCAAGGACAGAAAGCTTCATCAAAGGAAATCAAGGGTGCTGATGTATAGTCAGCCTACAGGTATACGCAAGACAGTGGTTGCGAGTGATCTTTTCGAACGCCGGCCTGGTTCCAGTCCGGTTCCGTCAGAACCCCCGAATAAACGTTTCTTGAGTGTCTCTGCATGCGGAGCATGTGCTGCGCATGAATTACTTAGTAAGAAAGATAGGAATCGTCCATGACGACCCAAACCGGTACCGTGAAGTGGTTCAACGAGAGCAAGGGCTACGGCTTCATCGCTCAAGACGCGGGCGGCGCTGACCTGTTCGCCCACTTCCGTGACATTCAAGGCAATGGCTTCAAGACCCTGCTGGAAAACCAGCGCGTCGAATTCGAAGTCAAGCAAGGCCAGAAGGGTCTGCAAGCCGCGAACATTCGCGTGCTGTAAGACCTGGCCCAAGCCAAGACCAAAACGCGGCCTCTGGCCGCGTTTTTTATTGCCTGCGCGAATCGCGGAGAACCTGCTGACAAGTCGGCGACAAAGCCCTGCCATCGCCGGCGCTAGGATGCGCCGATTCACCCCGATGGAGACCGCCATGAGCACCCTCGCCAGCACCACCAACCACCAGGTCCGCCTCGCCGAGCGTCCGGTGGGCCTGCCCACCCGCGCCAACTGGAGCTTCACCAGCGAAGCGGTGCAGGAGCCCGGCCCCGGCGGCGTGCTGGTGAAGACGCTCAGCCTCTCGCTCGACCCTGCCATGCGCGGCTGGATGAACGAAGGTAAGAGCTACATCCCGCCGGTGGGCATCGGCGAGGTGATGCGCGCGGGTGGCATCGGCGTGGTGGTGGCTTCCAAGAACGCGGGCTACGCGGTGGGCGACCACGTCTACGCCAGCCTGGGCGTACAGGAGTACTGCACCATCGCCGAAGCCGAGTTCAAGCGCCTCGGCCTGGCCAAGATTGACACCCGGCTGGGCACACCCACGCAGTGGCTCAATGTGCTGGGCATGCCGGGCATGACCGGCTACTTCGGGCTGATGGACATCGGCCAGCCCAAGGCCGGGGAGACGCTGGTCGTATCCGGCGCCGCCGGCGCGGTGGGCCAGACCGTGGGCCAGCTCGGCAAGATCCTGGGCCTGCGCGTGGTCGGCATCGCCGGCAGCAGCGCCAAGTGCGAATGGGTGGTGCGCGAGCTCGGCTTCGACGCCTGCATCGACTACAAGGCCGGCAGCGTGAAGGAAGGCCTGCGCGAGCACTGCCCCAAGGGGGTGGACATCTACTTCGACAACGTGGGCGGTGAGATCCTCGACACCGTGCTCACTCGCATCACCCGCGGCGCGCGCATCATCATTTGCGGCGCGATCAGCCAGTACAACAACACCACCGCGGTCAAGGGCCCGGCCAACTACATGTCGCTGCTGGTCAACCGGGCCCGCATGGAAGGCATGGTGGTGTTCGACTACGTCGACCGCTACCCGGTGGCCATCGCAGAGATGGCGGGCTACCTCAAGACCGGCAAGATGAAGAGCAAGGAAGACGTGGTCACGGGTGGCGTCAACGCCTTCCCCGAGACCCTGCTCAAGCTCTTCAATGGCGAGAACTTCGGCAAGCTGGTGCTGCAGGTCGCCGCCGCGTAGCGCTTCACGCAGGCCGAGGGTTCGTTCCTGCCCGAATGGCATGGCTGGCCGCTAGACTGGCCCGTCATGGCCCTGAACCCGCCTCCTAACCCATCGCCCACGGCCGCGCCGGCCTGGGTCGGGGCGCTGGACGCGGTCTCCGACCTGGTGGCGCTGCTCGATGGACAGGGCGGCATCGTCTGGGCCAACGCCGCATTCAGCCGCATCAGCGGCCATGCCCCGGCTGACGTTCTGGGGCGCCAAGCGGTGGCCCTGCTGGGCCCGAACGGTGCCTGGCAACGCATCGAACAGCCCTTGCGCGAAGGCCGGCCCTTCGATCGCATCGAGCTGCCCTGGCGCCACGCCGCGGGTGAGGTGCGCACCGCGCTGGCCAGCGCGCGTCTCCTGCCCGAAGCGGGCCCCGCCCGCCTGCTGCTGAGCCTGCAAGACATCACCGAGACACGGCAACTGCGCGACGAGGCCCGCCACAAGGCCGAGCTGCTCGACATGACGCAGGAGTTCGGCCGCTTCGCCGTGTGGGAGCGCAGCATCCCCGATGGCGTGGGCCACTGGGACCGCCACATGTTCCGCTTCTTCGACATGCAGCCGCACGAGGGCATGCCGGCCTTCGACGTGGCGGCGCAGCGCATCCACCCGGCCGACGGCGTCTCCGAGGCCTACCACGCCTCCACCCGCCAAGCCGGGGTCTACGAGCACCGCTACCGCATCCTGCGTCCCGATGGCAGCGTGCGCCGCGTGCACTCGCGCTGGGAGGTGAAGAACTCGCCGCTAGGCGTTCCCGAACGGGTCATCGGCCTGCTGGTCGACGACACCGAGGCCTACCAGCTCGCCGACGCCTTCAACAAAGCCAACGCGCAGCTCAAGATCGCGGTGGAGCTGGGCAACATCGCGATCTGGCGGCACGACCTCAAGCTCAACCGCTTCTTCTACAACGACCACGCCTACAAGATCCTCGGCCTGGAGCCACGCGAAGAGGGGTTGTCGCTCGACGAAGTCCGCTCCTACATCCACCCGGACGACATGCCGCACGTGCTCGAAACTGCCGAGCGCTCGCTGCACACCAACGAGCCGGTGGACATGGAAGCCCGCTACCGCCGCACCGACGGCCGTTGGGTCTACGTGCTCACGCGGCGCATGGTCCACCGCGACGAGAACGGCACGCCCATCGAGTTCATCGGCGTCGGGCTCGACGTGAGCACGCAGGTCGAGAAGCTGCGCGAAGCCAGCGAGATGGCCAAGCGCCTGGAGATCGCCGTCCGATCCGCCGGCGTGGGCGTGTGGAGCCGCGACCCGGACAACCCCCGCGCGACCTGGAACGAGGAGATGTTCAAGATCACCGGGCGCCCAGCGTTCCTGGGGGGCCCGACACGCGACGAATGGATCTACCAGATCGTCCACCCAGATGACCGCGCGGCGATCCTGAGCGCCCGCGCCGAGGTCTCGGCCGAGACCATGTCGGTCGAGCACGAGTGCCGCATCGTCCGCCCCAATGGCGAAGTGCGCTGGCTGGTCAACCGTGCGCGGCGCGAGATGCGCGATGGCGTGCTGATGGTCTTCGGCGTCACGCTCGACGTGACCGAACGCGTGCGCGCCGAAGCAGCACTGCGCAGCGTGAACGAACGCGTGGCGCTGGCCGCGCGCAGCGTAGGCATGGGTACCTGGGAATGGGATGTGAGCACCGGTGAGGCGGTGTGGGACGAAGCCATGTTCCGCCTGCGGGGCATGGAGCCGCAGGCGCAGGCGCTCGACGCCGTGCAGCGCCTGGCCATGACGCACCCCGACGACGTGGAGGCGGTCAAGCGCGAGCTGCGCGAGGCGGCGCACAACACCGGCCCCACCGCCTACGAGTTCCGCGTGGTGTGGCCCGACGGCACGGTGCGCTGGCTCGCCTCGCGCTCCACCCCTGCGCCCGACGAGCACGGCCGCGCGAGCCGGCGCATCGGCGTCAACTGGGACGTCACCGAGGCCAAGAACGCCGAAGTCAGCCGGCGCGAACGCGAGCTGGCGCTGCGCGAGAGCCGGGCCAAGTCGGAGTTCCTCTCGCGCATGAGCCACGAGTTGCGCACGCCGCTCAACGCGGTGCTGGGCTTCGCGCAACTGCTAATGATCGGCAAGGACGCGCTGCTGCCGCAGCAGCGCGGCAAGCTCGCGCACATCCAGTCGGCCGGCGAACACCTGCTCGCGCTGATCGACGACGTGCTCGACCTCTCCAGCCTGGAGAGCGGCCAGCTCAAGCTCGACCTGCAGCCGGTGCCGCTGGCCGAGGTGCTGCACGAGGCCCTGCCGCTGGTCGATTCGCTGGCGCGCAGCCACGGCATCGCCATCCAGACCGGTGCCGTCGACGGCGTGCTGCTGGGCGACCGCACCCGCCTGCGGCAGATGATGATCAACCTGCTCAGCAACGCCATCAAGTACAACAAGCCGAACGGCAAGGTGACGGTGTCGAGCCAGGTCACGGACACCGACGTGAGCTTCCAGGTGCAGGACACCGGCCGCGGCATGACGGCCGATCAGCTCGCGCACCTGTTCGAGCCCTTCAACCGCCTGGGGCTGGAGCGCGAAGGCATCGAGGGCACCGGCATCGGCCTGGCGGTGGTCAAGGCGCTTGCCCTCCACATGCGGGGCGAGGTGACCGTGAACAGCCAGCCGGGGCGGGGCTCCACCTTCGCGGTGCGGCTGCCGCGCGCAAGCGACCACACCCAACCCGCGGCGGGCCCGGCGGCCACGGCGCCCGTCGCTGCGCCGACCGCACCCCGGCGCAAAGGCACGCTGCTCTACATCGAAGACAACGCGGTCAACGTGCTGCTGGTCGAAGAGCTGATCCGCATGCGCCCGGGCCTGGTGCTGGAGTCCGCGGGCACCGGCCTGGCCGGCGTGGCGCGGGCCGCCACCTTGCAGCCCGACCTGATCCTGGTCGACATCCAGTTGCCCGACATCGACGGCTTCGAGGTGCTGCGCCACCTGAAGCAGCAGGCGGGCACGGCGCACATCCCATGCATCGCCCTGTCGGCCAACGCCATGCCACCCGATATCGCACGCGCCACGGCTGCCGGGTTTGCCGACTACTGGACCAAGCCGATCGACTTCAGCCAGTTCCTGGCCGCGCTCGACAAGCGCTTCCCGGCGCTGTAGGCCGCTCGGGGCAGTTGCCCGGCGGTCAGATGCTCGGTCAGATGCTCGCCATGGCCATGTAGTCGAGCAAGGTCGTTCCGCCCCAGGTGGCGAAGGGCATCACCAGGGCCTTCAACAAGGGCTGCTGGGCGAAGGGCGCGAAGGCGCCGTCGCGCAGGCCCTCGATGTGGCCCTGCAACAGCTTGAGCTGCTCGGGCGCCGGCTCGCCGAGCGCACCGCGCGCCTGGGCACGCAGCAGGGCTTCCTTCACATCGGTCAGCGCATGGGCGCGCGAGTTCTCTGCCGCCAGGCGCAGCGCCACGATGCAGACCAGCACCACGCCGATGCTGAGCATCGACATCAGCGGCAGGGCCAGGGGCATGCGCCAGTTGTCGAACACCGCGCTGCGCGACACCAGCAGCAGCGACAGCACGATGAACGGGTAGTACACGAGCCCGGTGACGCACTGCGTGCGGCGTGCGATGAACTGCAGGTCGATCCAGTGGTCGACCAATGCGGCCGGCAACGGGCCCAGGCGCGACTGGAACCAGTTCAGCGAGCGCTCCGGCCAGTTGGTGTTGCGCCAGCGCAGCTCGCGCACCAGGCGCACGCACAGCAGCGTCGCGTCGGCCACGCAGAAGATCAGGAAGTTCATCGCCAGGAACAGCGCGAACGCCAGCCCGTCGTGGATGCGGTTGGAGATGCCGCCGCGCACCGGTACGCCGGGCGATTCGTCGAGCGCGGCGTACAAGGCCACGCCGAGGAGCGTCATCACGAACACGCAGGCCAGGCTGCGCATGAAGCGCGACGAGGTGCGGCTTTGCACGATGTAGCGCTTCCAGAAGGCCATGGTGCCTGGTGTCATGCGCGGGTCGGTGGTCGCGTCGGGCGGTGGCGGGTCGGCGCTGCCATTCGAGAACATGTTGTTGATGCGCCGGCACCAGGGCTGGCCCGCGTCCTGCCGGTCCTGCTCGGCCACGAGCTGCCGGCGGGTCTTGCCGATCCGCAGCTTGAGGCTGATGTCGTCCAGGTTGCGCTGCAAGGCCGTCCAGCCTCGGAACAGCAGGTAGATGCACAACAGGAGCGTCAGCAGGCGGATGGCCTCGGTCGGCCAGATGCTGATGCCCTCGGTGAAGCTGATCGGCTTGCCGCGCTCCGTCAGCCAGCGTGCGAACACGGGCCAGGCATCCGCCATCAGCAGCGGCACACCCACCTGGAGCAGCAGCAGCCCAGCCGCGATTGCCGCGTGTCGGTTCCAGCCCATGCCTGCCGCCAGGTAGCGCCGCAGCTGCCGCCGCATCGGGCGGCTCAATGCCAGCGCCGGCGCCCACAGCAGCAGGAGCAGCGTGCTGCAGATCATCGTCAGCGCCACGGTGTTGATCTCGGGGTAGGCGCGCGAGGGTGGCGGGTGGATATCGACGCAGGCGTCGAAGCTCTTGTTGCCGCAGCTGGGCGACGGTGCGGGCGATCCGTCCTGCGCCGCCATGGCGGCCGGCAGCCACGCCATGCCGGCCAGCGAGGGCGCGGACGGCGCGCTTCTGGCGGCACAGGCAGCGTCGTCACGCTCGCAGGCCGCGTCGTCGCCTGGTGCCGACGCGGAGCGCGCCGGGCTGAATGCGAACGCGGCAGTGCGGCCGATCTCGAAGACGCGTGGCGCCTGCAAGCGCCGCGTCACCTGCGCCTGGCTCCAGAGGAAGGGCGGGCTGTTGTTGATCTCCGCCATGGCCAGGCTGGTGGCGAAGAAGGCCGAGGTCTGGTAGCTGTCGCGGAACGGCGGCGCGCCCGATTGCAGGCGGTCGGTCAGGCGCAGGCCGAAGCTCGATGCGACGACGAGGTTGCGCGTCCAGCCCTGCTCGCGTGGGTGCAGGAATCGCACGTCGAGGTCGGTGGTGAAGAACACCGCATCGGGGAAGTCCGGCTTCAAGGCCTGCAGCACCAGCAGCTTGTCGTGCAGGTCGTTGCCGAGCACGCCGATCGCGCGGATGCCGGTGCGGCCGCTGCTGGCCGCGCGCAACTCGTCGTCCCGCTCGCGCAGGCGCGCGGCCAGGCGCCGAAGGTAGTCGAACTGGCTCTGGCCTTCGGCGCGCTCGATGAGGCTGCCGTCCTTGTCCTTGGGGTCGGTCTTCGGCTTCGGTGTGTCCTTGTCCGGTGAAGCTGCGTTGGCGCTGGCGCGCTCCGGCAGTTGCCCGTCGATCCCGCGCACGTACTGGAAGCGGTCGACGCAGAAGCCGGCCTTCCTCTGCAGGTCGTACTGGAACTGGCGGCGCAGGCTGCGGCCGTAGAGCGTGTCGAGCTCGGTCACGACCGCGATGTAGGGCAGCGAGCCCACGCCCGACTTGGGGCAGGTCAGCTCCTCCACGTCGGGCTTGCCGGGCAGCAGGCGCAGCTGAAGCTCATCGATCAGGCTGGCAGCAAGCTTCTGATCGTCGTTGATGGTGCGCACCAGCGAGATGCCGCGGGTGCCGAAGTAGTGGGCCAGGGTGTGCGGGCCGTCGCGCTGAACGTCCGCGGTGGCGGGCACAGGCTGGTTGAGGCAATGGCGGCGGGGCCGGGGCTTCGCACCGGGGCTCGGCGCTTGAGCGGCGCTCACGCGTTCGAGCAGGATCGCATCGGGCACCGTCGCCGACGGCGAATAGAAGCGGACGTCGCAATCCCTGAAGAAGCCTGCATCGAAGTTGGCGGTGCTGCTTTCCTCGACCATCGCGCGCAGCCCGCCCGAATCGGATGGGCCGAGCACGCGCCAGCGCAGTACCGGCGCGCCGGCGCCCCTGGGTTGCAACTGGGCGAACAGCCTGGCCACCCGATCGAACGGCTGCCGGTTGAAGGCCCCGTTGTCCAGCCACAGCACCAGCACGTGGCGCAGCTGGCAGGCCGGCGCCTTCACCGGGCCCCGTGCGGCGGCCGTCGGCTTGTGCGCCTGCCGGCAGGCGGGGTCGATTGGTGTGGAGGCCGGCTCGAACCATTCGAAGGGCACCGCGAACGGCAGGTCGCGCGGCAACTTGGCGTTGTTCCTGGGCAGAAAGTAGCCGACATGCTCGGTGTCGATCGGTGCGTGGTGGCTGGCGTTCAGGCCAGCGAGCACGGCATAGCGCGTGCGCCGCCGGGATTCGACCTGTTCGGCGTAGGGGCCGCCGGGCACCATCACGGCCAGCACGTCGACCTCGGTCACGCCGTCCTTGAACTTCTCCTCGATCGTGGCCACCAGGCGGGCCGGGTCACGGCGCTCGGCTTCCGTGGGTTGCGTGCCTGGAGGCAGCTTCTTCGCCACTTCCTCGCGCCCGCGCTCGACGGCACCGAACGGGTCTTGCCACAGGCGCGCGTCGATGTCCTGCTCGGCGAAGCGCTGCTCCACCCTCGGCTCGTTGGCCGCCGGCCGCGTGCCCTGCAAGGGCGCTTCGTGCAACACGAAGGCGCCGGCCGCGAGCAGCAGCACGGCCAGTACGCTGTTGCCCGACAGGGTGGAGCCTGCCGATTTCGCTTCTTTGTCCATGACGCACTCCCGGGTGTCGCCGGTGCGACGGGTCGGGAGCTGCGCACTTCAATTGAGCGCGCTTCTCTGAAGGCGCTCTCCCAGTGCGTAGTGAGCGCCTTTCGCGGGCGGACTACATCCTCAAACGGGAGGACACGCTAGACCTCCAGCAAGCCCCGCTCGCGCAGCATGGGCTGCACCGCCGGGTCGCGGCCGCGGAAGGCGCGGTAGGCCTCGCGCGGCTCGCGGCTGTTGCCGCTGGAATAGATGAACTGCTGCAGGCGCTGGGCCACCGAAGCGTCGAAGGGATTGCCGGCTTCGGTGAAGGCGTCATACCCGTCGGCGTCGAGCACCTCGGCCCACAGGTAGACGTAGTAACCCGCCGCGTAGCCGGAGCCGGCAAACAGGTGCTGGAAGTGCGCCAGCCGGTGGTTCATGCCCACGGCCGCGGGCAAGCCCATGCGCTGCGTCTCTTCGCGCTCGAAGGCAGTGATGTCCGGCCCTTCGGTGGCGGTGAGCGCATGCGCCGCCATGTCGACGCGGGCCGACGCCACATAGCGCACCGTCTCGTAGCCTTGGTTGAAGCGGTTGGCAGCCTCCAGGCGCTCGATCAGCTCGTCGGGGATGGGCTCGCCGGTGAGGTGGTGGCGCGCGTGCTTCTTGAGCACCTCGCGCTCGGCCAGCCAGTGCTCGAAAAGCTGCGAGGGCAGTTCGACGAAATCGCGCAGCACGTTGGTGCCCGAGAGCCGCTCGTAGGTCACGTTGGAGAGCAAACCGTGCAGGCCGTGGCCGAACTCGTGGAACAGGGTGCGCGCGTCGTCGAAGCTCAGCAGCGTGGGCTCGCCCGGCGCGCCCTTGGCGAAGTTGTTGTTGTTGACCACGATGGGCAGCACCGCCTCACCAGCGACCGACAGGTTGCGCGACTGGCTGCGGTAGAGCGACATCCACGCCCCGCTGCGCTTGGTGGGGCGCGCGAAGTTGTCGTGCAGGAAGATGCCCACGAGACTGTCGTCGGCCACGCGGCGCACCTCGTAGGTCTTCACGTCGGGGTGGTAGGCGGGCAGGTCGGCACGCGCCACGAAGCGCACGCCGAAGAGGCGCTGGGCGCAGTCGAACACCGCCTCGACCATGCGCTCGAGCGGGAAATAGGGTTTGACGGCGGCTTCGTCCAGGTCGTAGCGCGCCTGGCGCACCTTCTCGGCGTAGTAGCGCCAGTCCCAGGCCTCGATCTGCAGCGATTCGCCACGCGACAGGGCGAGCGCCTGCAAGGCTTCGAGCTCCTGCCCGGCGCGCGCCAGAGCCGGTGCCCAGACCTGCTGCAACAGGCCATCGACGGCCGCCTGCGTGCCGGCCATGGTGTCGGTGAGTGCGTAGTCGGCGTAGCTTGCGTAGCCGTGCAGGCGTGCCTGCTCGCGGCGCAAGGTCAGGATCTCGCGAGCCACCGGGCGGTTGTCGTGCTCGCCTTCGTGCTCACCGCGCGAGACCCAGGCACGCCAGGCTTGCTCGCGCAGGTCGCGGCGCTCCGAGAAGGTGAGGAAGGGCACGATGTGCGAGCGCGACAAGGTGATCACGCAGCCTTCGGCCACGCCGCGGTCCACGGCCGCCTGGCGTGCCGCGGCGCGCACGAAGTCGGGCAAGCCCGCCAGATCGCGCTCGTCGCGCAGCACCAGGCGGTAGCCGGCTTCGTCGGCCAGCACGTTCTGGCTGAAGCGCGTGGTCAGCTCGGCCAGGCGCTGCATGATCTGCGCATAGCGCTTCTGCTCGGCCTCGCCCAGCTTGGCGCCGGCACGCACGAAGTCGATGTGAAAGCGCTCCAGCAGCCTCAGCTGCTCGGGCGACAGGCCCAGCGTGGCGCGCTGCGCGTGCAGTGCGTCAATGCGCCGGAACAGGCGCGCGTTCATGTAGATGGCGCTGTTGTGCGCCGCCAGCGGCGCCGCCATCTCGCGCTCCACGGCCTGCAGGCTGGGCGAGGTTTCGCTCGATGCAAGGTTGTGGAACAGCGCCTCGATGCGCGACAGCAGCCGGCCGCTGCGGTCCAGCGCGGCCACGGTGTTCTCGAAGCTGGGGGCTTCGGCGCAAGCCGCGATTGACTCGATCTCGGACAGGTGCTGCGTGAGCGCCGTGTCGAAAGCCGGCCTGAAGTGCTCGGCGCGAACGTCGGCGAAGGGAGGCAGCCCGTGCGGGGTGTTCCAGGGCTGCACCAGGGGGTTGCTCGTGGCAAGGGTCATGGTGCGTTCTCGGGTTGGAGACGCGCCGATTCTAGGGGCCGCCTCCCAACGCGCGCCCTACTTGCCGGCCTTGATGTCCTTGTAGTCGTCTTCCAGATAGCGCCTGCCTTCGCACGCTTTGGCGTAGCCCGCACGCTCGGCCTGCAAGGCCTCGACCTTGGCGTTGAAGGCCGGCACGCGCGCCTCGAAGTCGTCGATCGACTTGTCGTGGGCCTGGGCCTTGGCGACGTAGGCCTCGACCAGTTCCTTGTTGGTGCGGTCGAGCGCCGCCAGTTCGTCCTTGAGCGCCATGCCGTTGCGTTCGAGTTCGGTGCGATCGGCGGTGAGCTGCTGTTGCGCCTTGACCATCTCGTCGCTCTGACCTGCGATGCGGCTCTGCTGGGCCAGGCAGGCACGCAGCTGCGACATGCTCATCACCGGCCCACCGGCCTTGCCGCTGCCCAGCGTGCCCTCGCGCGGCGGCGCGGCATGGGAGGAAGCCGAAACAACCAGCGCCAGGCCGGCCAGGGAATACGCAAACCTCATGTGTCTGTCCTTGAAAACTCAGTGCTTGAAAAGAAAGCGGGCGGCAGACTGCCACCTCGGCCGCTGTCGCCCTGGCGCCAGCGTGGGGCGGGCGCATTTTCGATAATCCCGAGTGTCCCCCATCCTCCGCCACCCATGCCCACCTTCACCCCTTTGTCCACGCTGCTCGCGGCCCGCAGCCGCCATGAAAACCGTGTCGGATTCAACGTTCCGGAAGACTGGCTGCAAGGCCGCACCTCCTTCGGCGGGCTGATCTCGGTGATCGCCGTGCAGGCCATGCGCGACGTGGCCGGGGCGAACTGGGCCGCCGACGTGCACCTGCGCGCGCTGCAAACCAGCTTCATCGGCCCGGTGGCGCAAGGCCCGGTCGACGTGGCGGTGACGCTGCTGCGCGAAGGCAAGAACGTGCGCCAGGTGCAAGCCTTGGTGCAGCAGGCCGGCCAGACCGCCGCGCTGCTGTTGGGCGTGTTCGGCTCCGACCGCCAGAGCGTGGTGCAGCCGATGTCGCCCAAGAAGCCGCCGGTGGCCACCGAGCCCGAGCAGACACCACCGCGCGAGCTGCCGCCCGGCATCGCCCCCAACTTCACGCAGCACATGGACATGCGCTTCGCCGAGGGGGCCGCACCCTTCACGGGCAAGGTGAGCACGCTCAGCCGCATCCATTTGAAGATCCAGGGCGAACCCGCCAGCGGCATCGACACCGAACTGCTGACCGTGCTGCTGGCCGACGTACCGCCCACGCCTTTGCTCTCGCAGTTCACCAAGCCGACGCCGGCGAGCTCGGTCTCGTGGGAGCTGGAGCTGCGGCCACTGCCGCCTTCCAGTGAAGGCTGGTGGCGCGTCGACACCGACGTGCTGGCCGCCGCGGGGGGCTACTCGAACCAGGCCACGCGGCTGTGGTCGCCCGATGGTGAACTGGCCGCCATCGGCTACCAGGTTGTCACGGTTTACGGCTGACAGCTTTCTTGGCCGAGGCCTTCTTGGCCGCGGCCTCTTCAGGCACTGCGGCGTCCTTGACCACAGGCGCCTTCTTCTTCGCCGCCGGCTTGGTGGGCTTGTCCTCGGCGATGGCCGATGACAGCAACTCCGCCATCAAGCCGTTGATGCCGCCTTCGTGCTGCGCGGCGCGTTCGTGCAAGCGCTTGACCAACTCGCCAGGCAGCTTGCAGGCAAACGGCACCAGGCCGGCAGCTGCGTCGCGCAAGCGGCGCTCGCGCTTGTCGAGCACCTCGCCTGCACCCTGCGCAAAGCGGTTGGGGATGCCGGCTGCCCTCATCTGCCCTGTGACCTTGAGGCCCAGCTGCTTGGCCAGGTCGAACTTCTTCATGCTCATTGGAATTGCCTCGCGGTGGATCTCTGGATCGGCGCATTGTCGCCGCCACGGGTGGTCTAATGCCCGTCCCTCTCTCGACGCAAGACTCCCATGGCGCTCAAAGCCACCATCTACAAAGCCCAGCTGCAGCTCGCCGACATGGACCGCAGCATCTACGGCGACCACAGCGTGACCATTGCGCGCCACCCGTCGGAGACCGACGAGCGCATGATGATCCGCCTGCTGGCCTTCGCCCTCAATGCGCCGGCCGACGACCACAACGGTGCGCTCGAGTTCGCCAAGGACCTGTGGGACACCGACGAGCCCAGCCTGTGGCAGAAGGACTTGACGGGCCAGATCCTGCAATGGGTCGACATCGGCCAACCCGATGACAAGCGCCTGATGAAAGCCAGCCCGCGCGCCGAGTCGGTCAGCGTCTACAGCTTCAGCCACAGCACGCCGATCTGGTGGAGCGGCATCGCCACCAAGATCACGCGCGCCAGCAACATCGCGGTGTGGCAGGTGCCGGCCGAGCAAAGCCAGGCCCTGGCCGGGCTCGCCCAACGAACCATGCAGTTGCAGGTGACGGTGCAAGACGGCACGGTGTGGGTGGGCGACGGGACACACAGCATCGAGATCACGCCGCAGCGGTTGAACCCTTCCTGAGCGCGTGAAAAATGCTCACATCGGCACCCGCAAAAGCCCGGCTGCCGCGAGGCATTTCGATCAGCCAATAATCGGCGGCATCCCATGGCCAGGAATCACACCATGCCAGACACCGCCCGCTCCTTTTCCGTCCAGCACAACGACGCCCGACACCGCTTCGAGGTCAACCTCGAAGGCCACCTGAACAAGGTCGAGTACGAGCTCGAAGGCAAGGTGATGCGCATCCTCCACACCGTGGTGAACCCTGCGCTCGAAGGCCGCGGCATCGCCTCGTCGATGGTCGCGGCAGCGCTCGCTCACGCACGCGCCAAGGGCCTGAAGGTCGACCCCCAGTGCCCCTACACGCGCGCCTACATGCAGCGCCACCCTGAAACCCAGGACCTGCTGGCATGAACCTCCTGATCCTGCGCCGCGGTGCAGCTGCCACCGCGCTTGTCCTATTGCTCGCTCAGAACGCCATGTCCCAATCCGCTGCACCCGCCTCCACCCCCACTTCCACCGACAAACCCGATCCCTTTCTCTGGCTGGAAGACGTGCAAGGCGAACGCGCCCTCGACTGGGTGCGCGAGCGCAACGCGGTGTCGCAAAAGGAGCTGACCGCCCGACCCGAGTTCGCACCCATCCGTGCGCAGATGCTCGAGGTGCTGAACGCCAAGGACCGCATCCCCAACGTGTCGCGCCGCGGTGACTGGCTCTACAACTTCTGGCAGGACGAGACCAACAAGCGCGGCCTGTGGCGGCGCACCAGCCTGGCGGAATACCGCAAGCCAGAGCCCAAGTGGGAGACCGTGCTCGACCTCGATGCGCTGGGCAAGGCCGAGAACGAGAACTGGGTCTGGGGCGGCGCGAACTGCCTGGGCCCGAGCTACCGGCACTGCCTGCTCCAGCTCTCGCGAGGCGGGGCCGATGCCAAGGTCGTGCGCGAGTTCGACACGGTCACCAAGCAGTTCGTGAAGGACGGCTTCACCCTGCCCGAAGCCAAGACCGAGATCGACTGGGCCGACGAGAACACGATCTACGTGGGCACCGATTTCGGCCCCGGCTCCATGACCGACTCGGGCTACGCCCGCATCATCAAGCGCTGGAAGCGCGGCACGCCACTCAGCGAGGCCGTGTCCGTTTTCGAAGGCGAGAGCAAGGACGTGGCCGTCGCCGTGAGCGTGGACATGACGCCCGGCTACGAGCGCACCCTCTTCACGCGCGCGCTCGACTTCTACAACAGCAAGGTCTTCCTGCAGCAGGGCGACAAGCTGGTGCCGCTCGACATCCCGAGCGACGCATCGCCCAGCTTCCTGCGTGACACCATGCTGCTGCATCTGCGCAGCGCCTTGACGGTGGGCGACACCACCTTCTCCAGCGGCTCGCTGCTGCACACCAATGCCGCCGCCTACCTCAAGGGCGACCGCAAGCTCGGTGCGCTGTTCACGCCGACGTCCACGCGCTCGCTGTCGGGCTACACCAGCACGCACGACCACGTGCTGCTCAACATCATCGACAACGTCGCGGGCAAGCTGGAGCAGTGGCGCAAGTTGGGCGACAGCTTCACGCGCCGCGAGGTCGCCGCACCATTCCCCGGCGCCCTGGGCGTGAGCGGACTGCACGACCCGTTGCTCAAGAACGACCCACTGGCCGAGGCCTACTGGCTGACCTACACCGACTTTCTCACGCCCGATTCGCTCTACCTCGCCCGCACGGCCGACGACAAGCGCGAGCTGCTGAAAGCGCGCGGCGCGCTCTTCGACAGCGCGGGCAT
>NZ_DASSRA010000170.1:0-6684 GCF_035702065.1 Rhizobacter sp.
CACAGGCCAAGCTCGATGCCACGCTGCTGTGGATCAAGGCGCAGGAAGACGCCGGGCTCGACGTGATCGGCGACGGTGAGCAGTCGCGCCAGCACTTCGTGCACGGCTTTCTGGAGCGCGTGGAAGGCATCGACTTCGAGCACAAGGTCGAGATGGGCATCCGCAACGACCGCTACAAGGCCATGGTGCCGCAGGTGGTGGCGCAGCCGCGCCTCAAGGGCCGCGTGCACGAGGCCGAGGCGCGCTTCCTGCGCGCCCACACCACGCGCAAGATCAAGTTCACCCTGCCCGGGCCTATGACGATCGTCGACACCGTGGCCGACAAGTTCTTCGGCGACCGCGTGAAGCTCGCCTTCGCCTTTGCCGAGCTGCTCAACCAGGAGGCGCTGGCCTTGCAAGCCGACGGCGTGGACATCGTGCAGTTCGACGAGCCGGCCTTCAACGTCTACATGGCCGAGGCGGCCGACTGGGGCGTGAAGGCGCTGGAGCGCGCCGCGCAAGGCCTCAGCTGCAAGACCGCGGTGCACATCTGCTACGGCTACGGCATCAAGGCCAACATCGACTGGAAAGAGACGCTGGGCGAGGAGTGGCGGCAGTACGAGCAGGTCTTCCCCGCTCTCGCTGCCAGCCGCATCGACCAGGTGAGCCTGGAGTGCATCCACTCGCACGTGCCGCCCGAGCTGATGGCGCTGCTCAAGGGCAAGGACGTGATGGTGGGCGTGATCGACGTGGCAAGCGACGTGGTGGAAACGCCCAACGAAGTGGCCGACACCATTGGCCGCGCGCTGCAGTTCGTGCCGCGCGAGCGCCTCATCGCCTGCACCAACTGCGGTCTCGCGCCGATGAAGCGCGAGGTGGCCGAGGCCAAGCTGCGCGCGTTGGCGGCCGGGGCGGCACTGGCGCGGGAGCGGGCTGAAGCCTCCTAAGTGCGGCCCGGGAAGGGCTCGACATGGGTCTCGCCCAGGCGGCCGAAGTACGTGACCTGCTGCCCGGCCAGCCAGGTGATGTAGCCCACGCAGCCGGCGGCACGCGACAGGCGCAGGAACTCGGGGTACATCACCCGCCCGGCCTGCGCGCCGCGGATCGCCTGCTGCAAGGCCGCGGAATCGAAGCGCTCTGAAATGGGCACGCCGCCTGGCGGCACGAGCGGCACGGCATGCGTGTCGCCATCCGGCAGGTAGTAGCGCGTCGCACTCGCGCGGTAGTCGGCGAAGTACGACTCCACGCCTGCGCCGATGAGTGCCTTCACGATGTCGGGGAAGTGCGCCGAACCGTCTTTCGACGACTGGGCACAGTGCTCGATGGTCTGGCGGGTGGTGTCGTCCATGGGGGTTCCTTCGTCGGTTGAGCGGCCGTCAGGCGACCGGCACTTCGTGCATCTGGTGCAGCCGCACCATCTCTTTCAGCAGGGCCGCCAGCTGCGCGCGTTGCTTGGCCGACAGGTGGCCGAAGAAGCGCTCGTCATTCTGGTCGGCCTGCTTCGCCAGCCTGGGCACCAGCGCCCGGCCGGCGGCCGTGAGCGTGAGCACCTGGGCGCGCGCGTCCTCGCCGTGGGGCGTGCGCTCCAGCAGCGCCTTTTGCTGCAGGCGCGTGATGACCTTGGAGATGGCCCCTTTGGTCATGCCCAGCGAGGCCATCAAGGCCGCGTGCGTGGATTCGCCCTGCGCGTACAGCGTGCGCAACGCCACCCATTCCGTGACCGACACGCCGCTGGCCAGCATGGCGCGCTCGAACTCCGAGGAGACGCGGTTGGAGACGTAGCGCATCCAGAAGCCGAGGTGCGCTTCGAGCGGGCTGACGGGGGTCGATGTCTTCTTCATTGCGCTTCGTTCGCGACACGCGCACTTTAGTTTCCAAGGAAACAATCTGTCAAGCCTGCACCCTTCGCTGCCCTGCGATCTGCCCGGCGTTCATGCGCTAGGATTTTGCGCGCCGCACCCGCGGCGTCACATCAATAACACCCTGAGGGAATCTATGAAGAGACTTGGTCTTGCATGCGCAGCCATTGCTGCGTCGTTGCTGTTTTCTGGCTGTGCATCAGTCGACATGGCCTCGAAGGAGGAGTCTGCGCAGGCAAAGGAGTTCAGGCCACCTGCCGCTGGATATGCCGGCGTCTATCTCTACCGGGACAGCTTCGTTGGGCAAGCGCTGAAGAAGGACCTGTGGGTCGACGGGAAATGCGTCGGCCAGACCGCCAACAAGGTCTTCTTCTACAAGCAGGTTCCCGGAGACAAGACCTACAAGATCGACACCGAGTCCGAGTTCTCACCCAACACGGTGGAAGCAACGCTGACGGCCGGAAAGAACCACTTCTTCCGGCAGTACATCAAGATGGGCGTGTTCGTCGGGGGTGCCGGTATCGAGGAAGTGCCGGAAGAACAGGGGAAGAAGGAGGTGTCCCTGCTCGAGATGGCCAAGCTGGGCAACTGCAGCAGCGAAAGATAAAAGCCGCTCGCCGGGCGGACCTCGGGAGAGGCCCGCTCTGTACGAGCACTTCCACGCCGGCAGTGACTGTCGGCCTGCCGCGAACCATGGAAGTGGCCTTCGACAGCCGCTTCCCATCGGGCGTGCGGCATCGCCTGTGAGCGGCAAAGCCGCGGTGGAGCGCTATTCCTCGAAGCGGCTCGCAGCGTCCCGATCCCGCTCGTAGTGCCTCGCCAGCGGAAACGGCGGCAACCACGATTCGCGCCGGACGGTCCAGAGTTCGTAAGTCGGTACCAGCTGGTCGGGCGCATCCAGCGACCCCAGGCTGAGCTCGATCTCGTCGCTGCTGCGCCCGAAGACCGACGAGCCGCAGTGCGGGCAGAAGTGTCGCCCGGCGTAGTGGCGTGTGTCGCCCTCGACCGTCACCGCCTCCTGCGGGAAGATGGCGCTGGCGTGGAACAGGGCGCCGTGGTGCTTGCGGCAGTCGAGGCAATGGCACAGGCCGACGCGGTAAGGGCGCCCCGACGCCACGACCCGCACCTGGCCGCACAGGCAACCCCCGGTGAATCGGTCCATGCTGCGTCTCCTCTTCGTCAAAAGACCGGGCTGTCGATTTGCGCCGGCCCTGTTCGTCGTTCCCATGACAGCCGGGTGGGCCGGCTCAACCAGGAGAAAGACATGCGCGTGATGGTGCTCGTGAAAGCGTCCGCAGACGGCGACAAGGACTTTGTTCCCACGCCCTGGGCCACCGAGATGATGGAGGCGATGAGCCGGTTCAACGAAGAGTTGCGCGATGCCGGCATCCTGCTGTCGGCCGACGGGCTCAAGCCCTCGAAGCATGGCAAGCGCATCGCCTTCGACGGCGCCAGGCGCCGGGTGATCGACGGGCCGTTCGCCGAGAGCAAGGAGCTGGTGGCCGGCTTCTGGCTCTGGGAGGTGAAGGACATGGCCGAGGCCGTCGCCTGGGGCCAGCGCTGCCCCAACCCGATGGAAGGGCCGAGCGAGATCGAGATCCGGCCGCTGTACGAGGCGGCCGACCTGGGCTGAGGCCAGCTCAGAAGCCCGTAGCGGGAGCGAGGGCGCTATGCGACGCGGCGCCCCGCGCGCCAGGCTTCGCGCACCACGGGGTGGTCGCCCAGCAGCTTCACGCGCAGCAGATCGGCACGCCGGCCCGCGGCGATCTCGCCACGGTCGGCCAGCCCCACGGCGCGCGCCGGGTTGCGGCTCACCACGTTCACGGCCTCGGGCAGCGAGAAGCCGCCTTCGTGCGTCAGCTTCCAGGCCGACTGCAGCAGGCTGCCGGGCACGTAGTCGGAAGAGAGGGCGTCCAGCACGCCTTCGCGTGCCAGGGCCATCGCCGAGACGTTGCCCGAGTGCGAGGCGCCGCGGATCACGTTGGGGGCGCCGGCCACGGTGGCCAGGCCCAGCGCCTTGGCGCGGCGCGCAGCCGCCAGCGTGGTGGGGAACTCGCTCATGCCGGCGCCTTCGGCATGCGCCTCGTCCACGTGCGCGACGGTGGTGTCGTCGTGTGTGGCCAGTGCCACGCCGTAGGTGCGCGCGAAGTCGGCGAACCAGGTGCGGTTGGGCGTGGCGTGCTGCTTCTGGCGCTCGGGCGCGATGCGCACCTCGGCGTCGAACTGCGCGTCGCTCCAGCCCTTCTTGCCGGTGTAGTAGATGCGGGCGTGCTCGATGTCGCTCCACTGGCGCTGGCCGGGCGTGTGGTCCATCAGCGAGATGAGGCGCAGGCGCGGGTGGCGCGCGAAGGGCTCGAACAGCTCGCGCGCATTGGGCGCGGGCAGCTCGCAGCGCACATGGATCAGGTGCTCGGCGCGCAGCAGGCCGGCGGCGTCGAGCCGGTCCAGCACGTCGAGCAGCGCGCTCTGGTCGCGCGAGCGGAAGCCGTCGCCGTACGGGTCACCCACGCCGATGGCGTCGAGCACGGTGGTGATGCCGGCGGCGGCCACCTCGGCGTCGTGCGCCTGCACCGCGCCCTGCATGGGGAAGTGGACCTTGGGCCGCGGCGTGACGTGGCGCTCCAGGTTGTCGGTGTGCACTTCCACCAGGCCGGGCAGCAGGTGGTCGCCGTCGAAGTCGTGTGCGCCGGGCACGGCCGTGGGGCCGCTGGAGATGTCGGCGATCCGGCCGCTTTGCAAGCGCACGCTGCCGTGCACCACCTCGTTGGCGAGCACGATGCGGGCGTTGCGGAAGATGATCTCGTCATTCATCGTGTGGGCCTCATCAATGGAGCGTGACGCAGCGGCTGGCCACGGCGTCACGCACTTCTTCGTCATGGAAGATGCCCACCACCGCAGTGCCGGCGGCGCGCTTCTCGTGGATCAGCTCGACCACCACGCGGCGGTTGGCGGCATCGAGCGAAGCGGTGGGCTCGTCGAGCAGCAGCAGGCGCGAAGGCTCGATGAAGCCGCGCGCGATGTTCACGCGCTGCTGCTCGCCACCGGAGAAGGTGGCCGGCGGCAGCGTCCACAGGCTCTCGGGCAGGTGGAGGCGGCGCAGCAGGGCACGGGCTTGGTCGCGCGCCTCTTCTTGCGCTTCATCGGCATCGAGTTCGGGGCGCGCCTGCAGCCAGCGCTCGGCCACGATGTCGATTGCCGGCACGCGCGGCACGGCGCGCAGGAACTGGCTCACGTAGGCGATGTCGCGCCGGCGCAGGGCCAGCATCTGCTGCGGCGTGGCGCTGGCGATGTCGATGCGTCCGGCCTGCGCGTTGAGCCAGATGGCGCCGCTGTCGGCGCCGTAGCTGCCGTAGAGGCACTTCATCAGCGTGGACTTGCCGCGGCCGGAGGGGCCGAGCAGGGCCACGCATTCGCCGGGTTCGACGTGCAGGGACACCTCCTGCAGCACCGGCAGTTGCAGGCCGCCGCGCAGGTGGAGGGTGAAGTGTTTGGAGAGGGCGTGGACTTGGAGCATGGGGGTCTTGTGATGCGGTCAGTTCATCGTCCGCTCAGCCTGAGGTATCGAAGGCCCGCGCTGGCCGTGCCAGGCTTCGATACCTCAGCCCGAACGGGTGGAGGTGTGCGAAGGCAAGTCATGGGCGTCAGGGCGCCACCACCGACGACACCAGCAACTGCGTGTACGCATGTTGCGGGTCGTCGAACACGCGGTCGGTGAGGCCTTGCTCGACGATGCGGCCTTCGCGCATCACCAGCGTGCGGTGGGCCAGCAGCCGCGCCACGCCGAGGTCATGGGTGACGATCAGCGCCGAGAGGTGCATGCGCGCCACCAGCAGGCGGATCAGGTCGAGCAGGCGCGCCTGCACCGACACGTCGAGGCCCGAGGTGGGCTCGTCCATCAGCACCAGGCGCGGGCGGGTGACGAGGTTGCGCGCGATCTGCAGGCGCTGGCGCATGCCGCCGGAGAAGGCGCGCGGCGAGTCGTCGATGCGCTGCGCGTCGAGCTCGACGCGGCCCATCCAGTCGGGGGCGGCACTGCGCAGGTGGCCGAAATGGCGCTGGCCCTGGCCCATCAGGCGCTCGCCGATGTTGGCGCCGGCGCTGACGTTCATGCGCAGGCCGTCGATGGGGTTCTGTTGCACGAAGCCCCATTCGGTGCGTTCGAGTTGGCGCTTCTCGCGTTCCGAGAGTCGGTGGACGTCGAGTTGTTGGCCTGTGCCGTTGGTGTAGATGACCTGGCCTTGCGTGGGCGTGAGGCGACCGGCGATGCAGTTGAGCAAGGTGCTCTTGCCGGAGCCGGATTCGCCGACGATGGCGACGACTTCGCCGGGGTGGAGGGTGAGGGAGGCGTCGACGACCGCGGGCCGCGTGGTTTGCGGGAAGCAGTGGTGGAGGTCGTGGACTTGGAGGATGGGGGAGGTGTTCATGGGTGTCCTGTCTCAGGCCGCTCAGGCTGAGGTATCGAAGCCTCGTGCTGCTTGTCGCGGTGCTTGTGCACTGCGTGAGGCCGCGCCGGGATGTGCGCCCGGCAGCGCAGTAACTTTCTTTTGCTTCGCCAAAAGAAAGTCACCAAAGAAAAGGCGACCCCGTTCGCCGGTCGGCCTAGGGCCGACTGCTCTGCGCTGCTCGGTCTTTGTGGGTCGGGCAGAACTCGCTACGCGGCCTGCGGCCGCTGCGCTCAGACAGCTGCCCGAAGTCAGAGGACGAAGCGCGCTGACGCGCGCGCCCACAAAGCCCTGCGCTGCTCGACGGCTCTCAAGGGCCCCAAGAGCAAGCTCGCCTTCGGCCTCGTGTCTCGGCTCGCTTCGCTTTGCCTTGGTTCTCAAGCCGATGCGCAGCGAGGCGAGAC
>NZ_DASSRA010000171.1:0-8855 GCF_035702065.1 Rhizobacter sp.
GGTGCGCTTCATGGCCGACGAGGTGCTGGTGATGAAGGACGGCGAGGTGGTCGAGCAGGCCAGCGTCGAGCAGATCCTCGATGCGCCACAGCAGGAGTACACGCGGCGGCTGCTTGGGGCAATTCCGCGCGGGTACCAGCCGGCGCTGGCCTGACGGCGCGTCACCCCGGCTAACGCCGGGGCCCACCGCAACGCAGTGCACAAGGCACGCATGGATCCCGGCGTTCGCCGGGATGACAGCTGCGCGTCATACCGCCGGGGTCGCGCGCAGCTTCACGACCATCCGGGTGCCCACCCCCTCGGTGCTGTGCACCGACAGGCTGCCGCCCATGCGCTTGACCAGCTGCTGGGTGATCACCAGCCCGAGGCCACTGCCCTGCACCTTGGAGAACTCGGCCCCCAGGCGGTTGAAGGGCTGGAACATCTGCTCGATCTGCGCGGCGCTCAACCCCTTGCCGGTGTCGCGCACGGTGATGAGCACGGCGTCGCCCTCGCGCGCGCACGAGACCTGCACCTCGCCGCCGCTGCGGTTGTACTTGATGGCGTTGGAGAGCAGGTTGACGAACACCTGGCCCAGCCGGCGTGGCTCGGCCTGAACGCACACGTCGTGGGCCGGCAGGTCGGCGCCGAGGGTGATCTGTTGCGCATGCGCCATCGGCTCGATCTGGTTCAGGCTCGCCTGCAGCACCGGCGCCAGCATCACCGGCTGGGTGTCGATCGGCACGGTGCTGTCGTCGACGCTGCCGAGGTCGAGGATGTCGTTGATCAAGGCCAGCAGGCTGCGCCCCGCGTCGAGCACGTGCTGGGTGCGCTGCTGCTGGGTGCGCGTGAGCGGCTCGGCCGGGTCGCTCTGCATCAGCTCGGTGAAGCCCAGCACGGCATTGAGCGGCGTGCGCAGCTCGTGGCTCACGCGCGAGAGGAACTCGCCCTTGGCCCGGTAGGCGCGCTCGGCCGCCTCTTTCTCGAGCCGCAGCTGGGCGGCGCGCATCGCGTCGCTCACGTCGCGCAGGATGCCCACCATGTGCATGCCGGCGTCGGCTTCGGTGCTGCGCACGGTGGCAATGGCTTCGAGCTGGCGCACGGTGCCGTCGGGCGTGACGATGCGGTAGCGCATGGTCACCGGCGCCGGGTGGGCGATCGACTGGCTCATCGCGGCGCGCACGCGGGCGGCGTCTTCGGGGTGCACCGTGTCGCGCGTGAGCAGCGCGGCGTCGACCTCGGTGCTCTCGGGCTTGAGGCCGTAGAACGCGGCGGCGCGCGCGTCGAGGGTGACGTTGCCGCTGCGCAGGTTCCAGTCGAAGAGGCCGATGCCGGCCGCACCCGCAGCCAGCGCCCAGCGATCGTTGCTCTCGTGCAGGGCCATCTCGATGCGCGCCTGCTGGCGCAGCATGTGGGCCGTGAGGAACACGCCGCCGGCGGTCAGGGCGGCGGCCAGCACCAGCGTGATCGCCAGCACGAGGTGACGCGCCGTGCGCGAAGCCTGGCCCAGCGTGGCCGAGAAGCGCTGCTCCAGCACCGTGAGGCGTTCGTTCACCGCCGGCAGGCGGCCCACCAGCGCCTGCAGCTCGGGTGAGTGCGCCGGCTCGCCGGACTCGATGCGCCGGTGGATCGCCTGGCCCAGTTCGGCCAACTGGGCGAGCTGGCCATCGGCCTCGGCCCAGATGGCGATGGCGTTGGCCATGAACTCGACGTGGCGAAAGCGCAGGAAGAGCTGGACCATGCCGTCGAGGTCGTCCGGGTGGTTGCCGCCTTCGAGGAAACCCTGGCGCGCCGCATTGATGTCGGGCGGGCGGCGCTCCAACGCCAGGCGGGCCTGGCGGTCGCCCAGCGGCACCACCAGCGCGTTCTGGAAGCGCAGGTAGTCGAGCGGGTCGCGCGAGGCGAGGTAGCGGCCGAGCTGGTAGACGGCGTCTTTCTGGCCCTTGGACCACAGGCTTTCGCCGCCCACGTAGGCGCGCGCGGCCGAGAGGATGTCTGCACTGGCCACCACCAGGCCGGCGAGCATCGCCACGACCACCAGAAAGGGCGCGATCACCAGCCAGCGGATGCGCCCGCGAACCAGAGCCTTGCGAAGCACTGTTCCTCCCTCGCGCCAGTGTGTCGGCAGGTGTACCACGACACCCCGCGCCAACCAATGGCGACACCACGCAACGGCCATGCAGCCACGTGCGTTGCGTCACGCCAAGCCCAAACCCCTGCTGCCGGCATTGGCTTGACACTTCGCACGATCGTGCGACACTGTGCGCCATGGAGACCAAGACCGAACGCAGCGAACTCACCCTCGCCGCCATCCTCGACGCCTCGCTGGCCATGGCCGCCGCCGACGGGCTGGACAGCCTGACCATCGGCGAGGTGGCCAAGCGCCTGGGCCTGTCGAAGAGCGGCGTGTTCTCGCGCATCGGCTCTCGCGAGGCGCTGCAGGCCGCCGTCATCGAGGAATACGGCCGCCGCTTCCTGCAAGACGTCTTCACCCCCGCCATGCAGGAGCCGCGCGGCCTGCCGCGGCTCAACGCCATCATGCGGCTGTGGCTGCAGCGCGCGCGCGACGTCGAGATCCGCAGCGGCTGCCTCTACTGCGCCGGCTCCTTCGAGTTCGACGACCGCGAGGGCCCGCTGCGCGAGTTGCTGCTGACGCACGTGCAGCGCTGGCGCTCGGCCCTGCGGCGCACCGTGCTGCAGGCCATCGAGGCCGGCCACCTGCGCGACGACACCGATGCCGACCAGGTGGTGTTCGAGCTCGACGGCCTGTTCGTCGCCCTGATGCGCGAGGCCCGCTTCCTGCGCGACCCGCGCGCCGCCGACCGCACCTGGGCCGCCTACGAGCGGCTGGTCGGCTCGCTGCAACCCGTTCCCTCCCCGCGTTAGTCACCGCCATGAGCCCTGATCGACGCATTCTTTGGCCCTACTTCGCACGATCGTGCGACACAAGGAGATTCACATGCTGATCGCTCTGCTTCTCGCGCTCGGTGTGGGCGTGCTCGCCCCCGCCGTCTGGTTCGTCGCCTCGCTGTGGTCCACCATCCCGCGCAGCAACGCCGACTTCCAGTGGCTGGACCTGTGATGAGCAGCCCCACCCCCGCGGCCAACCCGGCCAACGCCTTCTTCGCCGGCGGCCTGGCACGCGGCCTGGGCCTCGCACTGCGCCTGTCGCAACGCGTGGCGCCGGCCGTGGCCACGCGCGTCGCCCTGCGCCTGTTCTTCACCCCGCTGCCACTCAGGCTGGCCGCGCGCCGGCGGGCCGTGCCGGCGCCCTGGCGCGTGGAGCACTGGCCGTTCGAGCAGGGCACGCTCGCGGTGTACCGGCGCGAGGGCGTCGACGCCGCCACCCGCCCCACGGTGCTGCTGGCCCACGGCTGGGCCGGCGACGCGATGCAGATGCTGACCCTGGCCGACGCGGTGGCGCAGGCCGGGCTCAACCCGGTGCTGCTCGACTTCCCGGCCCACGGCCGCAGCCCCGGCTGGCGCGCCACGCTGCCGCAGTTCTCGCGCGCGCTGTGGGCCGCCTCGTCGCGGCTCGGGCCGCTGCATGCGGTGGTGGCGCATTCGCTGGGCGCGGTGGCAGCGGCCCACGCCACGGCCAACGGCCTGCCGGTGCAACGCCTGGCCTTGCTCGCGCCTTCGCCACCGCCGGCGCAGTTTCTTGGCTGGTTCGGGCGCAGCCTGGGCCTGGGCGAGGGCATCTCCCAGCGCATGGGCACGGCGATCGAGCGCGTGGAAGGCGTGCCGCTCGGGCGCTTCGAGCCGGCTTGGCTGGGGCCGCGGCTCGCGCTGCCGACGCTCGTCGTGCGCGACGAGGACGACCGCATCTCGCCCCCCGTGGTCGGCCAGCGCCTGGCCCAGGCGATTGCTGCAGCGCAACTCGTCACCACCCGCGGCCTGGGCCACCGGCGCATGCTGGCCGACGCGAACGTGGCCGCCGCCGTCGCCCGCCACCTGCTGGACGAGGGCGAGCGACCAAACCGGTCAGAGATGTAACTCCGCACTTACGGGCCGGTCATAAAACGACCGTCCGAACACCGAAAAGGCGGCGTTTTTTGTCTGTGGGCCCGTTCGCAGGGGCCTGCACGCACTGGCACAGAAGCTGCGAAATGGCACGCACCAACCCGCCACACCGGCCACCAGCCACTCGAGCGGGAGACATCACACAAGGACGTCGTGCCATGCCGTTGTTCCATCGCTCTGGTTCCCAAGCTTCCACCGCCCAGCGCCGCGTGCGACCGGCGAGCCCCAGCTGCCGCGGCGGCGCCTCCTCGATGCTGCGCCTGGCCCAACCGGCCTCGCCGCGCCAAGGCAACCTGACGAGCTGGCTCAGCCGTGCCGCCAGCGTGCTGGCCCCGCCGGCCGCCCAGGCCCTGGCCGTGCGTCCTTCCGAATTCGCCCCCAGCCGCTGGCTGGTCGGCCACTGACGCCGCGCTGCCATGAACGCGCCTGTCATGCCCAAGGCGGTGCCCCGCGTCGAACGGCTCACGCCGTCTGCGCCGGCCCGCGACTCCGGCTGGGCCACGCTGCCCGCCGACCGTTCTTTCAAGGTACTGCAGCCCAGCCGCATGCCTTCGCAGCTGTCGTTGTTCCCGCCGGGCCTCTCGACCCGCAACGGCCGCTGATTGTTCTTGTTGTTGTACCGACCGGTTTCCAGACGCATGTGACGTCCACAGGGAAGCGGGCACACCGGGGTGGATGAGAGCGAGCTCCCGGCCTCTGTCCCGCTTCCCTTCTTTTTTCTGGTCACGTGTGCCCCTCGTCCGATGAGTACATCGGCCGATCCCCCAAGGGGATCCGGGCCGGCTTGGGAGCGGCCCGGCGCTCGGCCCGGCCCGCTGCTCACCACTCCTTACTTTGCTCGTCATCCCGCATGACGAGCCCATGGCCGGCTCCTACACTGCCTCGCGTCATCAAAACGAGAGGAGCGAGTTGTGAGCCTATTCCCCGAATGGCGCGTCAAGCGCCCCGTGCCCGGCATGGTCGTCGCGCCCGACGAGCGCCTGCCCTGGCCGCAGACCTTCGCGATGGGCGTGCAGCACGTGATCGCGATGTTCGGTGCCACCGTGCTGGCGCCGCTGCTGATGGGCTTCGACCCCAACGTGGCCATCCTGATGAGCGGCGTGGGCACGCTGATCTTCTTCTTCGTCGTGGGCGGCCAGGTGCCGAGCTACCTCGGCTCGAGCTTCGCCTTCATCGGCGTGGTGATCGCCGCCAGCGGCTACGGCGGGCAGGGGCCCAACACCAACCTCGGCGTGGCACTCGGCGGCATCATCGCCTGCGGCGTGCTCTACACGCTGATCGGCGTGGTGGTGCACTACACCAACGTGCGCAGCTTCCGCTCCAGCAGCATCGCCGGGCTGGAGGTGGAAGAGATCGAGCAGGGCGCCGCGGTGAGCTGGATCGAGCGCCTGATGCCGCCGGTGGTCACCGGTGCGGTGGTGGCCGTGATCGGCCTCAACCTCGCCAGCGTGCCGATCAAGAACATGGCGCCCACCGGCTTCGACGCCTGGATGCAGGCGGTGACCTTCCTCAGCGTCGCGCTGGTCGCGGTGTACACGCGCGGCATGGTGCAGCGCCTCTTGATCCTGGTCGGCCTGATCGCCGCCAGCATCGTCTACGGCGTGCTCACCAACGGCATGGGCCTGGGCAAGCCGATCGACTTCACGGCCGTGATGAACGCGCCGCTGTTCGGCCTGCCGCGCTTCACCGCGCCGGTGTTCGACGGCAGCGCCATGCTGCTGATCGCACCCGTCGCTCTGATCCTGGTGGCCGAGAACCTGGGCCACCTGAAGGCGGTGGGCGCGATGACCGGGCGCGACCTCAACCCCTACATGGGCCGCGCCTTCATCGGTGACGGCATCGCCACCGTGGTGAGCGGCGCCACTGGCGGCACCGGCGTCACCACCTACGCCGAGAACATCGGCGTGATGGCCGCCAGCAAGATCTACTCGACGGCGATGTTCGTGGTGGCCGCGGTGATCGCCATCGTGCTCGGCTTCAGCCCCAAGTTCGGCGCGCTGATCCAGACCATCCCGCTGGCGGTGATGGGCGGCGTGAGCATCGTGGTGTTCGGCCTCATCGCCGTGGCCGGCGCCAAGATCTGGGTCGACAACCGCGTCGACTTCTCCGACAACACCAACCTCATCGTGGCCGCCATCACGCTGATCCTCGGCACCGGCGACTTCACGCTCAAGTTCGGCGGCTGGGCGCTGGGCGGCATCGGCACCGCCACCTTCGGTGCGATCGCGCTGCACGCCTTGCTGCGGCGAGGCAAGACCCAGGGCTAACCCTGATGTAGTTGCGCGCCTTGCCGCGGGCGCAGCGTGACTCTTAACCTCGCAGGTTCAGGAGTCCGCACATGTTGTCGTTTGAACCGTCATCCCCCGGGGCCAGGCCATGAACCTGGCCCATCTGCTGCTGCGCAGCGCGCGCACCGCGGGCAGCCACCCCGCCGTCTACCTCGGCACCGAGCTGCTCTTCGACTACGCCGGCTTCGCGCAGCGCGCGAGCCGGCTGGCGCGTTCGCTCACCGAGCAGCACCGCCTGCAGCCCGGCGACCGCGTGGGCATCTTCATGAGCAACCACCCCGCGGTGCTGGAGATCTTCTTCGGCTGCTGGTGGGCCGGGCTGGTGGTGGTGCCGATCAACCCCAAGCTGCACCCGCGCGAGGCCGACTACATCCTGGCGCACAGCCAGGCGGCGCTCGCCTTCACCACCGCCGACATCGGGCCTGCACTCGCTGCGCTCGACGCCCCGGAGGCCGCGCTGCGCGAGCTGGTGTTCGTCGAGCAGCCGGCGTACGAGGCCTTGCTGCAGGCCGAGCCGCTGGCCGCGCCGGTGGAGCGCCGCGGCGACGACCTGGCCTGGCTCTTCTACACCTCGGGCACCACCGGCCGGCCCAAGGGCGTGATGATCACCCACCGCAACCTGCTGACGATGTCGCTGTGCTACTTCAGCGACGTCGACACCGTGCACCCCGACGACGCCGCACTCTACGCCGCGCCGATGTCGCACGGCGCCGGCCTCTACTGCGTGCCCCACGTGCTCGCCGGCGCGCGCCACGTGGTGCCGCGCTCGGGCGGCTTCGACGCGGCCGAGGTGCTCGCGCTCGGGCGCCACTTCGGCAGCGTCTCGATGTTGGCCGCACCGACCATCGTGCGCCGCCTGGTCGACCAGGCGGTGGCCAGCGGTGAAGACGGCCGAGGCCTGAAGACCATCGTCTACGGCGGCGGCCCGATGTACGTGGAAGACATCCAGCGCGCGCTGCGCGTGATGGGCCCGCGCTTCGTGCAGATCTATGGCCAGGGCGAAAGCCCGATGACCATCACCGCGCTGTCGCGCCAACAGCTGGCGGACACGCAGCACCCGCGCCACCTTGCGCGCCTGGGCTCGGTGGGCGTGGCGCAATCGGCGGTCGAGGTGCGCGTGACCGACGCGCAAGGCAAGGAGCTGCCCTGCGGCGAGACCGGCGAGATCCTGGTGCGCGGCGACAGCGTGATGGCCGGCTACTGGCGCGACGAAGCAGCCACCGCCAAGACCTTGCGCGACGGCTGGCTCTTCACCGGCGACATGGGCAGCCTCGACGCCGACGGCTTCCTCACGCTGCGCGACCGCTCCAAGGACGTGATCATCAGCGGCGGCTCCAACATCTACCCGCGCGAAGTGGAAGAGGCGCTGCTGCACCACCCCGGCGTGGCCGAGGTGTCGGTCATCGGCCGGCCCGACAGCGATTGGGGCGAGGTGGTGGTGGCCTTCGTCGTCGCCAGCCCCGGCGCCGAGCTGGAGCCGCTGATGCTCGATGCGGTGTGCCGCGATCACATCGCCCGCTTCAAGCGCCCCAAGGAATACCACCTCGTCGACGCCCTGCCCAAGAACCACTACGGCAAGGTGCTCAAGACCGAACTGCGCGCCCGGCTGGCGACCGGACTGTTGCGCTGACTCCTCCATCCATCCATTCACCGACTCGACAGCACCCCATGAGCACTGCTTCTCTCCACGGCCGCACGGCCCTCGTCACCGGCTCGGCGCAAGGCATCGGCCTGGCCATTGCCACCCGGCTCGCTCAAGACGGCGCCCGCATCGTGCTGCACGACGTGGCCGCTCCCGAACAGGTGCAGGAGGCGCTGGCCCGCGTGCGCGCAGCCGGCGCACCCAACGCGACCTACCTGCGGCGCGACCTGGGCCGCCCCGAAGAGATCGACGCCCTGATGGCCGAGGCGCTGGCCTGGCAGGGCGGCCTCGACATCGTGGTCAACAACGCGGGCATCCAGCACACCGCGCTCCTGGTCGACATGCCGCCGGAACGCTGGGACGCCATCCTCGCCATCAACCTGTCGGCCGCCTTCCACACCATGCGCCTGGCCCTGCCCGGCATGCTGGCGCGCGGCTACGGCCGCATCGTCAACATCGCCTCGGTGCACGGCATGGTGGCCTCGGCCCAGAAGGGCCCGTACGTGGCCGCCAAGTTCGGGCTGGTCGGGCTGACGCGCGTGGCCGCGCTCGAATGCGCCGCCGCCGGGTCGAGCCAGACCGGTGGCGTGACGGCCAACTGCATCGCCCCCGGCTGGACCGAGACCGCACTGATCCAGCCGCAGATCACGGCGCGCGCCCAGGCGCATGGCGGCGACCGCACCGCCGGCATCAAGGACTTGCTGCGCGAGAAGCAGCCCAGCCACCGCATGTCCGCGCCGTCGGAAATCGGCGAGGTGGCGACCATGCTGTGCCAGCCGTGGGCGCACAACATCAACGGCATCACGCTGCCGGTGGATGGGGGATGGACGGCGCAGTAGTGCGAGTGGTGTGGCGCGTGGCGTGGTGCGTCGTGTGGCTGGTGAGCGGCCGGGGGTCTGGCTGACGCACTGATGTGTCGCCAT
>NZ_DASSRA010000172.1:0-2849 GCF_035702065.1 Rhizobacter sp.
TGCGCTGCTGTTGTCCGGACGTCATCTGCTGAAGGACGACGTACCACACGCCCACGACCGCCAAGCCGGCGGCTGCAGCCAAACCCAGCCCCAGAAAGAAGGCTGCCTTGCGGCGCTTGCGCCGTTCTTCCCGGTGCGGGAGGAGGTTGATCAATATCACTGCAGAAACCTCCGCATGGCCAAGCCACAAGCGGTGAGGTACGACGGAGCCTCACGGCGAAGCTTGCTTTCGCGCACGGCGGAGCCAAGCTTCATGTTGTCGAACGGATTCACCACCATCGAGGCGAACCCCGTCAACTCGGTCACGCGATCCTTCAGCCCCGGCAAGGTCGCCGTCCCGCCAGCAAGCATCACGTAGTGCACCTTGTGGTGCGGCGTACTGGTGAAGAAATACTGCAGCGCTCGCCCGATTTCCTGCGAAAGACTGTCGACGAATGGCGCCAAGATCGACGTCTCATAGTCTTCAGGCAAATCGGACGCCAGCTTCTTCTGCTCGGCTTCCTCAAACGAGAAACCGTATTGCCGAGAAATCAGTTGCGTGAGTTGCGAGCCACCGAAGGCTTGATCGCGGTCGTAGAGCATCTCGTCGTCACGCAGCACCTTCAGGCTGGTGGTGTCAGCACCAATCTCGAACAACGCGACCAAAGCGTCCTTGCCTTCGTTAGGCAACGCCTCGATCAGGCGACCCATGGCAAGCCGGGAAGCATGCGACTCGATGTCCAGCACGACCGGCTTCAAACCAGCTGCCTCGGCCAGGCCCTGGCGATCCTGCACACGGTCTTTGCGAGATGCTGCGATCAGCACCTCGACATCACCAACCGAAGTGGGGCTGGGGCCGATGACAGAGAAGTCAAGACTGACTTCGTCTAGCGAGAACGGAATGTACTGATTGGCTTCGGACTCGACCTGGAGCTCGAGCTCTTCTTCGCGCAAGCCGGCGGGAAGCATGATCTTCTTGGTGATCACGGCCGACTGTGGCATGGCCATGACAACCTGCTTGGTCTTGGTGCCGCTTTTGGTGACGACCCGCCGCACCGCATCGGCCACCTCATCGAATTTCTCGATCTGCCCGTCGGTGATCCAGCCTTTCTCAAAGCTTTCGGCAGCGAAACGCTCCAGCACGTACTCGCCGGAAGCGCTCTGCCCCAGTTCCACCAACTTGACGCTGGACGAACTGATGTCCAAGCCGATCATCGGTGGATGCTTGCGGCCCAACAACATGTCTAGGAAGCTCACGACGCCCTCTCCCAACGCATTTTTAGCCACGCTGGATTGTTAAGAAGTTACTTCAATGCTAGCAGTAAAGTCTTTGTACAACAAAGATATTTCCAATTTTCACAACCTCGTCTCGTTGCGAAACTCTGACGCAAAAAGGTGCCAAAAATTGGCACCCTCGGGTCTTCCCTGAAGCCCTCTTCAGGCATTTGCCAAGCAGTTCACACTCCACTGAAGGCCAAGACGCCCTTCCTATAATCGCGGCGACTTTTGTGGAGTTACATGAGCGAATCCGATCGATCGGCTGCTTCCCCGTCCCCTCTGTTTGCTTCTTTGCCTCCCTGGGGGCGGTGGTTGGCTCGCGGTGCGGCATGGCTGCTGGGCCTGGTGGTCGCAGGCGTTCTGATGGTCGTGATGCTGGCTGGCTTGGCTCTGGCTGTGGCTTACCCCAACCTGCCCGAGATCAGCGGCTTGCTGGACTACCGGCCCAAACTGCCGATGCGGATCTATTCGGCCGATGCAGTCCTGCTGGGCGAGTTTGGCGAGGAACGCCGCAACTTCACTCCCATCGCGCAAGTCCCCAAGGTGATGCAGCACGCGGTGCTGGCGATCGAGGACGCTCGCTTCTATCAGCACAGCGGCGTCGACTACAAGGGCGTGCTGCGCGCCGGTTTGGCACAGTTCGCCGAATCCCGCAGCCAGGGTGCATCGACCATCACGATGCAGGTGGCGCGCAACTTCTACTTGTCGACCGAGAAAACCTTCACCCGCAAGATCTATGAAGTCCTGCTCGCGCTGAAGATCGAGAGCGTGCTCACCAAGGAGCAGATCCTCGAGGTCTACATGAACCAGATCTTTCTGGGTCAGCGCGCCTATGGCTTTGCGGCTGCAAGCGAGATCTACTTCGGCAAGCCGCTCAAGGACATTACCGTCGCCGAGGCGGCCATGCTGGCGGGCCTGCCCAAGGCGCCATCAGCCTACAACCCGATCTCCAACCCGCGGCGAGCCACCGTTCGCCAGCAGTACATCATCGACCGGATGCTAGAGAACGGGTTCATCACCCCAGAGCAACACGATGCGGCCCGCAACGAAACGCTGAAGTACCGCACCCCGTCGGAGGTTGCGGTTCACGCCGAATACGTGGCCGAAGCTGCGCGCCAGATGATCTTCAGCCAGTACGGGGACGACGCCTACAACCGCGGCCTCAACATCTACCTGACACTGAATTCGGCCGAGCAGATGACGGCCTACCGCGCGTTGCGCAAGGGCATCCTGGACTACGAGCGCCGCCAGGTCTACCGTGGGCCCGAGGCCTACATCGACCTGCCGGCCAACGCCAAGGATGTGGACGCTCGCATCGCTGAGGCGCTGGACGAACACCCCGACAACGATGAGTTGCGTGCCGGGGTCGCCCTAGAGGCCAGCCCACGCAAGGTGGTGGCGGTGCTGCAAAGCGGCGAGTCGATCACCGTCACCGGTGAAGGGCTGAAGCCGGTCACCTCAGGCCTGGCCGAGAAGGGAAACCCAAAGACCCAGATTCGCCGTGGCGCTGTGATCCGCATGGTCAAGGGCCCCAAGGGCGACTGGTCCATCACCCAGCTGCCTGAAGTGGAAGGCGCCTTCGTGTCGCTCGA
>NZ_DASSRA010000173.1:0-5277 GCF_035702065.1 Rhizobacter sp.
GCACGGCCACCCAACGCCGGCGCTGCGGCGCCACCTGTCGCATCACCGGGATGAAGATCGGCAAGCTGCCAAGCGGATCGAGCACCAGCAGCAAGAGAATGAAGGCCGACAGAAAAGTATGGTCCATGCCGCTCAGCGCCCACGCCAGAACAAGGCGTCGAGCTCTTTCATCGTGATCTGCCGCCAGGTCGGGCGGCCGTGGTTGCACTGGTCGGCGCGCTCGGTGCGCTCCATGTCGCGCAGCAGGGCGTTCATCTCGTCGAGCGTGAGCTGGCGGTTGGCGCGCACCGCGCCGTGGCAGGCCATGGTCGACAGGATCTCGTGCTGCGCGCGCTGGATCACGCTGCTGGCGTCGTACTGCGCCAGCTCGGCGATCACACTGCGGGCCAGCTCCACCACATCGCCGCCCGCCAACGCCGCGGGACGCGAGCGCACCACCAGGGTAGCGGCCGACAACACGGAAACGTCGAGCCCCAGCGTCAGCAGGTTCTCAGCCTGCGCCTGCGCCGTCGCGATCTCCTGCGGCGTGGCGGCGAAGGTGGCCGGAATCAGCAGCGGCTGCGATTCGATGGCCGCCGCACCCAGGCTGGCCTTCAGGCGCTCATAGACGATGCGCTCGTGCGCCGCATGCATGTCGACAATCACCAGGCCCTGGGCGTTCTCGGCCAGCACGAAGACGCCCCCGACCTGGGCCAGCGCCTTGCCGAGCGGCCAGTCGCCTGCGGGCAAGGGCATTGCGGGAGCACCCGCCGGAGCCGGCACGGCCCAGGCCGCCGGCGCCTCCTGTGCGTACAGCACGGCGGCCTGCTCCAAGCCGAGCGAGGCTTGCGACACACTGGGCGTGAAGGCCGAGGTGTAGTTCGGAAGAGCGGGGGCCGACACAGCACCTATCGACAGCTGACCAGGTGGCATGCCCGCCGATGCCTGCGGTGGCGCGAGGCCTGCCTCCACCGCCCGGCGCACCGCCTGGTGCACCTCGCGCGAATCGCGGAAACGCACCTCGATCTTGGTCGGGTGCACGTTCACGTCGACGCGGTCCGGTGCGATCTCGATGAAGAGCACGTAGGACGGCTGGCGCCCACCGTGCAGCACGTCTTCGTACGCCGATCGCACGCCGTGCGCCAGCAGCTTGTCGCGCACATAGCGGCCGTTGACGTACACGTACTGCTGGTCGGCGCGAGCGCGCGCGGCCGCCGGTGTGCCGGCACGGCCGGTGATACGCAAAGGGCCGGCCTCGAACGCCACCTCGCGGCTCTCGACGACGAACTCCTCGCCCATCACCTCGCGCACACGCTGGCCAGTCGCGCTCGCCCGCCGCCACTGTTGCACCAGCTTGCCTTCGTGCCAAACGGCAAAGCCCACGTCGGGCCGCACCAAGGCGTGACGGCGCACGGCCTCGATGCAATGGGCGAGCTCGGTCGCATCGGTCTTGAGGAACTTGCGCCGCGCCGGTGTGCTGAAGAACAGCTCGCGCACTTCGACGCTCGTGCCGACGCCCCGGGCCGCCGGCACCAGCTCACCGGAACGGGCATCGATGCGCTGCGCATGCGCCACGCCTTCGGTGCGGCTGGCGATGCTCATCTCGGCCACCGAAGCAATGGCCGCCAGCGCCTCGCCGCGAAAGCCCATGGTGGACACGCTCTCCAGCTCGTCGAGCGACGCGATCTTGCTGGTGGCGTGTCGGCGCAGCGCGAGCGGCAGTTCGGTTGCCGGAATGCCGGCACCGTCATCTTCCACCACGATGCTGCGCACGCCGCCCGCCATCAGCTTGACGGTCACTTCTGTGGCGCCGGCATCGAGCGCGTTGTCGACCAGCTCGCGCACCACCGAGGCGGGGCGCTCCACCACTTCTCCTGCCGCAATCTGGCTGATCAGCTCGTCGGGGAGTTCGCGGATCGGGCGCCGGAGTGCGGGCAGGGTCGGGGCATTCATCGAATCATTGTAAGAAGGCCACCATAATTCCGCCGCATGGACATCCTCGCTTTCCTCCTCGACTTCATCCTGCACGTCGACGTGCACCTGGCGAACTTCGTGGCGACCTACGGCACATGGGTCTATGCCCTGCTGTTCCTGATCATCTTCGTCGAAACCGGTGTGGTGGTGATGCCCTTCCTGCCGGGTGATTCGCTGCTCTTCGTGGTGGGTGCCCTGTGCGGCGCCGGCCTCATGAACCTGCCCTTGTCGATCGGCCTGCTGACTGCGGCGGCCATCCTCGGCAACCAGAGCAACTACGCGATCGGGCGCTACTTCGGACCGCGGGTGTTCCAGTGGGAGAACTCACGCTTCTTCAACAAGAAGGCATTCGACCAGGCACACGCCTTCTATGAGAAGTACGGTGGCGTGACCATCGTCGCCGCACGCTTCATGCCCTTTCTGCGCACCTTCGCACCCTTCGTGGCCGGTGTGGCGCAGATGACGCGCAGCAAATTCACCTTCTACGACGTGAGCGGTGGCGTGCTGTGGGTGGGCGGCGTCACGCTCGCGGGCTATCTGTTCGGCAACATACCGTGGGTGAAGGAACACCTCGACAAGATCATCTGGGGTGCCATCCTGCTGCCGGGGCTGCTGGTGATCTTCGGCGCCTGGAAGGCGCGCCGCAAGGCCGCCGCAGCCTGACCTTGTTCAAAGCTGCCGGTTGCGTGCCAGCGGCGGGTTCTTGGCGAAGTAGCGCTTGATGCCTGCCGTGAGCGCGTCCACGAGCTGATCGCGGTAGTCCTCGCTGCGCAGCTTCTTCTCTTCTTCCGGGTTGGAGATGAAGGCCGTCTCCACCAGGATGGAGGGCACATCGGGCGCCTTCAGCACGGCGAACCCGGCCTGCTCCACGCTGCCCTTGTGCAGATGGCCCACCTTGCGGATCTGACCCAGCACCTCGCCGCCGAGCTTGAGGCTGTCCTTGATCTGCGCGGTGGTGCTCATGTCGAGCAAGGCGCGCATCACGCTGGCGTCCTTGGCCTTGATGTTGACGCCACCCACCATGTCGGCGGCGTTCTCCCGGTCGGCCATCCAGCGCGCCGCGCTGCTGGTCGCACCGTTCTGCGACAGGGCGAACACCGAGGCGCCGCGCGCCGTCGGCTTGAAGAAGGCGTCGGCGTGGATGGAGACGAACAGGTCGGCCTGCACGCGCCGCGCCTTGCGCACGCGCTCTTGCAGCGGCACGAAGAAGTCGCCGTCGCGGGTGAGCATGGCGCGCATGCCGGGCAAGGCATTCAGGCTGTCGCGCAGCTTGAGGGCGATGGCCAGCACCACGTCTTTCTCGCGCAGGCCGGAGGGCCCGCTCGCGCCCGGGTCTTCGCCACCATGGCCCGGGTCCAGCGCCACGATGATGAGTCGGTCGATGCGCGATTGCGTCAGCGGCGGCGCAGAAGCAGCCGCCACGACCGGCGGCGCCGACGCGGCCGGCCGCGGCCCCACGGGCTTGTTCATCTTGTCGAGGAACTCGCCCAGCGCATCTTGCACCGCCTGGGCGGCCTTCTGCTCGGCCTGCTGCTTGTCCTGGATGAGCGCCAGCAGCGGATCGCGCTCCTGCGTGGGCTTGAGGTCGAACACCGCGCGGTACTGGTAGGCCGCCACAGGCGCCAGGGTGAAGAGCTGCGGCGCGGTGGGCTGCTTGAGATCGATCACCAGGCGCACCACGCGCGGCTGGTTCTGGCCCACGCGCACACCGGCGATGAAGGGGTCGTCGGACCTGACCTTGCCGACCAGTTCGCGCAGCTCGGGGCTCAGTTCCAGGCCGTCGATGTCGATCACCAGGCGCGCCGGGTTCTCGGCCATGAAGTGGCGCAGCGAGAGCGCGCTGTCGGATTCGAGCGTGACGCGCGTGTACTCTTCGGCCGGCCACACGCGTACCGCGACGATGCTGGCGCCGAACGCGATCTCGTGAGCACCGAGCAACAGCACCACGCTGCCCAGCCCCTGAAGCAAATCGCGCCGCTTCATGGCAGAAGCTCCAGTCCGCGGGGGGTGCAGGCGTCGAAGGTCACTCGGCGTTCGTCCCCATCCAGCGGCACGAGTTCCATGCGCAGGTCGGGCACGGGTAACAAACCCGCGGCCTGCTCGGGCCATTCAGCGAGCTTCAGGCCGCTGCTGGCGAATACATCACGAAAGCCGGCGTCCTCGAACTCCTGCGGATCCTTGAAGCGGTAGAAGTCGAAGTGCCAGATCGACAGGTGCGGCACCTCGTACGACTCCATCACCGCGTAGGTCGGGCTCTTGATGCGCCCCTGCACCCCCAGCGCCTGCAGCAGGTGGCGCACGAAGGTGGTCTTGCCGGCCCCGAGCGTGCCATGCAGTTCGATGAAGGCTTCGCGAAGCGCCGGCCGCTGTGCCAGCGCTCGCGCGGTGGCATCACAGGCGGCTTCGTCAGCCCAATGCACGCTGCGGGTTCCTAGAATCGACAAATGACCGGCGCTCTCGAGAAGTTGGATGGTGAAGGCCTGCTCACGCAGTTGCGTGCCTGGGCCGGGGTGCTCGGATTTTCCCAGATCGGTGTGGCCGATGTGGATCTGTCTTCCGCCGAACCCGGGCTGTTGGCGTGGCTGCACAACGGCTTTCACGGCCGAATGGCCTACATGGCCGCGCATGGCGTGAAGCGCGCACGGCCGGCCGAGCTCGTGCCCGGCACGGTGCGCGTGATCACCGCCCGCATGGACTACCTGCCGCGCCACACGCCCGGTGAATGGCAGGCCGTTGAATGGCGGCACCTGGGTGACCCTGCGCAAGCCGGTGTGTCGATGTACGCGCGGGGCCGCGACTACCACAAGGTCTTGCGCTCGCGACTGCAGAAGCTCTCCGAGCGCCTGGCCGAGGCTGTGGGCCCTTTCGGCCACCGCGTCTTCACCGACTCGGCGCCGGTGCTCGAGGTGGAACTCGCCTCGCGCAGCGGCATCGGCTGGCGCGGCAAGCACACGCTGGCGCTGCACCGCGAGGCGGGGTCGATGTTCTTCCTGGGTGAGATTTACGTCGACCTGCCACTGCCCTTGTCCGAGCCGGTGGGCTCGCATTGCGGCAGTTGCAGCGCCTGCATCGACATCTGCCCCACGCAGGCCATCGTCGCCCCCTACCGGGTGGATGCGCGGCGTTGTATTTCTTACCTGACCATCGAGCACGATGGCCCCATACCCGAGGCCTTGCGCGCGCCCATGGGCAACCGCATCTACGGCTGCGACGACTGCCAGCTCGTCTGCCCGTGGACCAAGTACGCGCAGGCGAGCCCGCTCGCCGATTTCGACGTGCGGCCGACGCTCGACGCGCCGACGCTGCTCGACCTCTGGGCGTGGG
>NZ_DASSRA010000174.1:0-5350 GCF_035702065.1 Rhizobacter sp.
GGTGGCCGACGTGCTGCGCCACCGCCTGGTGCTGAGCTACGAGGCGCTGGCCGATGGCCTCACGGCCGATCAGATCATCCAGAAGATCGTGCAGAAGATTCCCAAGCCCGACAAACCCATGTCTCACCATGCCGGCGAACGAAGCAACAACAGCTGACGCCATCCTGCGGCGCCTGGAATGGACGGTGATCCGCCGTCTCGACGGGCTGCTGCAAGGCGATTACCGCACCCTCTTCCGCGGCGCGGGGCTCGATCTCGCCGACCTGCGCGAGTGCCAGCACCACGACGACGTGCGCCACATCGACTGGAACGTCACGGCCCGCTTGCAGCACCCCTACGTGCGCCAGTTCACCGAAGACCGCGAGCTCACCGCCTGGTTCCTGCTCGATCTCTCGGGCAGCGTGGACTTCGGCTCCGCGCGCAGCAAACGCAGCGTGTCGGCCGAGTTCGTGGCCGTGCTGGCGCGCCTGCTCACCCGTCACGGCAACCGGGTCGGCGCCATGCTTTACGGCAACCAGCTCGACGAGGTGCTGCCGGCCCGCAACGGCCGCACCCATGTGCTGCATTTGCTGCAGCGCATGCTCAAACACGACACCCCCCAGGCCAAGACGCAGACGCAGCTGCAAGACCTGCTGCAGCGCGCGGCCCCGCTGATCCCGCGCCGCTCCACGGTGTTCGTCGTGTCCGACTTCATCAGCGAGCCCGGCTGGGGCGACATGCTGGCCCGACTCGCGCAGCGGCACGAGGTGCTGGCCGTGCGCCTGTACGACCCGCTGGAGATGGAGTTGCCCGACCTCGGCGTGGTCGCCATGCAAGACGCCGAAACCGGCGAGCAGGTGCTGGTCGACACGCACGACCCGGGCTTCCGCACGCGCTTCGCCAAGGCCGCCGAGCAGCAGGAGGCCGAGCTGCACGCGGCGCTGGCGCGCGCCGGCGTCGACGCGCTGGAGCTTGCCACCGACGAAGACCTGGTCAGCACCCTGCTGCGCTTCGTTGAGCTGCGCCGCCAGCGCAGCCGGCTCGCGGCCGGCGGCGGCATGCCCGCCCACCTGAAGCCGCTGCCCACGGAGCCCACCACGAAGGAGAAGCGTCATGAGCTTCGTGTGGCCTGATCTCCTCTGGCTGCTGGCTGTCCTGCCACTGCTCGTGCTGCTGTACTGGTGGCTGCTGCATCGGCGCAAGAAGAACTCGCTGCGCTTCGCGAGCCTCGCCATCGTCAAGCAGGCCATGGGCAAGGGGCCGGGCTGGCGACGCCACGTGCCGCCGGTGCTGATGCTGCTGGCGCTGGCCACGCTGCTGCTGGCGAGCGCGCGGCCGCGGGCCGTGATCACCCTGCCCTTGCAACAGGAGACCATCATCCTGGCCATGGACGTGTCGGGCAGCATGCGTGCCACCGACGTGCAGCCCAACCGCATGGTGGCCGCGCAGGAGGCAGCCAAGGCCTTCCTGAACGACCTGCCGCGCAACGTGCGCGTGGGCGTGGTCTCGTTCGCCGGCACCGCGGCCGTGGTGCAGCCGCCCACGCAAAACCGCGAAGACATCGTGGCCGCGATCGACCGCTTCCAGCTGCAGCGCGGCACGGCCATCGGCAGCGGCATCGTGCTGTCGCTCGCCACCATCTTCCCCGACGCGGGCATCGACCTCTCGCAGATCACCGGCCAGCGCAACATGCCGCTCGGCCCCGGCGACAAGCCGCCCAAGGAGTTCACGCCGGTGCCGCCGGGCTCTTACGGCTCGGCCGCCATCGTGCTGCTCACCGACGGCCAACGCACCACCGGCCCCGACCCGATGGATGCCGCCAAGATGGCCGCCGACCGTGGGGTGAAGGTCTATTCGGTGGGCATCGGCACCAAGGAAGGCGAGACCATCGGCTTCGAGGGCTGGTCGATGCGGGTGCGCCTGGACGAAGAGACGCTGAAGATGGTGGCCAACCTGACGCGGGCCGAGTACTTCTACGCCGGCACCGCGGCCGACCTCAAGAAGGTCTACCAGTCGCTCAGCTCGCGCCTGATCGTCGAGAAGAAGGAGACCGAGATCACCTCGTTCTTCGCGGCGGCCGCAGCCTTGCTGGTGCTGCTGTCGGCGGGCCTGTCAGTGTGGTGGTTCGGGCGCGTGGCTTGACACGCGTGAGTCACACAGGCCACGTGAAATGGCGACCTCAGCCACTCACCTGATCGAATCATGTTTCACCTGCCTCTGCTTCGCAGCGCATGCCTCGCGCTGCTAGCCGCCACCAGCCTGAACGCCCTGGCGCACGACCTGCGCCACCGCCCGCAGCCCGACACGCCGCCGCTCGTCATCGGCCACCGCGGCGCCTCGGGCTATGTGCCCGAGCACACGCTGGCTTCGTACTGGCTCGCCATCGAGCAAGGTGCCGACTACGTGGAGCCCGACCTCGTTTCGACCAAGGACGGCGTCCTGGTCGCCCGCCACGAGAACGCCATCGCAGTGCTCAACGCGGATGGCAGCGTGCGCGAAGCCACCACCGACGTCGTCGACCACCCCGAGTTCGCCGCCCGCAAGACCACCAAGGTGATCGATGGCACCTCCATCACCGGCTGGTTCACCGAAGACTTCACCCTGGCCGAGCTGAAGACCCTGCGCGCCCGCGAGCGCCTGCCCCAGCTGCGCGTGGCCAACACGCGCTTCGACGGCATGTTCGAGATCCCCACGCTCGACGAAGTGCTCGACCTGGTGAAGCAGGCCAACGAGCGCCGCCGCGAGCGTGCGCTGCTGACCGGCGGCCCCAAGGCCGCGGCCGCGGTGAAGCCCATCGGCGTCTACCCCGAGACCAAGCACCCGACCTACTTCGACGGCATCCGCCTGTCGCTCGAAGAGCCGCTGGTGCGCACCCTGCACCGCCACGGCTACGTGGGCCCGAACGCGCCGGTGTTCATCCAGTCCTTCGAGACGGCCAACCTGCGTGCGCTCAACCGCATGACACGCGTGCCGCTGGTGCAGCTGCTCAACGGCTCGGGCCGGCCCTATGACTTCGTCGTGAGCGGTGACCCGCGCACCTACGCCGACCTGGCCAAGCCCGACGGCCTGCGCGAGATCGCCACCTACGCCAACGGCATCGGCGCCAACACCAACCTGATGATCCCGCTGGTGGGTGGCCGCCTGGGACAACCGACCACGTTGGTGAAGGACGCCCACCTCGCCGGCCTGACCGTGCACGGCTGGACCTTCCGCGCCGAGAACGTGTTCTTGCCCGACGAGTTCGACAGCAACGCCACCCCGGGCGACTTCGGCAACCTGGCCGGCCAGATCAACGCGTTCCTGGCCTTGGGCATGGACGGCTTCTTCACCGACCAGCCCTTCCTGGGCCGCAAGGCGCGCGACGCGTTCGTCGCCGCCAAGTAAGCCAGAGGCTCAGCGCTCCAGCTTGCCCAGCGTGAGGTGGAGCACGCGGTCGCAGCGCGCGGCGAGCGACTCGTCGTGCGTCACCATCACGTAGGCCATGCCCTGCTCGCGCGCCAGGCCGAGCATCATCTGGAAGACGCCATCGGCGGTGCGGCGGTCGAGGTTGCCGGTGGGCTCGTCGGCCAGCACGCAGGCCGGTTGGCCCGCCAGCGCGCGGGCAATCGCCACGCGCTGGCGCTCGCCACCCGAGAGCTGCGCCGGCCGGTGGTGCACACGGTCGGCCAGCCCCACCTGCCCGAGTACAGCCTGCGCCCGCGCGCGCGCCTCGGGCTTGTCGAGGCGACGGATGCGCAAGGGCATGGCCACGTTGTCCAGCGCCGTGAACTCCGGCAGCAGGTGGTGGAACTGGTAGACGAAGCCGAGCTGCTGGTTGCGCCACTCGCCCTGCTCAGACGGGCTCATGGCGACCAAGTCGCGCCCAGCCAACTGAACCCTGCCTTGCGTGGGCGCTTCGAGCCCACCCAGCAGGTGCAGCAAGGTGCTCTTGCCCGAGCCCGAGGCGCCCACGATGGCGAGCGTTTCACCGCGCTGCACGGTGAGGTCGATACCTTGCAGCACGTTCACGTCGAGCCCGCCTTCGGTGAAGCGCTTGTGCAGGCCGCTGGCCTGGATCACGGGTTCACTCATAGCGCAGGGCTTCCGCCGGTTGCACGCGGCTCGCCCGCCAGCTCGGGTACAGGGTGGCGACGAACGAGAGCAGCAGGGAGATCAAGGTGATCGGCAGGATGTCGGCGGACTGCGGTTCGCTGGGCATGCGGCTGATGAGGTAAATGCTGCCTGGCAGAAAGCTCGTGTGCAGCACGCGCTCGATGAAGGGCACGATCACATCGATGTTGAAGGCCACCAGCAGGCCGAACAACACGCCGGCCAAGGTACCGATCACGCCCGAAGCGGCGCCCTGCACCATGAAGATGCCCATGATGGAGCGCGGGCTCGCACCCAGGGTGCGCAGGATGGCGATGTCGGCACGCTTGTCGGTGACCGTCATCACCAGCGTGGAGACGAGGTTGAATGCCGCCACCGCAACGATCAGCGTGAGGATGATGAACATCAGCCGCTTCTCCAGCTGCACGGCGGCGAACCAGTTGCGGTTGGTGCGCGTCCAGTCGCGCACCGTCACTTGCGGCCCGAGCTGGGCCGACAGCTCGGCCGCAACCTGCTGTGCCTGGTGCAGGTCTTTCAGGCGCAGCTGCACGCCCATCGGCCCTTCCACGCGGAAGAGCCGTGCCGCATCCTCGATGTGGATGAGGGCGAGCGTGCTGTCGTACTCGTAGTGGCCGGAGTCGAAGGTGCCGACCACGGTGAGCTGCTTGAGCCGCGGCACCACGCCGGCCGGCGTGAATTGCCCGCCCGGGGCCACGATGGTGACGCTGTCGCCCTCGCGCACGCCCAGCGAGCGCGCCAGTTCGCTCCCCAGCACGATGTGCCAGGCGCCGGGCGTGAGGCGGGCCAGCGTGGTGTCCTTCAGTTGTGCGGCGAGGTCGGTGACGGTGGCCTCTTCGCCGGGCGAGATGCCACGCACCACCGCACCGCGCATGTCATCGCCCCGAGCGATCAGGGCCTGGGTCGCCACGAAGGGTGCAGCACCGACCACCTGCGGGTTCTTGCGGGCCAGCGCCGCCGTGGCCTGCCAATCGGCAAGCGCACCGCCCTGAATGTCCATCACCTCCACATGGGCGATGACCGACAGCATGCGGTCGCGCACCTCCTTCTGGAAGCCGTTCATCACCGACAGCACGATGATCAACGCCGCCACGCCAAGCGCAATGCCCAGCATGGACACGCCCGAGATGAAGGAGATGAAGCCGTTGCGCCGCCCGGCGCGACCGGCCCGGGTATAGCGCCAACCGACTTGGAGTTCGTAAGGCCAGTTCATGGTGGGCCGCATGCTACCTGAGGGTGCCTGCAACAAGCGAAGCGAGTTGCC
>NZ_DASSRA010000175.1:0-4733 GCF_035702065.1 Rhizobacter sp.
GCCTGTGGCCGCTGCGTTCAGACAGGCGGCGCGAAGTCAGAAGACGAAGCGTGCTGGCGCACGCAGCCCCCAAGCCCTGCGCTGCTCGACGGCTCACCAAGGGGCCCGAAGAGAAGGCTCGCCTTCGGCATCGTGTCTCGGCTCGCTTCGCTTTGCCCCGGGACTGTCACCCCGGCGAACGCCGGGGTCCACTGCCACATGGTGCACAGGGCACGAGTGGATCCCGGCGTTCGCCGGGATGACGGCAACTGAGCCGAAGCGAAGCGAGGCGAGACGAGGAGTAATGGAGTCGCAGCAGGTGTTCGGCCGATCCTGGAGCATGGCGAGGACAGGCCGAGGAGACTTGAAGCCACGCAGTTCGGCCACGTGAAGAGCGCCTTTGCTTTGGTTACTTTCATTTGGCGCGACAAATGAAAGTGACCCGCCCGCCGGGGCGGACTCCCGGCGCACCCGTTCGAAGTAGGAAGAAGCAACCACGCGAAGCGGGCACACAACGGAGCAGGGCTTCGATACCTCAGCCTGAGCGGACTGTGGCCGTCGATGCGTCAAGAAAGAAGCGAAGCGCCTCATACCTTCCGCTCCTCCTTCTTCCCCAACAACCCCTGCGGCTTGAACAGGATCACCAACATGAAGACAACCAGCGCCACCGCATCCTTGTACGCCGGCGAGATGTAAGCCGACGCCAAGTTCTCGGCCACGCCAACGATCAATCCACCCAGCAGCGCCCCCCGCGAGTTGTTGAACCCACCGATGATGGCCGCGAAGAACGCCTTCGTCCCCAACGGCTCCCCCATGTCGAACTTGGCGAGGTAGGTCGGCGTCACCAGCAATGCCGCCGCGCAGGCAAGCAAGGCGTTGATCGCAAAGGTGTAGAAGATCATCCGCGGCACATTGATGCCCAGCACCGTCGCGCTGTCCGTGTTCTGCGCCACCGCCTGCATGGCCCGCCCGGTCACCGTCTTCGCGAGAAAGGCCTGCGTCCCCAGCACCAGCACCAGCGCCATCATCAGCGTGCCCAGGTCGACCAGCGTGATGGTCACACCCGCCACGTTGAAGAGCTTGTCGGGGAAGAGGCTGGGAAACGGGTGGGCCTCGGCCGTGAACCCGGCGCGGATGCCGTTGCGCATCGCAATCGCCAGGCCGATGGTCGCCACCACGATCGGCATCAGGCCGAACTTGAGCAGCGGGTCGGCGATGCCGCGCTTGAAGGCCCAGCCCAGCACCAACACCGAGACCGCGCAGGTGACGATGAAGCTGCCCCACAGCGGCATGCCCACCACCATGAGGCCCAGCATGGTGAAGGCCGGCAGCATGACGAACTCGCCCTGCGCGAAGTTGATCGTGCCCGACGCTTGCCAGAGCAAGGTGAAGCCGAGCGCGGCCAGGGCGTAGATGCCGCCGGTGGCCATGCCCGACAGCACGAGTTGCAGAAAGTCCGTCATGTGCTGAACCCCACCCGCTGCATCAGGACTTCTTGCCGAGCGGCGGCAGGATTTCCTTCACCTCCTGCTTGCCGTTCTTCACCTCGACGATGAAGCTCTCGCGGTCCAGGTCGCCGTTCTCGTCGATGCTCACGTCCATCAGCACGCCGGGTTCCTTGGCCGCCGAGATGCTCAGCCCGTGCAAGGCCTTGGCCACCGCCACGCGGTCGAGCTTGCCGACCTTCTCGATGGCAGCCTTCAGCATGTAGACGCTGGTGTAGCCCTTGATGCCGTTGTGGTCCGAGACGTACTTGTATTCCTTCTCGAACTTGGCGCGGAAGGCGCGCATGTTGGGGCTGGGCGCGTCGACCGTGAGGCCGACGTGGGCGATGGCGCCGTTGGCGGCTTCGCCGGCGAGGTCGATCACCTTCTGGCCGGTGAGCGTGGTCTCGCCGATCACCGGCTTGGCCCAGCCTTGCTTGCGCAGCTCGCGCAGCGCGCGTGCCGATTCCTCTTCGTTGGTGTAGACGAACAGCACGTCGGCGTTGCTCTGCTTGGCCTTGAGCACCGGCGCGGCGAAATCGACCTGGCCCGACTCGGTGGAGATGTCGGCCACCACCTTCAGGCCGCTGGCTTCGGCCGACTTGGTGAACGCGTCTCGCCCGCCCTTGCCGAAGTCGTTGTTGACGAAGATCACCGCCACCGTCTTGGCCTTCAGGTTGTTGGCGATGTAGCGCGCCACCTTGGGCATGGACGAAGCCTGCGTGAAGCTGGTGCGGAAGATGTACGGGTTGCCCTGCTGCGTGATCGAGGAGGCCTCGCCGCCGGTGAAGTTGATCACCTCGGCGCGCCGGGTCTCGGCCATGCTCACCAGCACCGAGCCGGAGAAGGTGGGCCCCAGCACGGCGAACACGCCGTCGTCGACCGCCTTGGTGGCCAGGCCCTTGGCCACGCCGGGGTTGGACTGGGTGTCGTTGACGTTGGTCTCGATCTTCTTGCCCAGGATGCCGCCGCCGGCGTTGATCTCCTTGACCGCCAGCTCGATGCCGTTCTTGGCGTTGGTGCCGGCGGTGGCGCCCGCGCCCGAAAGCTCCTGGATCACCGCGAGCTTGATGGTCTGCTGCGAGAAGGCGGCCGGTGCCGCCAGCGTGCCCGCGAGGGCGAGGGCGCTGAACAGCGTGGTGCGGATGAATGTCATGGCATGTCTCCTGTTGTTGGACGGGGATCTTGTGGAATGCATGCCCGGCTCAGCTCTCGCTGAACAGGGCGCGCACGTCGGACGGGTCGGCCTGCACCGCCTGCGCGATGTTGTCGTAGCCGAAGAAGGAAAGGTATTCGGGAACCTGCTGCACCATCATCTCGAAGCCGGGGTGGGCGATGACGCCGCGCGCTTGGCAGGCGCGCAGCAGCGGCGTGGGCTGGTTCTTCATCAGGATGTCGAACACCACGCTGCCGGCGTCGAGGCGCGCCACGTCGAAAGGCAGCGGGTCGCCGGCCTTCAGGCCCAGCGGCGTGGCGTTGACCACCAGGTCGTAGCCCGCGGGGTCGGGGGTCTCGGCCGCGGTCACCGGCACGCCGAACTCGGTGGCCAGGCGGCGGGCGATCTGCGTGGTGCGCGGCCGGGCGGTGTCGAAGAGCGCGAGCTGGCCCACGCCGCGCGCCGCCAGCGAGGTGGCGATGGCCACGCCGCCGCCGCCCACGCCCACCACCAGGATGCGCCGGCCGGCGATGGGAATGCCGAAGTGGTCCAGCGCCTTGGTGAAGCCCACGCCGTCGAACAGAGCGCCTTCGATGGAGCCGTCGGCATTGCGGCGCACGGCGTTCACCGCCTCGGCGCTGCGGCCCAGGCGGTCGCAGCGGTCGAGCAGCGGGATCATCGCCGTCTTGTGCGGGATGGCCAGCCACAGGCCGTCGATGTTGCGCGCCTTCAGCACCTGCCGGGAGAAGGGCGCGAACTCGTGCGGCGGCACGTGGGCGGGCACCAGCACCGCATCGACGCCGTGCTGGCTGAAGAGGTGGTTGAACAGCTCGGGCGCGCGCACCTGGCCGACGGGGTCGCCCAGGATCATGAAGACGCGGGTGGTGCCAGAGATGTTCATGTTCATGCCAACAAAGCGGATGCGGCGAAGCCCAAGGAAGCGGAAGAGTAGGCAGGCACCGTGTTATCCACAAGCGCAGGAGCCGCGAAATGCGCGACGATCGCTCACGCTGAGCGACCATCGCTCGTTTCCCGGGTTATCACTTGCCAGGTTGATGGACGAAGCCGAGTTCCAGATCGACAAGAAAGACCTCATCGAAGGTCTGGGCAAGGGCTTGCGCGTGATCGAAGCCTTCGACGACGACCACCCGCGCATCACGCCCAGCGAGGCCGCCCACCTCACCGGCCTGACGCGCACCGCGGCGCGGCGCTATCTGCTGAGCCTGGTGCACTTCGGCTACGCCGGCACCGACGGCAAGCTGTTCTGGCTCACCCCGCGCGTGCTGCGCCTGAGCCAGAGCTACCTGGGCGCGGCGCGCCTGCCGCGGCTGGTGCAGCCCTTCATCCAGCGCGTGTCCATGCAGTGCGGCGAGACGGTCAACGTGAGCGTGCTCGACGGCCACGAGGTGGTCTACGTGGCACGCAGCAACTCGCCGCGCGTGGTCTCCATCGGCTACCACGCCGGGGCGCGCGCGCCGGCGCACGTGGTCACGCCCGGCATCGTGATGCTCTCGGCGCTGAGCGATGCCGAGCTCGACCACTGGATCGCCGAGCACGACTTCCATGCCTTCACCTCGCACACCGTGACCACCCAGCCGGTCTTCCGCGAGCACGTGCGCGCGGCGCGTGCGCTCGACCACTGGATCACCGAGCAGCAGCTCGACCTCGGCTTGTGCGGCATCGCCACCGCGCTGCGCGACCGCAAGGGCCACTGCAAGGGTGCGGTGGGCATGACGCTGCAATCCATCTCGTACACGCCCGACCAGCTGCGCTCCAAGCTGCTGCCGCTCTTGTATGAAGTGGCGCAGGCCTTGCGGCCGTTGCTTTGACACCAACGTGCTAAGCGGGTGAAAACCCGGCTTTCGAGCGATGAGCGCTCAAGTGGCGCGATGAGCGCTCGGTTCGGCGCGACACCGCTACCGCAGCCGTGGGCGCGGTGCTGAAATTTCCCTGCTCGTCAGACCGTTGAGAACCAGCGGCTTCATCCAACCCGAGGAGAGAGACCCATGCACACCCGCATCATCCAAAGAACCATCCTGGCCACGGCAGCGCTGCTGGCCGTGGGCGCCGCGCAGGCGCAATCGAGCGTCGTGGCCTACGGCCTGATCGACCTG
>NZ_DASSRA010000176.1:0-2079 GCF_035702065.1 Rhizobacter sp.
CAGCCGACGCTGCTCGGAGCCGCGCAAGAGGGCTTGAGCCTGCGCGTGCACTGCCTGTTCCACCACGCGCTGGCCGACCTGCACGAGCAGCTGGGCAACACCGCCGAGGCCCTGGCCGCGCTGCGCGCCTGGCAGCGTTGCCAGCTGGAGCGCGGCAACCAGGCCTCGCGGGCGCGCTACCAGGCGGCCTCGCTGCAGACCGAGCTGCGCCGCCTGCAGCAGAACCTGGACGAGATCGAGGCGCGTCGCCTCGCCACCGAGCAGGCGCGCGCCGAGCTGGAGGCCATCAACCAGCAGCTCTCGCAGAAGATCCAGGAGGTGCAGTCGCTGCAGGCCGAGCTGGAGCAGCAGGCCACGCGCGACTTCCTCACCGGCCTGTTCAACCGCCGCCACCTCAACGACGTGCTGCCGCAGGTGCTGGCGCTGGCGCGGCGCGAGCAGCAGCCGCTGGCGGTGGCCATCATCGACCTCGACCACTTCAAGGTCGTCAACGACCGGCACGGCCACGTCGCGGGCGACACGCTGCTCGCCGCCTTCGGCATGCTGCTCAACGAGAACACACGCCAGAGCGACCTGGCCTTCCGCTTCGGCGGCGAGGAGTTCTGCCTGCTGATGCCCGGCAGCAGCGCCAAGACGGCGCAGCGCAAGGTGCTGGGCCTGCTGCAGGCCTGGCGCCGCAAGTCCTTCCACTTCGAGACCGGCTCGCTCACGGCCAACACCTTCTCGGCCGGCATCGCCGACTCGCTGAGCACGCCGACGCACGAGCGCGACGCGATGGAGCTGCTGCTCAAGGCCGCCGACGATCGACTGCTCGCCGCCAAGCGCAGTGGCCGCAACCAGGTGCTGTGGCAGGACAGCCCGGCGGCCGAGTTCGAAGCGGCCGAGACCGAACCCTAGAACGAGCCGGCATCGCCCGGAAACACCACGGGCGACTCGTACCCGTCGGCCGACACCGCCGAGACCCCGAAGAACCAGTCGTCGATGACCACGTTCTTCAACTGCAGCTGCGTCACGTCGCCGGCCACCTCGCGGTGGTGGCGCCACTGCGGCTCGGTGGTGCCGCGCCACCACACGCGGTAGCGCGCCGCGCCGGGCACGGCCTGCCACTTCACGGTGGTGTGCGGCGTGACGGCGCCTTCGATGGTCACGCCCTTGGGCGGCGCGGGCGCGCGGGCCATCGCCATCATCGTGATGGCGTTGAGGCGCGTCACCTGCGCGAGGTAGCCGAAGTCCACGCCGTCGATGGTGTCGCCGTAGTGGATGCCGTTCTCGGTGCGCAGGTCCTGGTGCTGGCGGGTGTAGTCCTCGTTGGCCTCGGTGAGGCGCACGGCGGGGTAGCCGGCTTCGAGAAAGGCCACCTGGTCGCCGCCGCGGCCATAGCGATCGGTGCGGTAGACCATCTGCACCTTGAAGTTGGTGAGGTGGCGCTCGGCCAGGCCCGCGATGTAGCGCGCGATGTTGCGCGAGGGCGCGTCGAGTTCGCCGCCGTTGTAGCGGCGGCGCTTGGCCTGCGCCTCGGTCTCCAGCGTCTTGGTGCCTTCGGAGAACACGCGCACCGTGCTGTTGTCGTGCACGCCGTTCTCGCCGTGGCTGTTGCCGACGATGTCGTTGTTGAGGTTGGCCTGCACCTGCCAGCCCTGCTGGCGCGCGTAGTCGGCCAGGATCTTGCCGCCGTACAGGCCCTGCTCCTCGCCCGACAGGGCGGCGTACACCAGCGTGGCGGAGAACTTGTGCTTGGAGAGCACGCGCGCCGCTTCCATCAGCGCGGCCACGCCGGAGGCGTCGTCGTTGGCGCCGGGTGCGTCGCTGGTGAAGTCCATCACGTCGCTGGCGCGCGAGTCGAGGTGGCCGGTGATGACGATCACGCGCTGCGGGTCACCGCTGCCGCGCTGGATGGCGACCACGTTCATCACCTCGGTGGGCTTGGGAATGCGCGCGCCGCTGATGGTCTGCGAGGGGGTCACCACCTCCAGGCAGCCGCCGCATTCCTTGGCCATCGCCACGAAGCGCGCCTGCACCCAGCGCCGCGCCGCGCCGATGCCGCGTGTGTCGGACTTCGTGTCCGACAAGGTGTGCCGG
>NZ_DASSRA010000177.1:0-3926 GCF_035702065.1 Rhizobacter sp.
CCGCAGCTGTACATCGCCGCCGGCATCTCCGGGGCGATCCAGCACCTGGCCGGCATGAAGGACAGCAAGGTCATCGTGGCCATCAACAAGGACCCCGAGGCACCCATCTTCAGCGTGGCCGACTACAGCCTCGAAGCAGATCTGTTCACGGCCGTGCCGGAGCTGGTGAAGGCGCTGTAAACCCGACACACGCGCGCAATCACCCTGGCGACAAGCGGAGCCCCTCGATGCGAACGCACCAGCGTGCTCTTGGACAAGCTCCGCGCCAGCCGGTATAAAAGTCGTTACACAAACCCACAGGAGACCCCCATGAATGCACCGCTCGAATTCGCGTCGCTCAAGAACCAGGTCTCCGCGGAAGAGTGGCAAACGCGGGTGGATCTCGCAGCGGCCTACCGGCTGGTGGCGCTCTTCGGTTGGGACGACCTCGTCTTCACCCACATCTCGGCGCGCATCCCGGGCGAACCGCACAACTTCCTGATCAACCCCTACGGTCTCTTCTTCGACGAGATCACCGCCTCCAGCCTGGTGAAGGTCGATCACCACGGCAAGAAGGTGATGCCCTCCAAGTTCGACATCAACCCGGCCGGCTTCGTGATCCACAGCGCGATCCACGATGCGCGCCCCGAGGTGAACTGCGTGCTGCATACGCACACGCTGCACGGCGTGGCAGTGTCGGCGCAGAAGAACGGCCTGCTGCCGCTGTCGCAGCAGTCCACGCTGCCGCTCAACCAGATTGCGTACCACGACTACGAAGGCATCGCACTGCGCGACGAAGAGAAGCCGCGCCTGTGCGCCGACCTCGGCACCGCCAACTGCCTGATCCTGCGCAACCACGGCCTGCTGACCTGCGGGCGTGGCGTACCCGAGGCCTTCCAGGCGATGTACGTGCTCGAAACCTCGTGCCGCATCCAGATCCTGGCGCAGTCGGGCGGCACCGAGCTCACGCACATCCCGCAGGACGTGGTCGAGCTCAACATGCGCCAGGCACGCGACGCCTCGCGCGGCCAGGGCTCCAACCTCGTGTGGCCGGGCCTCTTGCGCCGGCTGGATCGCCGCAACCCGGGTTATGACGCTTAGAGAAGGCGACGCTTAAAGGAAGCTCACGATCCATGGCCATCCTGGTGCTGTCGAACCCCCTTCCGTCGGCACCGTTTGCCGCGGCCCTGCGCCAGGCTTCCGGCGGCATCCCGGTCTGGACCGAGCAAGACAACCCGCCGCCCGAGGCGGTCGAGGCCATCCTCGCCTGGCGCATGAAGCCGGGCATCCTGCCCAAGTACCCCAACCTGCGCGTGCTGTGCTCCACCGGCGCCGGCGCCGACAAGCTGCTGGTCGACGACCTGCCCGAGCACGTGCCGCTCACACGCGTGGTCGACCCGATGCAAGGCATCGAGATCGCGCAGTACGTGGTGGCCACCACGCTGCGCTTCACCCGCGACCTGCCGCTCTATGCCGAACAGCAGGCACGCGCCGAATGGCTGCGCCACCCGGTGCGCACCGCGGTGCGCTGCCGCGTGGGCGTGATGGGGCTGGGTGCGGTGGGTCAAGCCATCGCACGCGCCTTTCTGCCCCTCGGCTACCCGGTGGGTGGCTGGAGCCGCACGCCGCGTGAGGTACCGGGCGTGGCCAGCTTCGCGGGCATGGACGAGCTGCCGCAGTTCCTGTCGCAGGCCGACATCCTGGTGTGCGCGCTGCCGCTCACCGACGAGACGCGCGGCCTGCTCAACCACCACACGTTGGCGCAGCTGCCGCGCGGCGCCTACCTCATCAACGTGGGCCGCGGCGAGCAGCTGGTCGAGCACGACCTGCAGGTGCTGCTCGACGGCGGCTACCTCGCCGGTGCCGCGCTCGACGTGTTCGAGCGCGAGCCGCCGCCGCCCGACAACTGGGTCTGGTCGCACCCGCAGGTGCTGGCCACGCCGCACATCGCGGCGCAAGCCTCGTTCGACACCGTGGCGCAGCAGTGCGTCGATGCGCTGCGTCGCGCGCGCGAGGGCCTGCCGCAACCGCTGGCGGTGGACCGGCAGGCCGGCTACTGAGCACCCATCACAACAACACCGAGGAGACAACCGCATGATGAGACTGAAGTCGTTCGCACTCGCCGCCACCGCCCTCGCCTGCGCCGCGGCCGCACAGGCCCAGGGCATCTCTGACGACAAGGTGAAGATCGGCCTCATCCTCGACATGTCGGGCCTGTACTCCGACATCACCGGCACCGGCCTGGCCACCGCGGTGAAGATGGCGGTCGACGACTTCGGCGGCAAGGTGCTGGGCAAGCCCATCGAGGTGCTGGTGGCCGACCACCAGAACAAGGCCGACATCGCCGCCAACAAGGCGCGCGAGTGGTACGACGTGGAGAAGCTCGACGCCGTGCTGGACGTCGCGGCGAGCGCCCCGGCGCTCGCGGTGGCCGCCGTTGCCAACGAGAAGAAGCGCATCGCCCTCTTCACCTCGCCGGGCGCCTCGCGCCTGACCAACGAGGCGTGCACGCCCTACACCATCCACTACACCTACGACACCTACGCGCGGGCCAACGTGACCGGCGCGGCGGTGGTCAAGGGCGGCGGCGACACCTGGTTCTTCCTCACCGCCGACTACGCCTTCGGCTCGGTGCTGGAGAAGGACACCACCGAGGTCATCAAGGCCGGCGGCGGCAAGGTGCTGGGCTCGGTGCGCCACCCGCTGAGCGCCTCCGACTTCTCCTCGTACATGCTCAAGGCCCAGGGCTCGGGTGCCAAGATCATCGGCCTGGCCAACGCGGGCGGCGACACCATCAACGCCATCAAGGCGGCCAAGGAGTTCGGCCTCACCGCCTCGGGCAAGCAGCAGATGGCGGGCCTCTTGATGTTCATCAATGACGTGCACAGCCTGGGCCTCGCAGCCACGCAGAACATGCTGCTGTCGGTCGGCTTCTACTGGGACCGCAACGAGGAAACGCGCGCCTGGTCGCGCCGCTACTTCGAGCGCATGAAGAAGATGCCCAACATGGCCCAGGCCGGTGCGTACTCGGCCACGCTGCACTACCTCAACGCCATCAAGGCCAGCGGTACCGACGCCACCGAGCCGGTGATGGCCAAGATGAAGTCCACGCCCATCAACGACATGTTCGCCAAGAACGGCCGCATCCGCGAAGACGGCCGCATGGTGCACGACATGTACCTGGTGCAGGTCAAGAAGCCCGGCGAGTCGAAGTACCCCTGGGACTACTACACCGTCAAGGACACGGTGAACGGCGACAAGGCCTTCACGCCGCTCGCCTCCAGCGCCTGCCCGCTGTTGAAGAAGTGACGACATGAGCACATCCACGCGCTGGAAGCGACGCCCCGAAGGCTCGACCTGGGGCGACTTCGGCCCCGACGACCAGTTGGGCCGCCTGAACCTGCTCACACCCGAGAAGGTGAAGCAGGGTGTGGCCGAGGTGCGCGAAGGCCTGTCCTTCGGCCTGAGCCTGCCGCTCGACTTCCCCGGCGAGGCCAAGCTCAACCCGCGCCGCCAGCCGCCCAAGCTCAAGCCCACCGACCTGAACGGCGACCCGTTCATGAACATGCCGCTGCGCCGCTTCGATGCGCGCTTCACCGACGTGGTCTGCGATGACCAGGTGGCCATCACGCTGCAGTACTCCACGCAGTGGGACACCTTCGCGCACGTGGGCTCGTGGTTCGACGCCGATGGCGATGGTGAACCCGAGAAGGTCTACTACAACGGCTACCGCGCGCACGAAGACGTGCTCGGTCCGGGCGACCTCAAGCTCGCGGCCTGCCCCTGCGGCGCCGAGGGCGGCTCCTACGCGATGAAGCTCGGCGTCGAGACCTTCGCCGTCAAGGCCATCCAGGGCCGCGGCGTGCTCGTCGACCTGCACGCCCACATCGGCGACACGCGCGAGCGCGTGGGCTACGAGCGGCTGATGCGCATCCTCGAGGCCGACA
>NZ_DASSRA010000178.1:0-2363 GCF_035702065.1 Rhizobacter sp.
TGGACCAACTTCGCCAAGACCGGCAACCCCAGCACGACGAGCCTGACCTGGCCGGCCTACACGGTGGCCAACGACAGCTTCGTCGAGGTCGGCCCGGCGCCTGCCGCCGCGGTGCGCACCGGCCTGGCGGCGGCCGTGCAGTAAGAGAAGGCGTCATCCGCTCTCCGTTCACGAGGCCCTGCGGGGCCTCTTTTTTTGGACGCATGTCCACTTAATTCGAAAGGCGAGCCGATCATGCCAAGAGAGAAAACCCTGGGAAGTGCGGTAAGTCGTTGAAAGAAATGAATTTGACCTGAACGATGAGGCGGCAGTCGCTGGGCGACCCGTCGCCGGCCTCCTCGTTTTCCCTCAATTAGTGGACAGTCGTGCACTATTTAACTAGATTGCAGCCTGCGGAATACCAAGCCGCGGTCAGGCCGGCCTCGCGGATTGGGGCGTCCTGGTTCCACGACAAATCCAAATCGCAAGACTCCGAGGAGACACACATGACGACTTGCATTCCCGCGCAGCGTTTGCGCACCGTTCTGCGCGCCCTGCTGCCCGCCGTGGCCCTGATGGCCGTGGGTGCCGACGCGGTGGCGAGCACCATCACCCAGAACGCTTCCTGGACCGTCGACCGGTCGCTCACCACCACCAAGTACCGTGTCGTGGCCTATGGCGACTCGATCTTCGCGGGCTTCAACACCGGCGTGACCAGCGTCGCCAAGTACTCCGCCCCCACCGTGCAGGCCGACTACCTGTCGGTGCTGTGGAAGGCCGACATCGAGAGCATCCGCCGCACCAAGTCGGGCGCCCTGGCCAAGGACATCTACGACAACAAGATCGTCGCCGAGCGCGCGTACATGCAGAACAGCAGCACCCGCGTGGTCGCCTTCGAGATGTGCGGCAACGACGGCCTGCAGAACCGCGCCGACTTCAACTCGCAGAGCGGCACCTGCAGCTACACCAAGCTCGAATCGGGCACCGAGAGTTGCCGCACGCATGTGGCCAAGGCCATGGACTACATCAACGCCAACGCCTACTCCGGCGTCAAGCTCAAGATCATCGGCAACCTGCACTACCCCGGCCTCGACGCGTACAACAAGATCAGCTCCTGCAAGGACGCGAGCACCGGCAAGGGCGTCAACATCTCCGAGATGATGCTGCGCTACGCCGCCCGCGTGAACTGGCTGATGGGCGACTACGCCCGCCAGAAGGGCTTCGTGTACGTGGACAACTTCGCCATGTACCACGCCGCCGACTACGACACCAACGGTGACGGCCTCGTCGACTCCGAAGCCATCAAGTACGTGCCGGGCGAGAGCGAGTCGGCCTACGTGACCCGCATCACGCAGACGCTGCGCTCGACCATCCGCGATGCCAACGTCAAGGGCATCAGTGCCGGCACCACCTACGACTACATCCAGTCCGACGACATCCACCCGACCTACACCGGCGGCAATGTCTCCACCGGCCTGACGGGCACGGCCTCCGGCTCGGCATCCCCGCGCTACAGCTCGTTCACCGACGGCAAGAGCCCGATCTGGAACCGCTACGCGCACGAGCGCTCGGGCTGGGCCATGTCGGTCAGCAACCCGACGGCTCCCTGAGGCCGGGGCAAGGCGGCGCCATGAACGAACCGAGTCGCAGCGGCCCGCAGAGGCCCACCGACCCGGCCACCGAAAGCCGGGCCTTTGGTCCGGCCTTCGGCTACCTCGTTCTGGCGCTGCTTGTGGTGGCGGGCAGCATTGGCTACTGGGTGAGCCAGGCCGAGGAGCCGGTCCGCGTGGCGAGCAGCAGCGAGGTCTTTCCGTCGGCGTGGCGCGAGCCGGCGCCGGTCGACGAGTCGGCCTCCGAGCCGGAGCGCGCGGCAAGCAGCGCGGCCGCCGTGGCGCGGCCTGTCGCCCGCATGCGCGATCCCGAGGGTGACCAGACCCCCGACCTGCGCGACTACCTCAACGCCGGCGAGAACCCGTCGATGGCCGAGGTGCTCGACCGCCTGCACCGGGCGGGCGTCTACACCGGCATCGGCGCCTTCTCGCCGCCTGGCACCAGCCCGCCGCTGGTGGGCATTGCCGTGCCGGAAGACTTTGCGCTCCCCGAGGGCTATGTGCGCCACTACCAGACGACCGACGATGGCCAGGCCATCGAACCCATCCTGATGTACGCGCCGGACCGCCAGTTCGTCGACGGCGCAGGCCGCCCGATCGAGATCCCCAAGGACCGCGTCGTGCGGCCGGAAGCGGCGCCGCCTGGCCTGGCCAACCGGCGCATCGTGATCCCCGCACCGGTCGAAGCGGACCGGCCCGGGACGTGAACCCCCCGCCCTTCCTGTCCCGACCCGGCGTTCGCGCAGGGGCCGGCGTTCTCTTGAGCGCCGTGTT
>NZ_DASSRA010000179.1:0-5555 GCF_035702065.1 Rhizobacter sp.
CAGGAGACACCATGACTCGCTTCTTCAAACTCGCCACCGCGGCGCTGCTGCTCGCAGCCGGCGCCGCCTCGGCCGCGGTGCCGCAGGCGGCCATCCAGCCAGCCACCACGGGCGGCCACTTCCTCGACCGCAGCGCGCAGATCTCGGCCAGCGGCTACACCGACCGCGAGTTCTGGATCTCGGGCCTGGCGCGCACCTACCGCGCATCGAGCACGCTGCGCTCCGACGGCAAGTGGAGCGCGTACGTGTACTCCAGCAGCACGCCCTACAACACGCCGATGCTGGTGCGCCGCCCGGCCGACCCGAGCAAGTTCAACGGCATCGTGATCATCGAGTGGCTCAACGTCAGCTCGGGCTACGTGCTCGACATCGACTGGATCATGGCCAAGGAGGAGTTCCTGCGCCAGGGCTATGCCTACGTGGGCCTCACGAACCAGAAAGCCGGCCTCGACGGCTCGAAGGAGAAGAACCCGACGCGCTACAACGCCGGCAACCTGCCCAACGACGACATCTCCTACGACATCCTCTCGCAGGCCGCCAAGGCCGTGCGCGACCAGTACCAGGTGGTGCTGGGCGGCCTGGTGCCGAACAAGATCTTCGCCACCGGCCACTCGCAATCGGCGCTGCGGCTCACCACCTACGTCAACGCCATCCACCCGCTGGAGAAGGTGATCGACGGCTTCGTGATCCACGGCCGCGGCAACACCGGCACCAAGATCGCGGCGAACGACCTGCGCGGCACGCCGTCGAGCACGGTGATCCGCAACGACGGGTTGCAGCCGGTGTTCCAGCTGCAGTCGGAGATGGACGTGAACTCGCAGTCCGACACCTCCAAGGCCACCGACAGCGCCAAGATCCGCTACTGGGAAGTGGCCGGTTCCTCGCACTCCGACCAGACCATGCTCGAAGGCGTGTACTCGGTGAGCACGCGCCCGCCCGCTTCGTGCGAGAAGCCGGCCAACCGCATGCCCTTCCACCGCGCGCAGAAGGCCGTCTACAGCCACCTGGTGAAGTGGGCCACCGTGGGCACGCTGCCGCCCACCGCACCGCGCATCACGCGCAGCGCGTTGCTCGGCCGCATCCAGCGCGACAGCTACGGCAACGCGCTCGGCGGCCTGCGCCTGCCCGAGATCGACGTGCCCATCGCCACCTACGGCATCGACAACTCCACCACCGGTTCGATCGAGTTCCTCGACCTCTTCGCCTGCACCACCTCGGGCAGCCACGACCCGTTCACCGCCACGCGCCTGAGCTCGCTCTACCCGACGCATGCCGACTACTACGCCAAGTACAAGGCCGCGGCCGACAAGGCGCTGGCCGCCGGCTACCTGCTGCCCGCGGACCACGCCAAGGCGCTGCAGGAAGCGAACGCCGCACCCATCCCGCGCTGAGGCTGACCCCTGCATGCGCAACGCGACCTTCCTCCTGGCCGCGGCCCTGACGCTCGCAGCGTCCGGCTGCGGCTCCGACGACGAGGTGCTGAGCGGCACCTTCGTCGACAGCCCTGTCAGCGGGCTCGACGTGGCCGGCACCGTCAGCCCGGCCACCACCACCGATGGCAGCGGACGCTTCAGCTACCAGCCCGGCGAGACGCTCAGCTTCTCCATCGGCAACCTGGCGCTCGGTTCGGCCCCGGGTGCGTCCGTGCTCACGCCCTTGTCCGTCACCGCCGGGGCCAGCGCGGCCACCGACCGGCGCGTCACCAACAAGCTGGTGCTGCTGCAGACGATCGATGCCGATGGCGACCTGAACAACGGCATCCAGATCAGCGCGGCCATCCGTTCCGCGGTGTCGGCGCAGGCGCTCAACTTCGACCAGCCCACAGCCGACTTCCGCACCAGCCTCACGCCCTTGCTGGCCACCTTGAATGCCGCCAACGCCTTCAGCGACCTCGACCCGCGCCCGCGCACTGCGCGCGCGGTGGCCGCGGCACTGGAGCACTTCGCGCGCTCGACTGCCGCGCGCCACGTGGTGAACGTGACCGGCGGCCAGTTGAGCGGCTTCGAGGCCAGCGCCAGCACCTGGCAGTACCTCGGCATCCCCTATGCCCGTCCGCCGGTGGGCGACTTGCGCTGGCGGGCACCGCAGGCCGTGCAGCCCTGGGCCGGCGTGCGCCAGGCAGTCGCCTGGGCCGACCAGGCGGCGCAGGCGACTGCGCTCGAACGCTTCGGCGAAGGCGGCATGAGCGAGGACTGTCTCTACCTCAACGTCACCGCGCCCAAGAGCGCGAGCAGCCTGCCGGTGATGGTGTGGTTCCACGGCGGCGGCTTCACCTCGCTCACCAGCAACACCAAGCCCTTCAACAACGCGCAGGCGCTGGTCACCAAGGGCGTGGTGCAGGTGTCGGTGAACCACCGGCTCGGGCCCTTCGGCTACATCGCGCACCCGGCGCTCAGCGCCGAAAGCGGCTACAACGGTTCGGGCAACTACGGGCAGATGGATCTGATCGCCGCGCTGCGCTGGGTCAAGGACAACATCGCGCAGTTCGGCGGCGACCCGAACAACGTGACCATCTTCGGCGAGTCGGGCGGCGGGCGAAAGGTGCTCGCGCTGCTGGCCTCGCCGCAGGCGGCGGGCCTCTTCCACAAGGCCATCAGCCAGAGCGGAACGCTGATCCCCGACACGCGCAGCCTGGCCTCGGCCGAGGCCGTCGGCACGCAGCTCGCCACGCGCCTGAATGCCCCCACGCTGGCCGAGATGCGGGCGCGGCCGTGGACGGACGTGGTGACCGCGGCCGCCCCGCTCGTGCCCTATACCAACGTAGACAACCAGGTGCTGCCCGTCACCGAGCGCGCGGCCTTCGAGACGGCACACCACAACGACGTGCCGCTGCTGGTGGTGGTCAATGCCAACGACAGCATCGACCCCATCACCACGGTGAAGAACGTGCTGCCGTGGCTGGCGTCGCATCGCGCGCAGGCCACGTACGCCGCGCTCTTCACCCACATGCCGGCCGGCTGGCGCGCACGTGGCGTGACCACCTACCACGGCGGTGAGCTCACCTACGTGTTCAACGCCCCGGAGAGCGTGGTCTCGCACTTCCTGCTCAACCTGGTGATCGACCCGGCCACCAACGCGCGGCTGGTGGTTGGCGACCTCAACGGCAACGGCGTCACCGGCACGGCCGGCGACAACGCCGACGTGTTCGCCTCGGCCGGCTTCACCGCGCTCGATGCCACGGTGACCGACACCACCATGACCCTGTGGACCAACTTCGCGCGCACCGGCAACCCGGGCATGGCGAGCCTCACCTGGCCCGTCTACACGCCGGCGAGCGATGCCTTCGTCGAGCTGGCCGCGGCGCCGCTCGTGCGCAGCGGCCTGTCGACTGTCTTTCCCTGAATGAGGAGTTGAGGATGTTCTTCAGATGCAAGCTGGGCCTGGTGGCCATGCTGACGGCCTTGTCGGCTTGCGGCTCGGACGACGATGTGCTGACCGGCACCTTCATCGACAGCCCGGTGGCGGGCCTGAACGTGCAGGGTGACTTCAGTGGTGCGCGCGTCACCGATGCGGCGGGCCAGTTCAGCTACAGCGCGGGCGAGTCGCTCACCTTCTCCATCGGCAACCTGGTGCTGGGCTCGGCGACGGGGGCGGCGGTGCTCACGCCGCTGTCCATCACCGGCGGGGCGACGGCGGCGAGCGATCAGCGGGTCCACAACAAGCTGATCCTGCTGCAAACGCTCGATGCCGACGGTGACCTCAACAACGGCATCCAGATCAGCGAGCCGATCCGCACGCTGGTGTCGAGCAATGCGGGTGCGATCAACTTCAACCAGAGCACGGCAGCCTTCCGCAGCAGCCTCGCCCCGCTGCTCACGGCACTGAATGCAGCCAACGTCTTCACCGACCTCGACCCGCGCGCCCGCACGGCGCGCCCCGCGGCCGCGGCGCTGGAGCACTTTGCGCGTTCCACCAGCCCGCGCCACGTGGTCGCCACCACCGGCGGGCAGCTGAGCGGCTTCGAGGCCAATGCCACGACCTGGCAGTTCCTTGGCATCCCCTACGGCCGCCCGCCGGTGGGCGATCTGCGCTGGCGCCCGCCGCAGGCCGCGCAAGCCTGGAGCGGCGTGCGCCATGCGGTGGGCTGGCGCGACCAGTCGGCGCAGAACCCGGCGCTCGAAACCATCGGCGAAGGCGGCATGAGCGAAGACTCGCTGTACCTGCATGTCACCGCACCCAAGAACGCGAGCAACCTGCCAGTGATGGTGTGGTTCCACGGCGGCGCGTTCGCCATCCTCACCAGCAACTCCAAGCAGTACAACAACGCCGACAGCCTCACCGCCAAGGGTGTGGTGCTGGTGACGGTGAACCACCGCCTCGGGCCCTTCGGCTACCTCTCGCACCCGCTGCTCACGGCCGAGAGCGGCTACAACGGCTCGGGCAACTACGGCCAGATGGACCTGGTGCTGGCGCTGCAATGGGTGCACGACAACATCGCGGCCTTTGGGGGCAACCCGGGCAACGTCACGTTGTTCGGCCAGTCCGGCGGCGGCGGCAAGACCTATTCGCTGATGAACTCGCCGCAGGCCACCGGCCTCTTCCACAAGGCCGTGGTGCAAAGCGGCGCCTCGCCCATCCCGAACACCGGCACGCCCGCGGCATCGCTCGCGGCGAACGAGGCCATCGGCAGCGCGCTCTTCAACCGGTTGGGTGTGACCACGCTCGCGCAAGCGCGCGGGCTGCCCTGGACGGCCATCGTGCAGTCGGACGTCGACGCCGGCATTCCACGCGAGATCTACCGCCCCAACGTCGACTACCGCTACCTCACCAAGACCTACCAGCAGAACGTGGCCGACGGCATGCCCAGCGACGTGCCACTGATGGTGGGCGTGACCTCAGGCGACTACAGCACCCTGCGCTCGGCGCTGCCGGTGTTCATGACGCAGCGCACGCCGAGCTACCAGTCGCCGCAGTACGTCTACAAGTTCAGCCGCGTGCCCGACGGCTGGGCGGCCATGGGCCTCTTGAGCGGCCACGGTGGTGAGCTGCCCTACCTCTTCAACTTCGCCATGGGCAACGTGAGCAACTACAGCCTGAACCTGGTGCTGCTGCCCAACGGGACGAAGCCGCCCATCGGCGACCTCAACGGCAACGGCGTCACCGGCACCGCGGGCGACGCGGCCGACGTGTATGCCTCCATGCAGTGGGGCGCGGCCGACCTGGCCACGGCCGACCTGCTGATGACCCTGTGGACCAACTTCGCCAAGACCGGCAACCCCAGCACGGCGAGCCTGACCTGGCCGGCCTATACGGTGGCCAACGACAGCTTCGTCGAGGTCGGCCCGGCGCCTGCCGCCACGGTGCGCACCGGCCTGGCCGCCGCCGTTCAGTAAAGAAGGCGTCACTGGCTCTCCGTTCACGAGGCCCTGCGGGGCCTCTTTTTTTTGGACGCATGTCTACTTGATTCGAGAAGCTAGCCGCTGATGCCAAGAGAGAAAACCCTGGGGAGTGCGGTAAGTTGTTGAAAGCAATGAACTTGGCCTGAACGATGAAGCAGCAATGGCTGGGCGACCCGTCGTCTGGTCTCCTCGTTTTCCCTCAATTAGTGGACAGTC
>NZ_DASSRA010000180.1:0-19364 GCF_035702065.1 Rhizobacter sp.
GCAGGTGTTGCACAGCGGCGAATGGCGCGAACCGCGTTTCAACCAGAGAGCGGCGGTCACATGAGCACTGAAAGGATCGTCCACGACGAGGGCGCGAAGCTCGACTTCTCCAAGGACATGAGCTACGGCGACTACCTGCACCTCGACGCTGTGCTCAACGCCCAGGTGCCGCTCTCGCCCGACCACAACGAGATGCTCTTCATCGTGCAGCACCAGACCAGCGAGCTGTGGATGAAGCTGATGCTGCACGAGTTGAGTGCCGCCATCCACTGCGTGGCGAACGACGAGCTGGGCAGCGCCTTCAAGATGCTGGCGCGGGTGAGCAAGATCATGGAGCAGCTGGTGCACGCCTGGGACGTGCTGGCCACCATGACGCCGCCCGAGTACTCGGCCATCCGCCCCTACCTGAGCAACAGCAGCGGCTTCCAGAGCGCGCAGTACCGCTGCATCGAGTTCCTCCTCGGCAACAAGAACGCCGCCATGCTCAAGCCCCATGCGCACCGGCCCGACCTTCTGGCACGCGTGGAGGCCGCCTGGCGCGCCCCCTCGCTGTACGACGAAAGCCTGCGCCTGCTGGCGCGCCGCGGCATCGCCGTGCCGGCCGACCACACCGACCGCGACTGGACCCAGCCCTACACCGCCAGCCGCGCCGTCGAAGAGGCCTGGCTCACCGTCTACCGCGACCCGCAGCACCACTGGGAGCTGTACCAGCTCGGCGAAGAACTCACCGACCTCGAAGACGCCTTCCGCCTCTGGCGCTTCCGCCACGTCACCACCGTCGAACGCGTGATCGGCTTCAAGCGCGGCACCGGCGGCACCGGCGGCGTGAGCTACCTGCGCAAAATGCTCGACGTGGTGCTGTTCCCCGAGATCTGGTCGCTGCGAACCGACTTGTAGCCATGCTGCTCACACGCCGGCCCATCGCGCCGCTGTCGGACTTCGTCGACACGCTGTGGGCCAGCGAGCGCGGCGCCATGCCGCATGCGCGCGAGATCAACCTGCCGACCGGGCGCGCCGACATCGTGATCCCCTTGCTCGAGGGGCAGGCCCTCACCCGCTTCGTGGACGCAAGCGATGCGCAAGGCCAGCGCTTCACTGGCGGGGTGATCCACGGCGCGCAGGACCACGCCACGGTGCGCGCCACGCACGGCGCCTCGTCGGTGGTCGGTGTGCATTTCAAGCCGGGTGGTGCTGCCGCCTTCTTCGGCGGCGCCCTGCCCGAGCTGCGCAACCACACGGTGCTGCTCGATGCGCTGTGGGGGCCGAGTGCCCGCGTGCTGCGCGCAGACCTTCAGGCCGCCCAGGGCCCGCACGCGCGGCTGCTGCGCCTGGAGGCCTACCTGATGGCGCGGCTGCGGCACGCCGCACCGGCCGATGCGATGGTCGCGGCCACCCTGCAGTCCATGGCCCGGCAGCCCCATGCCGCCACCATCGAACCGCTGCAACGTGCCAGCGGCTGCGGGCCCACCCAGTTCATCGCACGCTTCGAGCGGGCGGTCGGCCTCACACCCAAGCGCTACGCGCGCGTGCTGCGCTTTCATGCGATGGTGACGCAGCTCGCTGGCCAGGCCCCCTCGGACTGGGCACAGGCTGCGGCCGAGGCCGGGTTCGCCGACCAGTCGCACCTGGTGCGCGAGTTCAAGCGCCTGGCCGGCATCACCCCCAGTGCCTACCGCGCCATCGGCCCGGATCACCCCACCCACGTGGCGGTGACTGAAAAAATCTTCAAGACACGCTGAAGTCGGCTGCCTACGATGCAGCCATGCCCTGTCCCGGAGACCTGCCATGACCGCTGCCCGCAACGCCATCCACGAGGTGTTCGCCTACCTGACCGTGCCCGACACGCAAAAGGCCGTCGACTTCTACACCCAGGCCTTCGGTGCCACCGAGCTGTTCAGGCTCACCGAGCCGAGCGGGCGCATCGGCCACGTCGAGCTGCAACTGGCGCCCAACGCCATCCTGATGCTGGCCGACCCGTTCCCGGAGTTCGGCCTGCCTGCGCCTCCTCCGGAAGGGGTGCCCGGCATGCGCATCCACCTGCACGTGGACAACTGCGATGACATGGCACGCGCCGCGGTCGCGGCCGGCGCCACGCTCCTGAGCGAGCCAGCTGACCAGTTCTACGGCGAGCGCAGCTGCCGCCTCCGCGACCCGTTCGGGCACAGCTGGCTCATCGGGCACTCCATCGAGAAGCTGACGCCCGAGGAGATGCAGCAGCGCTATACCGAACTGCTATCGCAGTGAAACGCGCTCGCCCGACTCGCCCGGGGCCGGCTGGAAGACGAAGATGGCCCGCGTGGAGCGGCCGTTGCTCACGGACACGCGCTGCTCCTTGGTGATGCCGTTGAGCGTGGTCTGCACCTTGTACTGGCCCGGCGGCACCTTGGCCCACAGGTAGGGGCCGTCGGCGCGCGCATCGAGCAGCAACTTGCCGCCGCGATCCAGCAACTTCACTTGCGCGTCGGCGGTGAACTGGTTGCGCGAGCCGGCCTTTTCGTAGATCTCGATGTTGAGCGGGTACTCGGAGCGCGCGCGCTGGAATGACGGCAGTTGCTCGTAGACGGCGCCACCTGTCACATAGGCTGCGCCGCCTTCGGATTGCCGGGCATCGGGCAGCGGCACGGCCTCACCAGGTGCCACGGAGCGAGCCGCTTCACCCGGCGGCGGCGAAGGCACCGCGACAGGTGCCGAGTCTTGCGCACCGGCCGTACCGGCAAACAGCAGGGTGGCAGCGGCGGCAATGGAGAGCAGGTTTCGGTGGTCGAAGTTCATGACGCATCCTCTCGATCTCGGGAGCCGAGCAGTTGAGACGAGTTCATGAGACCACGCGGTGCCCGCTCTGTTTCGCCGCCGATGCACGTCGCGCCCTTGTCCTACGCGAGATCAGCCGAGATTTACCGGCACGAAGATCCGTTCTCCGTCACGCTCGATCAGCAGGGCCACGCTCTTGGGTTTGGCGCTCATCACGCTCCTGACCTGTTCCATCGACGTGACCGGCCTGCCATTGATGGCCACCAGCACGTCGCCGGCTTCCACCCCGGCACGTTCGGCCGCACCGCTCACGTCCTGGATCAGCAAGCCGCCCTCACCCTGCACCTGGCGACGCTCGTCGCGCGTCAGCGGGCGCAAGGCCAGGCCGAGCTGGCCGGCCTTGTCGGCCGAGTCGTTGTCGGCCACCTGCTTGCCGGCCTCTTCGGCACCGCCCAGCTTGGCCTCGATCTCGTGCACCGACCTGTCGCGCCAGACCTTCAGCTTGACCTTCTCGCCGGGGCTGCTCATGCCGATCACGCTGCTCAGCGAACCGGAGCGCACGATGGGCTCGCCGTTCACCTCGGTGATCACGTCACCCGGCTTGAGGCCGGCCTTGTCGGCCGCGCTGTTGCGCTGGATGCTCGCCACCAGCGCGCCGTCGGGGCGGCTCATGCCGAAGGATTCGGCCAGCGACTGGTTCACATCCTGCACCGTCACGCCCAGCCGGCCGTGCGTGGCGCGGCCGGTGGCGACGATCTGGTCCTTGACCTTGAGCGCCACGTCGATCGGGATGGCGAAGGCCAGGCCCTGGTAACCGCCCGACTGCGAGTAGATCTGCGCGTTGATGCCCACCACCGCGCCGCTGCCGTCGAACAGCGGGCCACCCGAGTTGCCGGGGTTCACTGCGGCGTCGGTCTGGATGAAAGGCACGACCGAGTCACCAGGCAGCGAGCGGCCCTTGGCGCTCACGATGCCTTGCGTGGCGGTTTGCTCGAAGCCGAAGGGCGCGCCCACGGCCAACACCGGGTCACCCACTTCCAGCTGCTTGGGGTTGCCCAGGCGCACGGTCGGCAGGTCTTTCGCGTTGATGCGCAGCACGGCGATGTCGGTCGTCGGGTCGGCGCCCAGCACCTTGGCCGCGAACTCGCGGCGGTCGGAGAGCTTCACGGTGACCTCCTTCGCCTCGCGCACCACGTGCGCGTTGGTGAGGATCAGGCCGTCGGCGCTGATGATGAAGCCCGAGCCCTGGCCGCGGAAGGGCTCGCCCGGGCTGCCGCCGCGGCTGCGCGGCTGTTGCATGCCGGGCAGGCCGCGGAAGAAGCGGAAGAAGGGGTCGTTCTCAAAGCCGGGCGGCAGGCCGCCCTGCTGTTGCAGCTCTTCGGCGGTGAGCTTGTGCGTGCCCGACACCGTGACGCCCACCACTGCCGGACCAGCCTGCGCAAAGATGGCGCGGTAGTTGGGCACCGTGGCCTGCGCCGGGATCGGCGCCACCGGTGCCAGCGCGGCCGCGGCGGTCGTGGGCGACGTCGCGGCAGCCACCGCCACGGGCGGCTCGCTGGCCTTGGCTTCGTCTTTCTTGGCCCAGTTGGGCAGACCGAAAGCGCCCGCCGCGCCCATGGCCATCACGCCTGCTGCAACCAGGGTTGCATTCAAGGGGTTGAGTTTCATCGTGAGCCTTTCTGCTGAACGTTCGTGTGTGCGCCGAGCGGCGCGTACAGCAGAAGATAGGGCGCGAGGGTGAGCGCGAAATTAGGGCTGGGTTAAGCCAAGGTTAGGAAGGCCCTCCAGAATAGGCGGCATGCATTCACTGCCGCTTCGCCTCCATCCAGGCACGGACCTGCGCCGCGCGCTGGAAGAGGCTTCAGCGCAGCAGTTCGCTGCATCGGCCTTCGTCGTCTCCGGCATCGGCAGCCTGGAGGCCGCGCGGCTTCGGTTCGCCGGTGAGCGTGATGAAACGCTGATCGAGGGGCCGCTCGAAATCCTCAGCCTGTCGGGAACGCTCAGCCCCTCGGGCGCGCACCTGCACATGTCGGTCTCCGACGCCACCGGCCGCGTGTGGGGCGGCCACGTCGGCCTGGGCAACACCGTGCGCACCACGGCCGAGGTGCTGCTGGCACCGCTGCAAGGCGGGTCGCTCACGCGCGAGCCCGACCCCGCCACAGGCTTCAACGAGCTGGTGGTTCACCGCGACCCGCCGCTCGTGCTTTATGGCGCCGCGGCGTCGGGTTCCGTCGCCGTCGAGGCGGCGCTGACCTGGCTGGGCCTCCCGTTCACGGTGGTCGAAGGCGCAACCTGGGTCTCGGAGTCCGCCCGCACCCAGGTCGCAACGGCCAACCCCCTGCGTCAGATCCCGACCCTGGTGTGGCCGGGCGGCGAGGTGATGACCGAGAGCGCCGCCATCCTGATCCACCTGGCCGACCTGTACCCCGCCGCACGGCTCGCCCCGCGGCCGGACGATGCGTCACGCGGGCAGTTCCTGCGCTGGATGCTGTACGTCTCGTCGGCCATCTATTCACTGCACTGGATCAAGCCCGACGTGTCACGCATCGGCGCACCGGCCAGCGCGCGCGATGCCGTGGTGCATGCCGTGCACGAGCGCATCGCCCGGTGCTGGAGCGTGATGGACTCGCAACTCGACCCGGGCCCCTACCTGCTCGGCGATGAGCTCACGGTGCTTGACCTCTACGTGGCCGTCATCTCCCGCTTCGGGCCTTGGCGCGAGCGCTTCTACGAGGCTGCCCCGCGCATGGCCACCGTCATTCGCCACGTGGATACCGAGCCGCGCCTGGCCGCGCTGTGGCGGGCGCGGTTCCCCGAGACCTGAGCAGGCGCTGAACCAGGCGCATGCTCACGAACCGTCGCGCTGCCAGGGCGGCAGACGCGCGCCGCAGTCGCGGCAGAAGCGGGCCTCGGGCAGGTGGCCTTCGCTCAGGCATTCGTGGCAGGTGCGGGTGGTGGGCACGCGCGAGATGCGCTGCGCCGTGAACTCGGCGCTCACGATGCCGGTGGGCACCGCCAGCGTGCCCCAGCCCAGCAGCATCATCACCGAGGCGATCAGGCGGCCGAGATCCGTCTTGGGCGTGATGTCGCCAAAGCCCACGGTGGTCATGGTCGTGATCGCCCAGTACACGCTCATCGGGATGCTGGTGAAGCCGTTCTCCGGCCCCTCCACCACGTACATCAACGTGCCCATCACCAGCATCACCAACATCACGAATGACAGAAACACGAATATCTTGCGACGCGAAGCGGCCAGCGCTCGGCCCAGTGCAGCGAACTCCGCCACGTAGGCACCCAGCTTGAAGATGCGGAAGACGCGCAGCAGGCGCAACACCCGCACGTCGATCAGGGCATGCAGGCCCGGGACCAGCACCGCCAGGTAGGTGGGCAGCACGGCCAGCAGGTCGATCACGCCGAAGAAGCTGCGTGCATAGCGCGCAGGGTGCCGCACGCAGGCCAGCCGTGCCAGGTATTCCAGCGTGAAGATCCCCGTGAACGCCCATTCGAGCACGTCGAACAGGTCCGCGTGCCGCGCATGCATCGCGGCCATGCTGTCGAGTATCACCACGGCAACGCTGGCCAATATCATGGCCAGCAGCCCCAGGTCGAACAGCCGCCCCGCCCGGGTATCGGCCTCGAAAATGATGGTGTACAGGCGCAGACGCCAGCCCTGCAACGGGCGGCCGAAATCCCGGGCGTCGGGCGCCTGAACCGAGGACATGATTCAGCGGATGCGGCTCAGCGCGTCGTCCAGCAGCTTGACGGTGCGCTCGACGTTCTGCAGCTTGTCGAGCCCGAAGAGGCCGATGCGCCAGGTCTTGAAGTCGGGGCCTTCGTCGCATTGCAGGGGCACGCCGGCGGCGGTCTGCAGGCCGAGGCCGGCGAACTTCTTGGACGACTGGATCTCGGCGTCGTCGGTGTAGCTCACCACCACACCCGGGGCCTCGAAGCCCGGCGCCGCCACGCTCTTGAAGCCCTTCTTCGCGAGCAGCGCGCGCACCTTGCTGCCCAGCTCCTGCTGCTTCTCACGCGCCTTCTCGAAGCCGAGCGCCTTGGTTTCGAGCATCACGTCGCGCACGCGGGTGAGCGCGTCGGTGGGCATGGTGGTGTGGTACGCGTGGGCGCTGCCCTCGTAGGTCTCCATGATCTGCAGCCACTTGCGCAGGTCGCAGGCGAAGCTGGTGCTGGTGGTGTGGTCGATGCGCTCGCGGGCACGCTCGCTCAACATCACGAAGGCGCTGCCGGGCGAGCCGCTCCAGCCCTTTTGCGGGGCGCTGATGAGCACGTCGACGCCATTGGCCACCATGTCGACCCACATCGCGCCGGAGGCGATGCAGTCGAGCACGAACATGCCGCCCACCGCATGCACCGCCTCGCCGACGGCGCGCAGGTAGGCGTCGGGCAGGATCATGCCGCTGGCCGTCTCGACGTGCGCGGCAAACACCAGCGCCGGCTTCTCGCGCTGGATGGTGGCCACCACCTCGTCGATGGGTGCCGGCGCGAACGGGGCCTGCGGTCCGCTGGCGATGGGGCGGGCCTTGAGCACGATGCTGCTGGCGGGGATGGAGCCCATCTCGAAGATCTGCGTCCAGCGGTAGCTGAACCAGCCGTTGCGGATCACCAGCACCTTCTGGCCAGTGGCGAACTGGCGTGCCACGCCTTCCATGCCGAAGGTGCCGCTGCCCGGCACCACGATGGCCGAGCGAGCGTGGTAGGCCTCCTTGAGCGTGGACGAGATGTCGCGCATCACACCCTGGAACTTCTTGGACATGTGGTTGAGCGCGCGGTCGGTGTAGACGACCGAGAACTCGAGCAGGCCTTCGGGGTCGACGTGGGGCAGCAGTCCGGGCATGGGGGTCTCCTCAGCAGGTGTCCTGATGGCAATGAAACCAGCTTAGCAGCCCCGCCCGGCCCTTGCCTTGTCAGGCGGCGCGGTAAGCGCCCATGTCGGCCCGCACCCCGAGCTGGCGCATGAAGGCGGGCGGGTCGAAGCCTTCGGCCGCGTACTGCCGTTGCATGTGCGCCCGCGCCGCGTCGACGGCAGCCTGGTCGGCCCACTCGACCAGGGTGGCCACCTTGTATTCGGCGCCCTCGCCGGGCTGCACCAGCACCAGGTTCTGACGGCAGCCCGGCAGGGCGGCGAGCGCGCGGTCGACGTGGTGCACGCGCTCCATGAAGCGCTGCAAGGCATCGGCCGGCACGACGAAGTGGTCGAGGCGGAACACCGAAGCGGATGGATGGGACATGGCGGACTCCATGGGTCGTTGAAGGAAGTCCGCAGTCTCATACCTCAAGTAAAGTTGAGGTCAAGAGGTTCCTCATGAAAACTCCACTCGAACAGGCCGGCATCGCCTCCACCCTCGGCGTGGGCGAGGTCGCGCGGCGCAGCGGCGTGGCGGTCTCGACCCTGCATTTCTACGAAGCCCAGGGCCTCATCACCAGCACCCGCAGCGCCGGCAACCAGCGCCGCTACGCGCGCGACGTGCTGCGCCGTGTGGCCTTCATCCGCGTGGCGCAACGCGTGGGGATCGGGCTGGCCGAGATCGGCGAGGCCCTGGCCCGCCTGCCGCGCGGCGCCGCACCCACACGCGCCGACTGGGAGCGCCTGTCCAGCGCCTGGCGCGCCGACCTCGACCAGCGCATCGAGCAGCTCGAACGGCTGCGTGACACGCTCGACGACTGCATTGGCTGCGGCTGCCTTTCCATCGACCGCTGCAAGCTGCGCAACCCGCTCGACACCCTCGCCGCGCAAGGGCCGGGCCCGCACCGCATCTGGGTGCAGCCCCGGCCACGCGCTCGCCGACAATGACGCCCGCCGCGCCACCCCTCGGCGCCCCGCCCGAATCGCCCATGTCCCATCCGAACCCCACTCCGGCCGCGACACCCGCCCTCCTTCGCGCCCGCACCTGGCTGCGCGGCTTCATCCCCGCCCGCATGCGGGTCAACACCCGCGAGCGACTGCGTGTGGTCTGCGGTGCGACGATCGGTCTGTTCGTGTCGGGCCTGCTGGGCTGGTTCTTCGCGGAGCACGCAGGGCATGCGCCCTGGCTGATCGCGCCTATTGGCGCCAGCGCCGTGCTGGTCTACGGCCTACCGGCCAGCCCGCTGGCACAACCGTGGTCGGTGGTGGGCGGCAACACGGTCTCCGCGCTGGTGGGCATTGCCTGCGCCGCCGCCTGGGGCACTTCGCCGTGGGTGGCGGGCGTGGCCGTGGGCCTGGCCATCGGTGCGATGTTCGCGCTGCGCTGCCTGCACCCGCCGGGTGGCGCGAGCGCGCTGCTGGTGGTGCTGTCGGGGGTGCACGACCCGTCTTTCGCTCTCGTGCCGGTGCTTACCAACTCGCTGCTGCTGGTGCTGGTGGGTGTGGCCTACAACAACGCCACCGGCCGGCGCTACCCGCACGGCCAGCTGCTGCCGGCCCCGGCCGCCCAGCAGAAGACCCCCGGCTTCAGCGAGGCCGACCTCGACGCCGTGCTCGCCCGCTACAACCAGGTGCTCGACGTGAGCCGCGACGACCTGCAGGCCCTGCTCGCGCAGACCGAGGTCGAGGCCTACCGCCGCCGCCTGGGCGAGATCCGCTGCGCCGACATCATGTCGCGCGACCTGGCCACCGTGGAGTACGGCACGTCGCTGCAAGACGCCTGGGCGCTGCTGCGCGAGCGGCGCATCAAGGCGCTGCCGGTGATCGACAAGGTAAGGCGCGTGGTCGGCATCGTGACGCTGGCCGACTTCATGCGCCATGCCGACCTCGACTTCCACCACGGCTGGGCCGACCGGCTGCGCGCGCTGATCCGCTCGTCGTACACCACCCACTCCGACAAGCCCGAGGCCGTCGGCCAGATCATGGTGCGCCAGGTGCGCGTGGCCAGCGCCGACCGGCCGCTGAGCGAGCTGGTGCCGCTGTTCGCCGACACGGGCCACCATCACATCCCCATCATCGACGCCGAGAAGCGGCTGGTGGGGATCATCACGCAGTCGGACCTGGTGGCCGCGCTGTGCAGAACCGGCTGACCACCTGCGCTGACACCTTGTTGGCAGCAGGGGGCAAGGCGGCCGGGTGCAAGGCCGCTGGCTAGCATCGCCGCATCCTCCCACCCTACCCAGGAGCCTGCCCTTGGAAACCCATGAACTGCACCGCGGCCGCCTCATCGACCACCTGCAACTCGTCGTGCGCGATCTCCCCGCGAGCCAGCGCTTCTACACCGCCGTGCTCGAAGTGCTGGGCATCCCCATCGGCGGCAGCGGCGACGGCTACTTCTGGGCCGACGAGCTGTTCGTCTCCACCGCCAGCAGCGCGGCCGCACAGGGCGAGCTCACCGGCCGCCACCACTTCGCCTTCCAGGCCCGCGACCGCGCCACCGTCGAGGCCTTCCACAAGGCCGCGCTGGCGCATGGCGGCAAGGACAACGGCGCGCCTGGCGAGCGCCCCTACCACCCGGGTTACTACGCGGCCTTCGTGATCGACCCTGACGGCAACAACGTCGAGGCGGTGTTCCATGGCCCTGCCAAGAAGAACGTGGAGTCGGTGAAAGTCACGTTCTGAGGGAGAAGCCGGCCCTCCGTCCGATGCCCACCGCATCGGAGGCATCAGACAATGGCCGGCCCATGTTCACCCTGATCCGCAACACCGTCCGCCGCGCGCGCAAGGAGCGCCTGCCGCAGATCGCCGGCAGCCTCACCTTCACCACCGTGCTGTCGATCGTGCCCTTCCTCACGGTGTGCTTCGCGCTGTTCACGCGTTTTCCTGTCTTCAAGCGCTTCGAGGACGCACTCGAGGAGCATCTGCTGCGCAGTCTGCTGCCAGCCGACATCTCGCGCACGGTGTTCAAGTACCTGCACCAGTTCGCCGCCAATGCGAGCGGGCTCACGCTGGTGGGTTCGGTCTTTCTGCTCGTGACGTCCGTCGCCCTGTTGCTCACCATCGAGAACGCGTTCAACCAGATCTGGGCCGTCAAGAAGAACCGGCCGATCCTCAAGCGTGTGGGCCTGTACCTGCTGATGCTGAGCGTCGGCCCGCCGGCGCTGGGCGTCAGTTTGTGGGCCACCTCGTACGTGGTCAGCGCGTCGATGGGCTGGATCGGCGAACTGCCACCCTCATGGCGCTTCGTGCTCAACATGGGCCCGGTGCTGCTGGGCATGGCCGGACTGGCCAGCCTCTTCTACTTCGTGCCCAACACCCGGGTGCGCAAGCGCGACGCCGTCTTCGGCGGCCTGCTGGCCAGCCTCGGCATCGAGCTCGGCAAGCGCGCCTTCGCGGCCTACGTGCTCAAGCTGCCGACCTACAAGGCGGTGTACGGCGCCTTCTCGGTGTTTCCCATCTTCCTGCTCTGGGTGTACGTTTCGTGGCTGGTGACGCTGGGGGCGGCGCTCGTCACGGCCAATCTCGCGGCCAAGGCGGTCAAGGGCGCCCGCAGCTGAATCACCGACTTCGGGTGGCGCAATTAGCACGGCCATCCACTATGCTTGCCGGTTGCCATTGATTCACGACCCATCTGGACAGAGACCACCCATGATCCGCGACCAAGAAACCCTCACCGCCCTCGTCGACAGCGTGCGCCGCTTCGTGCGCGAACGCCTCGTGCCGGCCGAGCATGAAGTCTCCGACACCGACGAGATCCCGCCAGCCATCGTCGACGAAATGCGCGAACTGGGCCTCTTCGGTCTCACCATCCCCGAGGCCTACGGCGGCCTGGAACTCACGATGGAAGAAGAGGTGCTGGCCATGATCGAGATGGGCCAGACCTCGCCGGCCTTCCGCTCGGTGTTCGGCACCACGGTGGGCATCGGCTCGCAAGGCATCCTGATGGACGGCACCGAGGAGCAGAAGGCCAAGTTCCTGCCCAAGATGGCCACCGGCGAGATCATCGCGTCCTTCGCGCTGACCGAGCCCGACTCGGGCTCCGACTCCGCCTCGCTGCGCACCACCGCCATCAAGGATGGCGACCACTACGTGGTCAACGGCACCAAGCGCTTCATCACCAACGCGCCGCAGGCCGGCATCTTCACGCTGATGGCGCGCACCGACCCGGCCAAGAAGGGTGCCTCGGGCATCTCGGCCTTCATCGTCGACGCCAAGTCGCCCGGCATCAGCCTGGGCAAGCGCGACAAGAAGATGGGCCAGAAGGGCGCGCACACCTGCGACGTGATCTTCGAGAACTGCCGCGTGCCCGCGGCCAACCTGATCGGCGGCGTGGAGGGCAAGGGCTTCTACACCGCGATGAAAGTGCTCGACAAAGGCCGCATCCACATCGCTGCCATCTGCGTGGGCGTGGCCAAGCGCATCCTGGCTGACGCACTGCAGTACGCCGTGGAACGCAAGCAGTTCGGCCAGCCCATCGCCGAGTTCCAACTGGTGCAGGCCATGCTCGCCGACAGCAAGACCGAGCTCTACGCGGCCGAGTGCATGGTGCTCGATGCAGCCCGCAAGCGCGACCTGAAACAGCCCCATTCCACAGAGGCTTCGTGCGCCAAGCTGTACGCCTCGGAGATGGTGGGCCGGGTGGCCGACCGCGGCGTGCAGATCCTCGGCGGTTCGGGCTACATCGCCGAGCACGCCATGGAACGCTTCTACCGCGACGTGCGCCTGTTCCGCCTGTACGAAGGCACGAGCCAGATCCAGCAGATGGTGATCGCGCGCAACATGGTCAAGGAGCTGACGCAGTAGGCGCTGCGGCGCCTCGTTGACGCGGCCGCCTTCGGGCGGCCGCTTTCATTTCGGCGCTTCGCGCAGAATGCTGCGAGTGTCGATAGGAGCCTTCCATGCCTGCGTTTACCCCCGATCAGTTCGTCGCCGAGACCAGTCCCGTTGAAGGCTCTTCCGAGCCGAATCAGACACTTTGGATCAGCGAGGCCGGAGGCCTCACGCAGTTTGGCGCGTTCATTGAAGTCCTTCAGCCAGGTTGCCGCTCATCCATCAAGCATTGGCACAGTGCCGAGGACGAGATGGTCTATGTTCTCGCCGGCGAGATCACGCTCATCGAGGGTTCGTCCGAGACGCGCTTGAGGGCCGGCGATGCAGCCACCTTTCGGGCCGCCGTGCCGATCGGGCATTGCCTGGAGAACCGGAGCACTCTTCCGACGCGGTGCCTGGTGGTTGGTACCAGGGCTTCGGTGGATCGGATCACCTACCCGGACAACGATCGGGTCTGCCTGCGCGACCGCTCGCTCCCGGACGACCTGTGGACCGACGGGGCCGGCCGCCCGGCCACCAGCCCCTACTGACAACTCGCGACCGACGCGCGCCGGCCTCGAGGACAAGGCGCAGCCTTCCCCTCACCGCCAGTCAGTTCACCACCTTCACCAGTTGCCCCGGCTTGGGCTCGGCGCCGCCGCCGTAAGCGCCGTTCATCAGGCGCAACTGGTCTTCGGCCCGCACGGGCAGCGGCGATGAGCGTGCCAGCTCGGCGAAGCCGCCGCGCGGGTAGGCCACGGTCTTCACGGTGAACGGCCGCGCGGCCGTGCGGTCGGCGGCCGTCATGGCGCGGAAGGAGCCTTCGGCCTCGGCCAGTTGCGTGCCGGCGTTCTGCATGGCCGCGGCGCTCTTGGCCGCGCGCTGCAAGGCGTAGGTGTGCCCGCCCGGGCCGCTGACGAGGGTGAGGTCCACCGCCTTGCTCTGCCCCTGGTCGTTGCGCACGGTGCCGGTGAAGTGCGTGGCCGACAGGCCGTTGATCGAGCGCCGCTCCACACGCCCGTCGGCCGGCTTGATCACGTTGCGGATCACCTCCTCGTGCGTGCTGCCGGCCTTGGCGGGCACGGTGCGCACGATCAGCCCGGCATCGGCCGCGCCGTTGGCCAGCACGATGGCCTCGGGCGAGTTCTGGATCTGCCAGCCGGCTGGCGCGGTGAGCGCGATGCCCAGGCTCTCGTGGTAGAAGCTGCGCCCGCGCACCACGCCCTGCTCCTGGCTGTCGCCGAAGGCCATGCCGCTGACGGCCTGCAGGTAGCGTGAGCGCCCGTCGTCGCCGTAGCTGCCCTGGTACTTGGCGGCGATCTGGCGGATGTCGGCCAGACGCTTGTCGTTGCTCGGGTGCGAGGCCAGCCAGCTGGTGCCCGACGGCGCGGCCTTGCCTTCGGCCTTGGCGGCATCGGCGGCAAAGCGCTCCTGGTTCTTGAGCACCTCGATCACGTCGACCATGTTCTGCGGGTTGTACTGGTTGCGCGCCAGGTACTCGGCGCCGAGCTGGTCGGCCTGCGACTCCTGGTCGCGGCTGTACGAGGCCACGTAGCCGGCGGCGGCCGTCTGCGACACCTGGTTGGCGATGTTGGATATCCCGCCGACGCCCACCACGCCTTCGAGCACCGCCCCGAGCACGTTGGCGGCCATCACGCCGTAGCTCGCGTTCTGCTGCTGGGTGGCGCGCTGCGCCCCATGGCGGGCCGTCACGTGGCCGATCTCGTGGCCGATCACGCCGGCCAGCTCGGCCTCGCTGTCGAGGTAGGCCATGATGCCGCGCGTGACGTAGACGTAGCCGCCCGGCAGTGCGAAGGCGTTGATCTCGGGGCTGTCGAGCACGGTGAAGGTCCACTGCAGGTTGGCACGGTGCGACTGCTTCGCGAGCTTCTGGCCGATGTCGTTCACGTAGGCCTGCAGCCTTGGGTTGGCATAGGCGCCGTACTCCTCCAGCACGCCCTGGTGGGCCTTCTTGCCTTCAGCGATCTCGTCCTGCTCGGTCATGGCCGAGCGCTCGGTCTGGCCGGTGACGGGGTTGACGACCTGGGTGCCGCAGGCCGCGAGCAAGGCAGCACACATCAGCACGGGCAAGAGAACGGCGCGACGAATGTTCATGGTGCAAGGCCGGCTATGAGGGAAGCACAAGCGTAGCCCAGCTCGGCACGTTGCGCGAAGTCAATGTGCGGGCCGCCACGCGGGCTTAGCGTCGCCCTGCGAGCCACACGCATGAGGGGACCACCATGAGCGAACTGAACCCGCCTGGGACGCCGCCGGCCGAGAAGCCGAAAGGCGGGACAGCAAAGGGAGAGAAGGACGAAACGCTGGCAAAGCCCGTTCCCCGATCAGCATTCACCCTCGCCGTGGCCGACAAGAACGGCAAAGGGCCGATCCTGGACGAAAGAAAGCTGGCCGACCCCAGCAACCGCGAGGCCTGCGAGCTGGTCTTCGACATCTCCATCGAAACCGGTTCCTCGCCCGACACGACCGACCTGGCGCTGTACCGCCAGCTCGAGAAGATCGCCCACGCGCTGCGCGAGCTGTACCTGCACAGCCAGCCGCCACAGGAGGAGAAGTTCCGACCCCACTTCGTGCGCCTGTTCTACATCGCGCAGCTCGCCCTGGAAGGCGATGTCAGCCTGGATGCCGACAACAAGAAGAAGGTGGGAGGCCGCCTGTCGGCCGAGGCGGCGCGGGCCGAGATCGCGGCGCTCGAAAAAGACCTCATCGAAGACGAGGCGCCGCGCATCAAGAACAGCCGCCTGGCCAAGCTGGCGGGGGCCGCGGTGAACCTGTCGGTCATGTTCCTCGTGGCCTACGTGCTGCTCACCCTGCTGCCGCCGAAAGGCGATGTGGTCAAGCTGCTCGGCAGGCTGGGCGTGGAACACGACGTGGCCGCCTATTTCATGCTGCTGTGGGTGGGCAGCTTCGTGGGTGTGTGCCTGGCGTATGCGATCCGCACGCACGACTTCGACATCGCTGCACTCACCTGCGACAACCCCGACTTCCTGACGCCCAACGTGCGCCTGCTTCTCACCGGCACGTTTGCCGCCGTGGTCGCGATGGTGGCCGTCGTGGGCCTGGGCGACGTGGACGTTGGCGGTCTGAAGCTGTCGCACGTCGTCGCGGGCCCGAAGAAGGCCTTCATCCTCGGCGTCATCCTCGGCCTCGGGGAGCAAAAGCTCATGGGCACGGTGCAGGCCCGGCTGGGGGGCCTGTTCCCCGGCCAGGGCGAGGCCACGAAATAGCGAGAGCCTGCGTTCAGGCGAAGCGCACAGTCACGCGCAAGCCCCCGAGCGGCGACTCGCCGAGCGCCACGGTGGCGCCGTGGCGTGCCGCCACGCTCTTCACGATGGCCAGGCCCAGGCCCGAGCCGGCCTCGTTGCCCGAGGCGCGCCGGTAGAAGCGGTCGAACACGCGCTCGCGCTCGTCGGGCGGAATGCCCGGGCCGGCGTCGTCGACCACCAGGGTGGGCACACCGGCCTCCTCGTGCACGCGCAGTTCCACCCGCGACTGCGGCGGCGCGTAGCGCACGGCGTTGTCGGCCAGGTTGCGCACCAGAGCGGTCAGCGCCTGGCGATCGCCGCGCACGGTGACGGGCCGGTCGGCGAACAGCTCGAACTCGCTGCCGCGCGACAGCGCGTAGGGCACGGTCTCGGCCACCGCCTGGCGGACGACCTCGCTCAGGTCGAGCGCCTCGAAGGCCTGCGAGGGCGCATCGGGCTCGTTGCGGGCCAGCAGCAGCAACTGCTCCACGATGCGCGCCGCGCGGTCGATGCCGTCGGACAGCGTGGCCACCGCCTGGCTCTGCGCGGCCTCGTCGGGGGCGCGCTTGAGCGTCTCGAGCTGCAGCTTGAGCGCGGTGAGCGGCGAGCGCAGCTCGTGGGCCGCATCGGAGAGAAAGGCACGCTGCGTCTCCAGCGCGTGGCCCAGGCGCTCCAGCAGCCCATTGAGTGCCGCCACCAGCGGCGACACGTCGTCGGGCAGGCCCACATCGGGCAGCGGCTGCAGCAGCTTGTCATCGCGTGCACGCACCTCGGCCACCACGCGGCGCAGCGGGGCCAGCGTCACGGCGGCCAGCCACCATGCCACCAGGGCCATCACCGGTGCGAGCAGGAGCAGCGGCATCACGCTGCGCAGCGCGGCGTTGGCGGCCAGGCGCTGGCGGATGCTCAGCGGCTGCGCCACCTGGATCACGCGCCCCGGCGTGGCGACGCTGAAGGTGCGCCAGGTCTCGCCCTGGACGCGCACGTCGGCCAGGCCGAGCAGCGCCCGGCTGGGCAGCTCGCGGTGGTTGCGGGTGGCGTAGATGCTGCGGCCGTCGATGGTCCAGATCTGCACCACGAAGTCGAGCTGCTCGTCGGCCAGGGCATCGGCCTGATCGGGCGGGATCTCGCCCTGGTCGCGCAGCGAGAGCGCCATCTGGCGCAGCTGGTAGTCGAAGATGGCCTCGGTCTCGGTGAGCACGCTGCGGTATGTCACCACGCCCATCACCAGGGCGACCAGTGCGAGCATGCCAAGCAGGGCGAGAAGGAGCCGGGCGCGTATGGAGTTCATGGAGCCCCCACGTCGCAGCGCTCCTGCCCCCCAAGGGGGCGCGGTCGAACTTGGGGCGGCCCGGCGTTCGACCTCATGCTGGAATGAAGTAGCCCACGCCGCGCATGTTCTGGATGAACTCCGCTCCGAGCTTGCGCCTCAGTTGATGGATGTAGACCGAGACGGCGTTGCTCTCGATCTCTTCGCCCCAGCCATAGAGCTTGTCCTCGAGCTGGGCCCGCGACAGCAGCGCGCCGGGTCGCGCCATCAACGCTTCCAGCACGGCGAACTCGCGCGCCGACAGCAGCACCGGCTGCCCGTCTTGCGTGACCTGGCGCGTGGCCGGGTCCAGCGTCACGCCGCGGTGCGCCAGCTGTGGCTGCGACCGCCCACCGTGGCGGCGCAGCACGGCGCGCATGCGGGCGTTGAGCTCATCCAGCTCGAAGGGCTTGACGAGGTAGTCGTCAGCGCCTGCATCGAGGCCCCGCACGCGGTCGCCCAGCGCGTCGCGCGCGGTGAGCACGATGACCGGCGTAGCGTCCTGCCGGCCGCGCAGCCAGCGCAGCACGCCCAGGCCGCCTTCGCCGCTGGGGGCAGCATCGGGCAGCGGCGGCAGGCCCAGGTCAAGCAGCAACAGGTCGAAACGTTCGCTGCCGAGTGTGGCCTGGGCCGCGGTGGTGTCTCTCACCCAATCGACGGCATGGCCTTCCTGGCGCAGCGCGGTGCGCAGGCTCTCGCCGATCATGCGGTCGTCTTCTACGAGCAGCAGGCGCATTGGGTGGGGATGTCCATGAGAGCGAAAAGCATACGGTATCGTGCGGGCCGCACCGCCGTTGGAGCCGCACCATGCCCAAAGTTCTGCGCAACACCTTGCTGTCGTTCCGCGACCTGCTCGCCACCGCCGGCCCGTTCATTGTCCTGACGATCGCCTTGCTGGTGCTGGCCTACCTCGCGCTCGACCCCACGCCGCCCAAGCGCGTGGTGCTGGCCACCGGGGTGGAGCAAGGCGCCTACAGCGAGTTCGGCAAGCGCTACGCCGCGCTGCTCAAGCAGCACGGCATCGAGGTGGAGCTGCGCCACACCGCCGGCGCAGGGGAGAACCTGCGGCTCCTGAAGGACCCCAACTCCGGCGTGGACATCGCCTTCGTGCAAGGCGGCGCCGAAGACCGCGACCGCCGCGGCGAGGCCAATGCCGACGCCGATGCGGATGCCGACGAGACGCTGGTCTCCCTGGGCAGCCTCTTCTACGAGCCGCTTTGGCTCTTCTACCGAGAGGACTCGGCCAAGCGGCTGCTGAAGAAGGACACGGACGGTCGATCGCCGGGCCGACCGCGCCCCCCGGGGGGGCAGGAGCAAAGCGACGTGGGGGCCACACTCACCAGCCTGGCGCAGCTGCCTGGCTGGCGCCTCAACATCGGCGCGCGCGGCAGCGGCTCACCCGGCCTGATGCGCAAGCTGCTCGACGCCAACCACATCGACCGGAGCTCGCTCACGCTGCTGCGCGAGCCGCTGACCCCGGCCGTGGTGGCTCTGCTGGACGGCCAGAGCGACGCGCTCGTCTTCAACTCCGCGCCGGAATCGGTGATGGTGCAGATGCTGCTGCAGACGCCGGGCATCAAGCTCTTCAACTTCGCCCAGGCCGACGCCTATTCGCGGCGCTTCCCGTTCATGAGCCCGGTGACGCTGCCGCGCGGCGTGGTCGACCTGGCCGGCGACGTGCCCCCAGCCGACGTGCACATGGTCGCCCCCACCGCCACGCTGGTGGCGCGCGAGGGCACGCACCCGGCGCTGATCCAGCTCTTCATGCAGGCGGCCAGCACCATCCACAGCCAGGCCGGGTGGTTCCAGCGCAAGGGCGACTTCCCCAGCGCCAAGAACACCGAGCGCCCGCTGGCCGCCGAGGCGCAGCGCTTCTACGCCCGCGGCGTGCCCATCCTGCAGCGCTACCTGCCTTTCTGGCTGGCCAACCTGATCGACCGCATGTGGGTGGTGCTGGTCTCCATCATCGCCATCGTGATCCCGATGTCGCGCGTGGTGCCGCCGCTGTACGAGTTCCGCATCCGTTCGCGCGTCTTCCGCTGGTACGGCCGCCTGCGCGTGGTGGAAGACGACCAGGGCAAGCGCCCGACGGCCGAGCTGCTGAAGGAGCTCGACAGCATCGAGCAGGCGGTTGAGCACGTGACCATCCCGCTCAGCTACACCGACGAGCTGTACTCGCTGCGCAGCCACATCGTGCTGGTGCGCAAGAAGCTGCTGGCGGCGCAGACCGAGGCCACAGCATGAGCCAGCAACCCCTTGCCAAGCTGCCCCACGTCGTCATCATCGGCTGCGGCTTCGGCGGCCTGGAGGCCGTGCGCGCGCTGGCCAAGGCGCCGGTCAACATCACGCTCATCGACCGCACCAACCACCA
>NZ_DASSRA010000181.1:0-11517 GCF_035702065.1 Rhizobacter sp.
AACCGAGTCCGGACGACGCTTCGCCATCCGGCAGGCATCTAAGGGCTTGCCTCTAGAACACGCTTGAATGGCGCGTGAATTACTGGCGCGGTGATCGGGGAGATCGGTCTCAGAATCTTCAGCCATGGGTTTCGGCCACCACCGACAACAACAACACGCGAACCACCTCGCCGACACGGCGGCTGCTTTCGCCGACCGACCGATGTCCTCTCTCCTGCCTTTCCTGCTCCCAGCCCGACGCCATGGCCTGGCCGGCGTTCTGCTGCTGCTTCAGCTCGCCTGGATGCTGGCGTGCGCGCCCGCTCTGGCCGCCCAGCCGGACGACATCGTGCTGCGCAGGGGCATGGCATCGCCCGTCCAGGTCGACCATGGCGTCGAGCTGCTGATCGAGGAGCCCGGCGAGCACCTGACGCCCCTGCGTGTCATGGCGCCCGAGATGGCCGGGCGCTGGGCCCTCTACCCCGGCAAGCGCATCAACCTGTCGCGCCAGGTCAAGCCGGTGTGGATTCGCTTCACGGTAAACAACCAGGCCGACGCCGGCACGAGCTGGCTGTTGGCCATCGACATGCCGGTGCTGAAGAACATCGATTTCCACCAGGTCGATCCGGCTGCACAGCGTGTGCTGTCGGCCCACAGCGCCGGCCTCAGCCGGCCGACCCAGGGCCAGCTGCTGAAAGACCCGACGCCGCCTTTCCCCATCGAGTTTGGCGCCGGCGAGCGCGCCAGCGTGCTGCTGCGTGTGCAGACCGACACCCAGTTCACCGTGCCGCTCATGCTCTGGGAAGAGAAGGAACTCCACGCCAAGCGATACGACCATGCCGTGGCGATGGGGCTGCTGTTCGGCGTGCTCGGGGTGATGTTCTTCTACAACCTGAGCCTCTTCATCTTCACGCGCGAGCGCAGCTTCCTGTGGTACTCGGCCTACCTGCTGTCCATCGTGCTGTACGAGCTGGTGATCACCGGCTACGGGCCGTTCTACGTCTGGGGCGGCAGCGAGTGGCTGAAGGCGCGCGGCTACGAGCTCTTCGCCTGCTTCAGCTTCCTCACGGCGACCTTGTTCTTCCGCCACTTCCTGTCGCTGAAGCAGGCCACCCGGCACCTCAACCGCATCAACCAGGCCAGCGTCGTGTTCTGGGCGGTGTGCACGCTGGCTGCCTTCTTCCCGTCGACCCGTGCGCTGGGCCTGGCCATCGCACTGGGCGGCATCGCCAGCGGCGTGCTCGGGGTCTACAGCTCGCTCTACCTGTCCATCAAGGGCAACGTGCTGGCCCGGTACTTCGCCATCGCCTGGATCACGATCATCGTGGCCACCTTCGTGACGCTGTTGTCCATGTTCGGCGCGCTGGAGCGGGGCTGGTGGGTGATCAACGCCCAGCACCTGGGCTTCGTGGTCGAGACGGTGCTGCTGTCGATCGCGCTGGCCGAGCAGATCAAGCGCGAGAAGGCCTCCAAGGAAGCCGCCGAGCGCGAATCGCTGCGCCTGTTGCGCAAGGTCGAGCAGGAACGCGAGGAGAAGATCCTCGCCCAGGAGCACGCCCTGTCCGTGCAGCTCAAGGCCAACGAAGAGCTGGAGCTGCGCGTGCTCGACCGCACGGCCGAACTCAAGCGGGCGATGGAGAACGTGGAGCTCGCCAACGTGCAGCTGGCCAAGCTGAGCGTGACCGATGGCCTGACCAAGGTCTACAACCGTCGCTACTTCGACGAGACGCTCAAGAAGGAACACGACCGCTCGGCCCGCACCGGCACGCCGCTGGCGCTGCTGCTGGCCGACATCGACTACTTCAAGAAGATCAACGACACCGTGGGCCACCTGGCGGGCGACGAGTGCCTGAAGCTGGTGGCGGCCACGCTGGCCCGCACCGTGGGCCGCTCCACCGACCTGGTGGCGCGCTACGGCGGCGAGGAGTTCGCGATCGTGCTGCCGGGCACCGACGCCACGCACGCGCTGGAGGTGGCCGAGCGCATGCGGCGCGCGGTCGAGGAGATCCAGTTCATCTACCGCGGCCGGCGCATCCCCATCAGCATCAGCCTGGGCGTGGTGGCACGGGTGACCGACCCGCACCGGCCGGTGGCCGAGTTCATCTCGGCGGCCGACGAGGCCTTGTACGGGGCCAAGGGGGCCGGGCGCAACCGGGCGATGCTGGCCGCGGCGTGAGCCGGGCGGACCTCAGCGCTCTTTCAGCGCGTAGGCCTTGACCTTGAGTACGGGTTTCAGCAGGTAGGCCAGCACGGTCTTCTGGCCCGTCAGCACGTCGACCTCGGCCGTCATGCCCGGGATGATGGGCAGCTTCTCGCTGAAGTTGGAGCGCGTGGTGCGCACGCGCACCAGGTAGTAGGCGTTGCCGCGCTCGTCGACCACGGTGTCGGGGCTGATGTTCTCCACCTTGGCATCGAGGCCGCCGTAGATCGAGAAGTCATAGGCCGTGAACTTGACCAGCGCGCTCTGGTCGGGGCGGATGAAGGCGATGTCTTTCGGCGCCATGCGCGCTTCGAGCACCAGCTGGTCGTCGAGCGGCACGATCTCCACGATGTCCTTGCCGGGCTGCACCACGCCGCCGACCGTATTGGCCAGCAGGCGCTGCACGCGCCCTCGCACCGGCGACTTGACCTGCGACTTGGCCACCTTGTCGGTGAGTGCGACCTGGCCTTCGTTGAGTGCGTTGAGCTTGCCCACCACCTCGGCCAGCTCCTTGCGGGCTTCGTTGCGGAAGGCGATCTCGGTCTCCTGGATTTTGCGCTGCGCCTCACCGATGGCCGCCTGCACGCGGGCGATCTGGGCGCCGGCCTGTTCGGAGTCGCCACGGCTGCGCGAGATCTCGCGCTCCAGCCGCAGGCTGTCGACCTCGCTCACCGCGCCGGTGGCCAGCAGCGGCTTGGTCTTGGTGAGTTCCTGCTGCCCGAGGTCGAGCGCGCGGTCGGCCGAGGCCTTGCGCGAGCGCATCTCGGCCAGCTCCTGCTGGCGCTGCTGCAACTGCTGGTTGTTGATCGACAGCATGGTCGACAGCTCGGTGCGTTTGGCCTCGTACAGCGCCTGCTCGCCCTGCAGGATGCGGATCTCTTCCGGGTCGGTGCTGCTCGGTGGCTTGAACTCGCTGCCGTCGGCCAGCGCGCTCAGCCGCGCCTGGCGGGCGCGCAGTGCGAAGCCCTGGGCCGCGCTCTCGCGCACGCCCGAGGTGGCGCGCGTCTCGTCGATCTTCAGCAGCAGCTGGCCGGCTTCGACCACCTGGCCCTCCTTGACCAGGATTTCCGACACCACGCCGCCGTCGAGCGACTGCAGAACCTGCAGCTGCCGCGAGGGGATGACCTTGCCTTCGCCGCGCGTGACCTCGTCGATCTGCGCGAGCGCGGCCCACAGCAGCAGCAGCAGCATGATGACCACCGAGGCGCGCACGATCTTCTGCGCGCGCTGCGTCTCGCTGCGCGACATCACTTCGTCGGCTTCTTGCTCGAAGCTGCGGAAACCCGCCTGGCTGGCCTGCTGCGGGTCCGTGGCGGCGCCGCCGAAGAGCCGGTCGGTCAGCGGCGTGATGGCCACGCGGATCTTCTCCAGCACCGCGAGCACGCGGTTGCCGGCATGGATGAGCCGCGCATAGGTGCGGCCTTCGGGCTTGTCAGTTTCCGGCGCTGTCATCGGAGATCCTTCGTGCGCGAGCGAAGCAAGCGCGACATCGGGCCACGCCCCAAGGATCCGGCTTTGCCGGGCCTTCGGGGTGGCGCCCCTTGGGGGCAGGAGCGAAGCGACTGGGGGGCCGTCATGCAGCCCTCGCGATGCGGCCGGTGGACAGCGCTTCCATGATGCGGTCGCGCGGCCCGTCGGCCACGATCTTGCCGCCGTCGATCACGATCACCCGCGTGACCATCGAGAGCAGCGAGGTGCGGTGCGTCACCAGCACCACCGTCTTGTTGTGGGCGAACTGGCCGATGCTCTGCGTGATCTGCGCCTCGGTGGTGAAGTCCATCGCGCTGGTGGGTTCGTCGAGCAGCAGGATGGGCGCGTTGTGCAGCACCGCGCGCGCGAGGCCGATGCCCTGGCGCTGGCCGCCCGAGAGCGATTCGCCGCGCTCACCCACCGGCATGTCGAAGCCGCGCGGGTGGCGGTTGATGAAGTTGGCCATGCCCGAGAGTTCCGCCGCCGTCACGATGGCCGAGTCGTCGGCATAGGGCAGGCCGAAGGTGATGTTCTCGCGCAGCGTGCCGTAGAAGAGCGTCACGTCCTGCGAGACGTAGCCGAGGTTGCGGCGCACGTCGGCCGGGTCGAGCTGGCGCAGGTCGATGCCGTCGAGCAGCACCGCGCCTTCGGTGGGCTGGTACAGGCCCATGATGAGGCGCTGGATGGTCGACTTGCCCGAACCCACACGGCCGATCAGTGCCACGCGTTCGCCGGCGGTGATCTTGAAGCTCAGGCCTTCGAGCGCGGAGTCCTGCCGGTTGGGGTAGCTGAACTTGACGTTGCGAAACTCGATGTCGCCGCGCAGCTGCGGGCGCTGGATGAAGCTCTCGCCCTCCGGCCGCTCGACCGGGCGCTCCATGATCTTGTTGAGCGACTCCATCGCCGTGCGGGCGCCCTGGTACTGCATCAAGAGGCCCACGATCTGCCCGGCCGGCCCGAGCGCGCGGCCAGCGAGCATCGAGGCCGCAATCAGCGCCCCCATGGTCAGCTCGCGCTGGCTGATGAGGTAGACGCCGATGATGATGATGGCCACCGTCACCGCCTGTGAGAGCCAGCCGGTGAGGTAGGTGGCCGACGACGACATCGCCCGCATCTGCACGCCGGTGCGCGAGAGGAACACGTTGGCGCGCTCCCACTTGGCCTGCACCACGCTTTCGGCGCCGAGGGACTTGATGGTTTCGATGCCGGTCAGGCTCTCGATCAGCGTGGCGTTGCGCTGCGCCGAGGCCTGGTAGGTGGTCTGCGAGAGCGCGTGCAGCCGGTACTGCAGCACGTAGCCCATCACCAGGATGATGGCGAAGGTGAGCACCACCGGCACGGCCAGCCACGGCGAGATCCAGGCCAGCACGACGATGAAGATCAGCGCGAAGGGCAGGTCGATCAGTGCGGTGACCGTGCTCGAGGCAATGAAGTCGCGCACCTGCTCGAAGCCACGCAGGTTGGAGGCGAAGGAGCCCACCGACTCGGGCCGGTTCTCCAGCCGCATGCCCAGCACCCTTTCCATCAGGCGGGCGGAGATCTGCACGTCGATGCGCGCGCTGGCCTCGTCGACGAAGTGGCTGCGCAGGCCGCGCATGAAGACGTCGGCGCACATGATGAGCACCACGCCGATCGACAGGGCCCACAGCGTCTCGGTGGCGTTGTTGGGCACCACGCGGTCGTAGACGTTCATGCTGAACATCGGGAAGACCAGGGCGAAGAAGTTGATCAGCAGCGCCGCCCAGAGCACGTCGCGGTAGACGAAGCGCTGCTCCATGAGCGCGCTCCAGAACCAGTGCTTGATCTTGACGCTGCGGACCTCGGGCGTGCGCGCGTCGAAGCGGAAATGCGGCCGCACGAACAGCACCACGCCGGTGTAGCGCGCTTCCAGCTCGCCCCGGCCGATGCTGATCGAGCCCTGGCCCGTCTCGGGCAGCAGCACGCGGGCGATCTCGCCACCGGCTTCCCAACTCATCAGCACGCAAGCCTGGTTGTCGCGCAGGATGACGATGGCGGGCAGTGAGGCGATGTCGATGCGGCTGAGCGGCAGGCGCTGCAGCTTGGCCGCCATGCCGGCGCGCGAGGCGGCGCGCTCGGCCAGCTCCAGCGTCAGCCGCCCCTTGCCGTTGGTGCCCAGCGGCAGGCCGGCCGAGAGCGAGGCGCGCGAAGCCGCCTGGCCATGCAGGCGGCACACCTCGACCAGGCAGTCGAGCAGCGGGTCGGGGTTGATGAGGTCTTCGCGCAGCTGCGTGGTGGCACTGCCTGCGGCACCGGCCGGCTGTGCGGGCTGGGCGGGGTGGGGAGGCAGCGGGGCAGGGCCGGTGTTGGGCATGGGGTGGGGCGGGTTGCTCAGCCGATGTCGGCACAGTGCAGGCCGAACTGGCCCTGTCGCCGGTCTTCAAAGAAGCACTTCAAGGTTTCACGCACCGTCCGGAAGGCCAGATCGTCCCAGGGAACCTCCGCTTCGGCAAACAGCTGCGCTTCGATGGTCTCGGGGCCGGGGGCGAAGTCGGTGTCGAGCAGGCGGGCGCGGTAGAACAGGTGCAGCTGGCCCACGCGCACGACGTTGAGCAGGGTGTACAGGCCTTGCAGCTCGACGCGCGCGCCGGCCTCTTCAGTCGTCTCGCGGATGGCGCCCTGCTCGGTGGTCTCGCCCAACTCCATGAAGCCCGCCGGCAGCGTCCAGAAGCCGTGGCGCGGCTCGATGTTGCGGCGGCACAGCAGCACCTTGTCCTTCCACACCGGCAGGGTGCCCACCACGTTCAGCGGGTTTTCGTAGTGGACGGTGCCGCAGACGGTGCAGGTGGCGCGCTCGCGGTTGTCGTCGGCCGGGATGGTGTACTGCACCGGGGACCCGCAGGCCTTGCAGTGCTTGAAACTCCGGGGCGTGAACATCGGGGCAGTTTAGAGCGAGTCAGGCGGGCTGCCTGTTGGCGCAAGCCCTGCCTCGGCAGGGGGTGTGGTCGCGTGGCATCATCCGGCGCGTTCCCTTTGCCGTTCTGGAGACGCTTTCGAATGAGCTATGTGCTGCCAGTTCCCCGCGTGCCTGCCGTGCCCGTTGCGGGCGGCGAAGCGGGGGCCCAATTCCCCATCCACCGCATCTACTGCGTAGGCCGCAACTACGTCGACCACGCCATCGAGATGGGCCACACCGGCCGCGAGCCGCCGTTCTTCTTCCTCAAGCCGGCCGACGCGGCGCTGCCGGTGGCTGAAGGGGTGGTCGGCGAGATGCGCTACCCGAGCCTGACGCGCGACCTGCACCACGAGGTCGAGCTGGTGGTGGCCATCGGCAAGGGTGGGCGCAACATCCGCGCTGTCGATGCCCTGGATCACATCTGGGGCTATGCGGTGGGCCTGGACATGACCCGCCGCGACCTGCAGGGCGAGGCCAAGAAGCTCGGCCGGCCCTGGTGCATCGGCAAGGGCTTCGACCAGTCCGCGCCCATCGGGCCTGTCCGCCCCGCGGCGCAGTGCTACATCAATGCCGCCACCCGCATCACGCTCGACGTGAACGGCGCGCCGCGCCAGGGCAGCGTGATTGGCAAGCTGATCTGGAGCGTGCCGGAGATCATCGAGCAACTGTCCATGGCCTGGGATCTGGCGCCCGGCGACCTGATCTTCACCGGCACGCCCGAAGGCGTGGCGGCGGTGCTTGAAGGCGACACGCTGCATGCCCGTGTGGATGGGGTCGGCTCCTTGCAAGTGAAGATCGTCGCGGGCTGACACGCCATGAAGCTGTACAGCTACTTTCGCTCGTCGGCTTCGTTCCGCGTGCGCATCGCGCTGGCGCTGAAGGGCTTGTCGTACGACTACGTGCCGGTGCACCTGGTCAAGAGCGAGCACCTGAAGCCGCCTTACGACACCATGTTGCCGGCCCACCTGATCCCCGCGCTGCGGGTGGACGACGAGCTGATCACCCAGTCGCTCGCGATCATCGAATACCTCGACGAAACCCACCCCGAGCCGCCGCTGCTGCCCGCCGACCCGCTGGGCCGCGCCCGCGTGCGTTCCCTGGCGCTCGACATTGCCTGCGAGATCCACCCCATCAACAACCTGCGCGTGCTGCGCTACCTCGTGCACGAGATGAAGCTCAGCGAGGAACAGAAGAACACCTGGTACCGCCATTGGGTCGAGACCGGCCTGGAGACCGTGGAACGCCAGCTCGCGGGCCACCCGTCCACCGGCCGCTTCTGCCATGGCGACAGCCCGACCCTGGCCGACACGATCCTGGTGCCGCAGATCTTCAATGCCCAGCGCATGGAGTGCCGCACGGACCATGTGCCCGAGGTGATGCGCGTCTTCGGTGAGTGCATGAAGCTCGACGCCTTCACGGCGGCCCAGCCGTCCGCCTGCCCGGATGCAGCACCCTGACTGGTTGCGGGCCACCTGGCAGCAGCCAGGCGTGGCCAGCCTGATGAGCACGCGGGCCGGCGGTTGCAGCTCGGCTCCGTGGGACAGCATGAACCTGGGCATTGCGGTCGGTGACATGCCGGAGCACGTGGCGCGCAACCGCGAGCTGTTTCAGCAGGCCCTGGGCGCGGCGCCGGTGTTCATGAAGCAGGTGCATGGCACGCGCGTGCTGCGCCTGACCCAGGCCGACCTCGGCACACCCGTGCAGGAGGCAGACGCCTGCATCACGACCGAAACCGGCCTGGCCTGCACGGTGCAGGTCGCCGATTGCATGCCCGTGCTCCTGGCCGCGCCGGGCGCCGTCGGGGCAGCCCATGCCGGTTGGCGTGGCCTGGCCGGTGGCATCGTCGAGGCCACCGTGAATCAGCTGTGCGAGGCGGCTGCTTGCGAACCGGCGCAAATCGAATGCTGGCTCGGGGCTTGCATTGGCCCTGCATCTTTCGAAGTGGGGGCCGATGTTCTCGAAGGTTTCGGTGTCGATCCGGTTCACGTCAACAACCACGCCGATGTGTCGCGCTTCAAGCCACTGCGCGAGGGCAAGTGGCTGGCCAACCTGCCGCAACTCGCGCGTGACCGGCTCGCTGCGCTGGGCGTGGAGCGTGTCACTGGCGGCGAGTGGTGCACGGTGCGTGACACGCTGGAGGGCCGCTCACGGTTCTTCTCGTTCCGGCGCGACGGCGTCACCGGCCGCATGGCGGCTTCCATCTGGCGCAGCTGATGCCGCGTCCTGCTGTTCGGCCGCCCTGCGGGCGCGGCGCCGCATCGGCGCCCCCATCACATACAGCACGATCGACAAGGGCAACACGCCATACAGCAACAGCGTGATCAGTGCGCCCAGCACCGTGCCGATCGGGCTCATGGCCTCGGCCGCCGCCATCATCAAAACCACGAACATCCAGCCTATGGCGACGAGATACATTTTTGTTCTTTCATGAGCCAGATCACGAAAATGACGTATCCGGCGGCGCACACTTTAGCGCCGCGAGCGCTGTCCAGATGAGCCTGCAAGGAGACACATGAGTACCAAGACATCGCGCGCCCAGCCTGCGGCTGAGGCTTATGGCTCGACCGTGGGCGAGGCGTTCAAGGCGCTGACCGATCTGAACCTGCCGCTGCCCACCTTGAGCGCCATGCAGAGCGAGTACGTGAAGGAAGCCACCGAGTTGTGGAACCGCATCGTCAGCCCGCCCAAGGGCGAGGCACGGCCCACCCTCGACGACAAGCGCTTTGCCGATGCCGCGTGGTCGGGCAATCCAGCCGCCGCCTTCAGCGCCCAGCTCTACCTGCTCAATGCGCGCACGCTGAACAAGCTGGCCGACAGCCTGCAGGGCGAGGAGAAGACCCGCCAGCGCGTGCGCTTTGCCGTGCAGCAGTGGGTGGCCGCGGCCTCGCCCAGCAACTACCTGCCGCTCAACCCCGAGGCGATGAACCTGGCCGTCAAGACACAGGGCGAGAGCCTGTCGCAGGGCCTGCGCCAGCTGTGGCAAGACCTGCAGCAAGGCCACATGTCGCAGACCGACGAGACCGTGTTCGAGGTCGGCCGCAACGTGGCCACCACCGAAGGCAGCGTGGTGTTCGAGAACGAGCTCTTCCAGCTGATCGAATACAAGCCGCTGACCAAGACGGTGTTCGAGCGCCCGCTGCTGATGGTGCCGCCCTGCATCAACAAGTACTACATCCGCGACCTGCAGCCCGAGAACTCGCTGATCCGCCATGCGGTGAGCCAGGGCCACCGTGTGTACGTGATGAGCTGGCGCAATGCCGACGACTCCGTGGCCCAGTTGACCTGGGACGACTACATCGAGACCGCCGCCATCAAGGCCATCGACGTGGTGCAGGAGATCACCGGCGCCAAGACCATCAACACGCTGGGCTTCTGCGTGGGCGGCACGATCCTTGCCACTGCGCTCGCGGTGCTGGCGGCGCGCGGCAAGAAGCCTGCAGCCAGCATGACCTTGCTGACGACCTTCCTGGACTTCACCAACACCGGCGTTCTGGATCTCTTTGTCGACGAAGCCATGGTGCAGATGCGCGAACTGACGCTCGGCCCCGACAGCCCCGGAGGCGGCAGCCTGCTCAAGGGGCAGGAGCTGGCCTCGACCTTCAGCGCGCTGCGCCCCAACGATCTGGTCTGGAACTACGTGGTGGGCAACTACCTCAAGGGCGAGACGCCACCCCCCTTCGACCTGCTCTACTGGAACAGCGACAGCACCAACCTGCCCGGGCCCATGTACTGCTGGTACCTGCGCAACACCTACCTCGAAAACAACCTCATCAAGCCGGGCAAGACCACCGTGTGCGGCGTGCCGGTCGACCTGGGCAAGATCACCGCACCCACCTACGTCTACGGCTCGAAGGAAGACCACATCGTCCCGTGGGACGGCGCCTACCGCAACACCCAGGTGCTCAAGGGGGCCAAGTGCCGCTTCGTCCTCGGCGCCTCGGGCCACATCGCCGGCGTGATCAACCCGCCGGCCAAGAAGAAGCGCAACTACTGGGTGGGTGGTGCGGCGCTGCCTGCCACGGCCAAGGCCTGGTTCGACAAGGCCAAGGAGACCCCGGGCAGCTGGTGGCCCGACTGGGACGCCTGGCTCAAGAGCCATTCCGGCAAGCAGGTGCCTGCACCCAAGGCGCCTGGCAACCGCACCTACAAGCCCATCGAGCCTGCACCCGGGCGCTACGTCAAGCAGAAGGCTTGACCTGCTCCGTGCCCGAGACCACATTCATTCGACCCGTCCAACCAGGAGAACCGCCATGTCCGACATCGTGATCGTTGCAGCCGCCCGTACCGCCGTGGGCAAGTTCGGCGGCAGCCTGGCCAAGGTGCCCGCGCCCGAACTCGGCGCCGCGGTGATCGTGGAGCTGCTCAAACGCGCCAAGCTCACCGGCGACCAGGTCAACGAGGTGATCCTCGGCCAAGTGCTCACCGCCGGATCGGGCCAGAACCCGGCCCGCCAGGCCGTCATCAAGAGCGGCCTGCCGCAATCGGTGCCGGCGCTGACCATCAACGCCGTGTGCGGCTCGGGCCTCAAGTCGGTGATGCTCGCCGCGCAGGCCATCCGTGACGGCGACTCCGAGATCGTGATCGCCGGCGGGCAGGAGAACATGAGCCTCGCGCCCCACGTGCTGCCCAACTCGCGCGACGGCCAGCGCATGGGCGACTGGAAGCTGGTCGACTCGATGATCGTCGATGGCCTGCTCGATGTGTACAACCAGTACCACATGGGCATCACCGCCGAGAACGTCGCCAAGAAGTACGGCATCAGCCGCGAAGCGCAGGACGCGCTGGCCCTGGCCTCCCAGCAGAAGGCCGCGGCCGCGCAGGACGAACTCGCGCTCGGCAGCCAGACCAAGGCGGCGGCCGCCCAGGACGCCGGCAAGTTCAAGGACGAGATCGTCGCCGTCAACATTCCGCAGAAGAAGGGCGACCCGATCGTCTTCGACAAGGACGAGTTCAT
>NZ_DASSRA010000182.1:0-14080 GCF_035702065.1 Rhizobacter sp.
GAGGGTCGACAGCGCCAGTTGATTCCGCGGCATAGCGGTCATTCACTTGGTGAAGCTTCGCGATGTCACGCGATGTCCCGCGATGTCGGCTGTGCGCTGGTAAGCAGACTGCCAAGCGGTGAGCCGGCGCAGTTCTTTAAGGGCCGCTTTGCGACCGACTACTGTCGTCTACTCCATGAACCCGTGCGGCCGCACCCGCTGCACACCCGCCACTCCTACGCATTTTCCAGGACCTAGAACTATCCGAAGAGGCCGCCGCGAACCGCCCTCGCCCGTCCACGACGCGACACGCCCGCGCGCCGCTCACCCCTTCACTGAGGCCGTTCCTCCAGCACCCCAGCCGCATACGCCCCCGGGCTGACGCCGAACCAGCGCTTGCACACGCGCGACAGCGCGGTCTGGTCGGAGTAGCCGAGCATGTGCGCGACGTCGGCCAGCGCGGGGCGGTCGGGGCGGCGCATGACCTCCACGAAGCGCTCCTTGCGCACCTGGTCGAGCAGGCCGTCGAAGGTGTGGCCTTCTTCGTCGAGCCGGCGCTGCAAGGTCTTGGGGTGCATGGCCAGGCCCTCGGCCACCTGGGCCATGGTCACCGGGCCGGCCGGCAGCCACTGGCTGATCAGCGTGCGCACGCGAGTGGCCACGGTGCGCTCCTTGTCGCCGAAGTTGCTTTCGAGAAAGCTCAGGCACATGCGAAACAGCATCGGGTGGCTGTGCGGCAGCGGCTGCACCAGCGCGGCGCGCGCGAAGCGCAGGCTCGCGGTGGGCGCATCGAAGTGGCAGGCACAGCCCATCAATGCGGCGTAGTCGCGCGGCGGGCGCCGCGCCGGGTGCGCGAACGAGGCCGACTCCGGCCCGACTGCGCTGCCGCTGAACCAGTCCACCAGCATGCCGATGCGCGCGAGGCAGAACTCGGTGGCCTGCTCGTGCGTGCCGATGATGTTCTTGGGCTCGACCAGCAGGTCCACCGCATCGGCTTCGCGCGCGGGGGCCACCGTGAGGCGCATCGACGAGCCGTACACGTAGTCGTAGCGCACGCCGAGCGCCAGCGCTTCTTCGAGCGTGCTGGCATGGCGCAGCGCCAGAGAGAGCGGGCCTTCGAGGTCGTGGAAGCCGCGCTGGCGCACGAACTCCATGCCGAACAAGGGTGACTCCGAGTGCGCGGCCGCGTTCTCCAGCAGACGCGAGAACGCGACGAAGCGGATGTAGCCATCGGGCTCGCGCAGCGCCGCGCCCGACAAGCCCACCGCGGCCAATTCGGCGGCGGGGTCGAGGCCGCGCGAGCGCGCGAACTCCTCGTACCCGTTCAGTTCATCGGCCTTGACCAAATGCGCCATTTACTAACCTTTTCGTGCCAGGGCCGGTGTGGTGTGAACAGACCCTGAATCGATCAAGCCTCCGTAGGAACCTTAGTGTCCTCATCGGTCAATGTTTTGTCCCCGATTGCCGATACGGCGCGCGCTTCGCCGCCAGATCATGGCCCTTCATGCGAATCGCGCGACAAGCGCGGCGCTGATCCTACAGCCAACAGTTCTGGAGATTGAATGAAGCAGCTAGCCAAGCTCAGCGTTCCCGCCCTCGTGGCCGCCGTCCTCGCCGCATGCGGCGGCGGTGGAGACGATGCCCCGGCGCCCGCCGCCAACGTGGTGACCGTGAGCGCCAGCCAGATGACCACCACCGGCCTCAACGCGGTGCTGAATGCGGCCGCCAACGGCAGCACCATCTCGCTGCCTGCCGGCAAGTACTCGCTGCTCGGGCCGCTGCAGCTGGCCAACAAGAACGGCATCACCATCGTGGGCGCGGGCAATGGCTACGACCCCTCACGCGCCACCATCCTGTCGTTCAAGAACGCGCTCACGCAGAACGGCCTGTCGGCCACGCAGGCCAACAACCTGACCCTGCGCAACTTCGCGGTGGAAGACGCCTCGGGCAACGGCGTGTTCGTGGCGCAGTCCAACACCGTGGTGATGGACACGCTGCGCGCCGAGTGGACCACCGACCCGCTCAACACCTCGACCATGGCCTACGGCCTGTACCCGGTCGGCAGCGACAACGTCAAGGTGACCAACAGCATCGTGGCGGGCACGCGCGATGCAGGCGTGTACGTGGGCCAGTCGACCAACATCCGCGTGAGCTACAACGACGTGCACGACAACGTGGCCGGCGTGGAGATCGAGAACTCGCACAACGCCATCGTCGAAGGCAACAACGTGCACAACAACACCGGCGGCATCCTGGTGTTCGCGCTCACCGGCCCGACGCGCTTCCTGGACACCACCGACGTGAAGGTGGTGAACAACATCATCAGCGGCAACAACCTGCCGCCGGCCGCCAACGCGACCGGCCTCGTGCTGACCATCCCGCCGGGCACCGGCGTGATGATCCTGGCGTCGCAGAACGTCGAGGTGAGCGGCAACACCATCGCCGACCACCTGACCACCGGCGTGCTGACCGTCACGGCCATCGGTGCGGGCATCGACCTCACGGGCGTGGGGGGCCTGCGCGACAGCCAGGGCAAGGGCTACGACCCGTACACGCGTGGCGTGTCCATCCACCACAACAGCATCAGCAACTTCGGCAGCAACCCGGGCGGTGCGTTCGCCGACCCGGCCGGCCTCGGCCCCTTCACGCAGGGCGTGCTGGCTGGCCTGGGCGGCGCGGGCATGCCCGCCGCCTTCGGTGCCGTGCTGTGGGACGGCATCGTCGATGCGGCCACGGCCACCACCGCGCCGCTCGCGGACGGCAGCCTGGGCGCCTACGGCGGCAACCTGCAGGTCTGCTCGCAGAACAACACCGTCACACCGAGCGGTGCCACCAGCGCGACGGCGGCGTACCAGAACATGGACATCAACCTCATCTCGCTGATCTCGCAAGCCGGGCTGTCGGACTCGCCGTTCTTCGCGCCGCTCGGAGCCAACGCCACGCGCTTGGCTTGCACCATCACGCTGCCGGCCGTCACGCTGCCGGCTGGCATCTGATGGCGGGCATCTGATCTTCGACTGACCTTTCGCGGGCGCCCCCAGCGGCGCCCGCTTTCACTGGATAGCCCATGAAACGCATTCTTCGATGGAGCCTCGCCGCCACCCTGGCCGCCGCGCTCGCCGCCTGCGGCGGTGGAGGCGGTGACAGCGCCCCGAGCAGCAACCCGCCGGCCGCGACCGGCCCGCAGGTGTTCAGCCTCGCCAACGCGCCGACCAAGCTGTCGGCCTGGAAGATGTTCGACCTGGCGGCCGACAGCGTGTCGCTCGCCAGCCCGCTCGTCCCCTACGACCTCAACTCCGCGCTGTTCACCGACTACGCCTTCAAGCTGCGCGCGATCTACGTGCCCACGGGGCAGAAGATCAACTACAACGCGGCCGGCGGCCTGCTCGACTTCCCCGTCGGCAGCGTGCTGGTCAAGACCTTCTACTACCCCAAGGCCACGGCCTCCGGCAGCCTGCCCGCGGTCGCGCAGCAGACGCAGGCGGTGCAGGGCAGCACGGTGAGCCTCGCGAACTACCGGCTCGTCGAGACGCGCTTCCTGGTGCGCAAGGCCGACGGCTCCTGGGAAGGCATCCCCTACGTGTGGGACGCCGACCAGCGCGACGCCACGCTCACGCCCAACGGCGAGTACATCCAGATGGAACTCGTTGACGGCAGCACCGCGCCCGCGACGCACCAGGACTTCTACTACGTGGTGCCCAACACGCAGACCTGCCAGAACTGCCACGCGACCAGCACGCACGGCAGCGGCTCGGCCGACCCCATCGGCCCCAAGGTGCGCAACCTCAACAAGAACTACGACTACGGCAACGGCGTGGTGAAGAACCAGCTCACGCACCTCAACGACCTGGGCCTGCTCAACGGCTTCGGCGGCACGCCGGCCACGGCCCCGCAGGGCGTGGACTGGAAGGACGGCACCAAGACGCTGTCGGAGCGCGCGGCCGCGTACCTGGACGTCAACTGCGGCCACTGCCACAACGGCAGCTCCGGCGCAGGGCAGGCGGGCGGCTATGCGTCGCAGTCGGGACTGCTGCTGTCGCTCTCCGACTTCCAGAGCCCGCAGCCTTCGACCTGGGGCGTGTGCAAGCTGCCGCTGGCCTACGTGGGCACCGGGCAGCCGGGCTACCGCTACGACATCAACCCCGGCAGCTCGGCCTCGTCGATCCTGCTGTACCGCATGAGCCATGTCGGTGCCGGGCAGACCATGCCGGTGTTCGGCCGCCAGACCAACCACGTCGAGGCCCTCACGCTCATCATGAGCTGGATCGACAGCCTGACGACGGCGTCACCCACCGGTGCCGGCTTGAGCGCCTGCCCTTGATCGGGCCAGTGTGACGAAGCGAGGCGCCCCACGAGGGCGCCTCGCTCTTTCTTCTTGCGCCCGAACCGAACTCAGGAGTCGTACGCGATGCGTGCGCCCGAGCCTGGCGGCGTGCAGGTGTAGGTCACTTCCTGCCCCGGCACCGAGGCCAGTGCGCGGATGGCCGCGTCGCTGCGCTGGCTGCCATCGGCCGCCACGAAGGCGTTGGCCGCCGGGTTGTAGACCAGCCCGCGCGAGACGCCCGCTTCCACCACGCGTGCCACCAGCGCGCACTCGGTCGTCGCACCGCCCAGCTCCTTGGAGACGAAGGGCGTGGCCGCGCGCTGCAGCAGCAGGTTGATGCGCGGGCCCACCGCTGCGGCGTTGGCCGAGGTCAGCGTGATCTGCTGGCCCACGATGGGCGCGAGGTCGCTGTCGAAGGCCATCACGAAGTCGACCACGTCGCGGCGCGTGCCGTCGGGGTTGTCCTTGGGGAAGCCCACGGTGGCCTGCGGGTCGAACACCTTGGCGGTGAAGAAGCGGAACAGCGTGTCCACCGCGCCGTCGTGCACGAAGCCGAAGCCGCGCACCTGGTCGCCCACGAAGCCGGTGTCGGGCGCGCCGAAGAAGTTCACCTTGGGCGAGCCGAACATGCCGACCTTCTGGTACATGTTGCGCAGCTGCGGGATCTTCACGATCTGCGTGATGCCCTCGAAGCTCGCGCGCCCGCCGGTGCCGAAGAAGCCCTGCGACGGGTCGAGCCGGTGGCAGCCTTCGCAGGTGAAGGCCGTCTGGTTGGGGATGAGGCCGCCGAGCGCACCCACGTCGATGCCGTCGGACGGCCGCGAGCCGGTGTAGAACGCGTGCCCGCGTTGCTGCGAGGCGGTGAGCGAGTTGTCGAGCTTGCGGATCGGGTTGGGCGGCAGCATCACCGGGAGCTGGAAGTTCGCAAACGTCTGCATCTCGGCCTCGGAGAGCGGCGCGGTGCCGCCGAGCAGGCCCTCGAAGGCGACCGCGAAGTTCTTGAACGAGAGGTTGCTGTCGGTGCCGCTGCTGCCGAAGATGCCGGTGGCGCGGTCGCCGCGCCAGTGCATGGCGCCGGAGTTGCGCATGCCGCGCAGCGTCTGCGTGGTCATCGGCCCCTTCATCGGGTGGAACTCGTTGGGCTTGTCGCTGCCGTTGATGGGCGAGGTCACGCCGAAGAGCAGCTTGCCGAGCGCGACCTCCAGGTCGGAGGCGAGGTTCTTGGTGATGGGGTTGTTGGTCACGCGGTCGTCGGGGTTGCCGAGGTCCCAGGCCAGGTCGTCCATGTCGCCGAAGGTGTGGCAGCTCGCGCACGAGGCCTCGCCGTTGGCGGAGAAGCGGCGCGCGTCGTAGAGGAAGGGCCGCCCGGCCGTCACGCTGGCGGGCTCGGGGTTCTTCATCGCGGTGGACGAGAGCGTGGCGCGCGTGGCGAGGTCCACCACCTTCACCGCGTTGTCGAAGCGCGTGGTCACGTAGAGCCGGCCGCGGGCTTCGTCGAGCACCAGGCCGCTCGGGCCGCCGCCGCCCACCTCGATGTAGCGGGCGCTTGCGGTGCGCGGGTTGAAGCTGTCACTCTCCAGCTCGGCGGTGTCGAACACGCCGATGCGGCTGGAGCTGAAGGCCGCCACGTAGAGCGTGCGGCCGTCACCGGTGACCGCCATCTCCAGCGGCATGGCCAGCGAGTGGTTCTTCATGGTCCAGTCGAAGCTCGGGTTGCTCGGCAGCTTGGAGTAGTCGATGTGCTTGTTGAGGTGGCGCGGAGAGACGGTCGAGCCCGAGATCACCGTGATGCGCGTCTGCGCGAGCTTGCCCTGCACCGTGTGGCCGGCGTAGGTGCCGGGGCCTTCGAAGCGGGCCTCGTTGATGGCCTCGGTGTTGGACACGTAAATCTTGCCGGTCACCGGGTTGGTGACCATGTTGAACAGCACCGTGCCCACGCCGCTGTGCGCGGCCTTCTGTGCCAGCGTGTTGGCGTCGACGGCGAACACGTCGCGGTCGGGCAGGCTGAACTGCACCGCGTTGTTCCAGTTGCGCTTGAGCTCGTCTTCCCACTTGCCGGTGGCCTTGTTGTACTTGACGATCAAGGCAGTCTCGGGTGCCTTCTTGCCCTCGAAGTTGGTCTTGGGGCCGGGGTTGCCGCCGGGCATGATCTTGCCGTTCTGGCCGATGCAGGGCAGCCAGGGCACGAAGCCCTGGCACACCAGCGGCTGCAGCACGCTGGTGGTCTGGTTGCCTGACTTGAACGCCGCCACGTAGACGGTGCTCCGATCCGGGCTCACCGCCAGCGCGCGCGGCGTGTCGCTGAAGAAGCTGAGGATGCGCTGCGGCAACCCGCCGAAGCTCGTGCCCAGGTTGCTGGGGTTGAACACCCACACGTCGGCGCGGCCGATGCCGGGCGTGGTGAGCTGCGGGTCACCCGCGCCGGGCACGCCGGCGAGCGAGGGGTCGCTGCGCTGCTGGCCGCGGTGGGCGGTGGTGATGAAGGCGCGCTCGGGCGAACCGGCGAAGACGATGTCGCGCGGCTCGTCGCCCACCAGCAGCGTGCGCACCACGCGCGGCGTGCCGCTGAGGTCGACCACGCTCACGCTGTCGGACAGGTGGTTCACCACCCACACCTCGCTGCCGCTGCGCGCGGCCACGGCCACCGGCTCCAGGCCCACCGGCACGCGGGTGATGAGTTGCGGCGTGCTGCCTGCGATGTTGAACACGTCGAGCGTGTTGTTGGGCGTGTTGGCGACGAACAGGCGCGTGCGGTCGGGCGAGATCGCCATCGGCCGCACCGGGCCGCTCTCGAACTGCGCGAAGCTCGGCGCCTGAGCCGCGGCCGGCCCGGCCAGCAAGGCCGAGATGAGGCTCAACAAAGGCAGCAGAAACCGGCCCAGCGGCCGGCTTCGGTGGGGTGTGGGGGGATGCGCTTGCATGGTGTCTTGTCTCCTTGTCTCTCTCTTGTGGTGTGCGCCCGACAGACAGCGCCGGATCGCGGAGGGATCGTAGGGAGGGGTGTCTTCCCGCGCCCCCTACGCTGGTAGGGGGCGCTACACTCGCGCGCCTCCGGGGTTCCCCTCCCCCCGCCGCCCGCGATGTCCGACACGACGACCGAGCCTCCTCTGCTGGCGCCCTCCAGCGTCCCGCGCCCGGCCTTGATGGCCCGGCTCGATGCGGCCTCCAAGCTGAGGCTGGCGGTGGTCGCTGCCCCGGCCGGTGCCGGCAAGACGACATTGCTCACCCAGTGGTTCCGGCGCAGCCGGCAGCGCCGCACGGCGGCCTGGCTCACGCTGGCGGGGCCGCTTCAGCCCGAGGCGCTGGCGGAGCGCCTGCTCGCCAGCCTGGCCGCCGCGTCGCCCGAACTCGTGGCGCCCGGTGCCGACCCCTCCGCACAAACCCTGCATGCCGTGCTCGCGCAACGCAGTGGCGACCTGCTCATCGTCATCGACGACATCCACCGCGCACAAGACACCCCCTGCCTGCGCCTGCTCGACGGCCTGCTCGCCGCCTCGGCGCCCGGCGTGCACTGGGTGCTGGCCGGGCGCTGCCTGCCCGCGCTCAACCTGCCCAGCTGGCGCCTGCGTGACCAACTCGAAGTGCTCGATGGCGATGACCTCGCTTTCGACGCCGCCCAGGTGCTGCAACTCGGCCGCAAGCTGGTCACCGAGCCGCTGAGCCGCGCCCAGGCCGAGCGCCTGCTCGACACCACGCAAGGCTGGACGGCCGGTGTGAAGCTCGGCCTGCTGGCCGTGGCCGCACGGCCGCGCGAGATCGACGCCGCGCTGGCCGACTTCGACGGCGGCCACGTCGACATGTCCGCCTACCTCGAACGCGAGGTGCTGCGCGAGCAAGACGAATCCTTGCAGGACTTCCTGCTTGGCACCGCCGTCGTCGACACGCTGACCGGCGAGCTGTGCGACGCGCTGCTTGGCCGCGACGGCGCGCAGGCCGTGCTCGAACGGCTGGAGCGTGCGCAGCTCTTCGTGACCGCGCAAGACAGCCACGGCCTGGCCTTTCGCTACCACCCGCTGTTCCACGGCTTCCTGCGCAGCCGCCTGGCCGCCGACCCGGCGCGCCAGCGCCGCCTGCACGAACGCGCCAGCCGCTGGTATGCGGCGCAGGGGCGCTTTGCCGAGGCGCTGGCGCACGCCTTCACCTCGGGCCAGATGGCCTGGTGCGCCGAGCTGGTGGAGCGTGCCGCGCTGCGCTGGCAGCAGTCGGGCGACATCGCCGAGGTGGTGCAGTGGAGCGAGCGCCTGCCGCCCGAGCAGCTGCATGCCCGCCCGGCGCTGGGCGTGGCCTACACCACCTGTTTGATCCTGTGCCGCCGCTTCGACCAGGCGCGCGCCATGCTGCGCCGCATGGACGAAGACGCCGCCGCGCCGGCCTACCACCGGCGCACGCTGCAGCAGATGATCCAGGCGATGAGCGGCGACCACGAGGCGCTTGGTGACGAGCCGCCGCTGCCCGACGAGACCGATGTCGATGCGCAGCTGCGCGGCCTGCAGCTGGTGAACCGCGCCTACGCCATGTTCTGCGTCGGCCGCTTCGACCCGGCCTGGCGTTTGGCCATGCGCGCGCGCGAGGTGCTGCAGCCCATCAGCCCCTATGGCGACGGCTACGCGAGCAGCGTGCTCGCGCTGGTGGAGCGCGCCAAGGGCGACTTCGGCTCGGCCTCACGCCGCGTGGAGCAGCTGTGGGCCGGCCTGCGCAACGGCCCGCGCAACGCGGCCTGGGCCAATGCCGCCACCGCGCTCGCCGTGGTGCGCTACGAGACCAACCGCCTGCCCGAAGCACGCGTGCTGTGCGAGGAGTTGCTGCCGCTGGTGGAAGCCGGCGGCACCTACGAGACGCTGGCCGCCTCGGCGCGCACTCTCTCGCGCGTGCGCGCCGCCGAGCGCGAGCACGAGGCCGCCATGCGCCTGCTCGATTACCTGCACGGCGTCGTCGAAGGCAGCCACGAGAAGCGCCTCGCGGCGCAGGTGTGCTTCGACAAGGTGCGCCTGTGGCTGGCCATGGGCGAGGTGGCGCGGGCGCGCGGCTGCCTGGCCGAGTTCGATGCGCTCGACGCCACCGAGTGGCAGCATGCGCGCCCCTACGACGAAGCCTGGGAGCGCCGCGGCCTGAGCCTGGCCGCCTTGCTGGCGCATGAGCAGCGCCATGCCGAGACGCAGGCCGTGCTGCAGGTGCTGCGCGAAAGCGCCGAGGCCGCCGGCCACGTGCTGCGCCTGCATGCGGTGGAGGCGGCATTGGCCAGCAGCCTGTGGGAAGCCGGCGCGCGCGACGAGGCCTTGCAGTGCCTGCAGCAATCACTCATTCGCGCGCGCGGCCACGCCCCATCGCGCAGCTGGTTCGACGACAACCCGCGCTTCCACCAGGTGCTGATCGCTGCGCTCGACGTGCCGCCGCTGCGCCGCCTGATGCCCGAGCGCGTGCTGCGCGTCTTCGGCGGGGCGCTCGGACGCAGCGAGCCGCGCCAGGCGCCCGCTGCGGCGCATGCGGTGGACGCGCTGACCGCGCGCGAACTGGAGGTGCTGGTGCTCATCGCCCAGGGCCTGAACAACCAGCAGATCAGCGCCCGCGCGCAGATCTCGCTCACCACCGTGAAGTGGCATGTGAAGAACATCTTCGCCAAGCTCGGCGTGGGCACGCGCGTGGGTGCGCTGGTGCGGGCGCGGGAGCTGAAGCTGGTGTAGCTCAGGTGAGGTCGACGCGGTAGCGCAGGCACGGCTTGCCGCCGTACTGCGGCGGCTTGTTGAAGTGCTCGTGAAACAAGCCGCCCGCGGCCAGGATCACCTTCTGCGAGGCGAGGTTGTCGGGGTCGGTGGTGATCTCGACGTAGGGCAGCTCTCGGCGGCGCGCTTCGTCCAGCATGGCCAGCAGCGCGGCCGTGGCATAGCCGCGGCGCTGCCGCCAGGGCACGACCGAGTAGCCGATGTGGCCCAGGCAGTAGGCCGGGAGCTCTGGCGTGCCGCGCTGCCAGCGCAGGCCGATGCTGCCGGCGAAGGCGCCGTCCCACATCCAGCGCACGAAGCCCGGCAGGCGCGGCACGACCGAGCCGTCGGGCGTCTTGACGGGGCGGCCAGCGGCCTCGGGATCGTCGAGCGAGGCGAGGAACGACTGCGGGTCGGCTTCGATCTGCGCCAGCTCGTCCGCGATGGCCGCCGCACCACGCTCGTTGTTGGGTGACCAGCCGCGCTGCAAGGCAGCGGTGTAGCTGGCGAGGTGGTGTGGGTTGGGCGTGACGAGTTCGATCATGGGGCGCGGCGAAAGGCGTGCGTGGCTGGTGAGTGTGCCTGGGGTCATGCCCGCTCGGCAGGCCGGTGCAGCATGTCGTGAGGGTCGATGTCGATTTCGCCTGGCGTCGTTCGTCTTCATGTGCACCAACTACCAGGAACGCCCATGACCTCTGCTTCCTCTTCCCTTGCCACCGACCGCAACTGGGCGCTGGTGGCCGCCGGCGCGCTGATGACCTGCGTGGCCATCGGCACGCTGTTCTCGCTGGCCGTCTTCCTTGGCCCGATGGGCGCGGACACGGGCTGGTCGCGCGCCGGCATCTCCTCGGCCATGACGCTCGCCTTCCTCAGCATGGGGGTCGCCGGCTTTGGCTGGGGCACGCTCAGCGACCGCATCGGCCCGCGCCCGGTGGTGGGGATCGGCGTGGTGCTGCTGGGCCTGGCCAGCGTGCTCGCCAGCCGGGCCAGCAGCCTGCTCGCGTTCCAGCTCTGCTTCGGCATGCTGATGGGTGTGGCGGCCGGCGCGTTCTTCGCGCCCATCATCGCGTCCACGGCCGCTTCCTTCGACCGGCACCGCGGACTGGCGGTCGCGCTGGTGTCGGCCGGTGTCGGCGTGGCACCCATGACCATCGCGCCGCTGGCGGGCTGGCTCACCAGCCTGTACGGATGGCGTGAGGCCTTGTTGACGATCGGCGTCGGTGCGTGGGTGCTGCTGCTGCCGGCGGTGTGGTTCGTGCGCGCCTCGCCGGCGCTCGCAGCAAGCGGCATGCCGGGTGCGGCGGCCGACGGCGGCGGCATGTCGGCCGCTCAGGCGCTGCGCTCCAAGCCCTTCATCGTGCTGGCGGCCGCCTACTTCGCGTGCTGTGCGGCGCACTCCGGGCCGATCTTTCACACCGTGAGCTACGCCATCGGCTGCGGCCTGCCCATGGTGTCGGCCGTGACCATCTACAGCATGGAGGGCGTGGCCGGGCTGGGTGGGCGCCTGCTCTTCGGTGTGGCCGCCGACCGGCTGGGCGCCAAGCGCGTGCTGGTGGCGGGCCTGCTGGTCCAGGCCTTCGCTGCGGCCTCGTACCTGCTCGTGAACCGCCTCGAAGGCTTCTACGCGGTGGCCTTCGTCTTCGGTGCAGCCTACGGGGGCGTGATGCCGCTCTACGCGGCGCTGGCCCGCGAAGCCTTCGGGCCGCGCATCCTCGGCACGGTGCTGGGGGCGGCGACCATGGTCTCCAGCCTGGGCATGGCGCTGGGCCCGCTGCTCGGCGGCTGGCTGTTCGACCGCTACGGCAGCTACGCGTGGATGTACATCGGCTCCCTCGCTGTCGGGCTGGCCGGGGCGGCGATCATGGTGAACTTCCCGCGGCGTGCGCCGGCGGGCTTGCCGAACGCGGGTACAGCGGCCGCCTAGGCCTGGTTGAAGCGGACGCGGGCGATCCAGTTCTTCTGGCGCCGCGCCAGCCGCGCGCCCTCGTCCTCCTCGCCGAACGAGGCCGCGGCGCGCTTCAGCAGCGAGGGGTCCACGCCGTCGAAGGCGTTGACGCTCACCACCGCGTAGGTGTGCCCGTCGATCTCGCTGGTGACCACGGGCGCCACGCCGCAGCGTGCGCAGATGTGGAAGAGCGCCGTCTCCGTGCCGAAGCGGTAGGCCGACACGCGCGCCGGGTCGCTCACCGTCACGTCGAGCGTGCCCGTGTTGCACGAGGTCCAGACACCGCCGTGCTTGACGCAGAACGTGCAGTCGCACGCGCGGGCCGGGATCTCCTTGGGTTCGGGTTCCCAGGTGAGCTGGAAGGCGATGTTCCCGCAGTGGCAGCGGCCGTGGATGAGCATGGGGTGCCTCGTGTTTCCGTGAGGTGGCAAGGGCGGCAGGACGACACTGCGGCGAGATCGTAGGCCGGTCGGGACACCCCTGTGTGTGACGGTCTTTTGCCGGGCCGGCGACCGGGGCAAGACGCGCATTGCCTCGCGCGGGCCGATCCCGTAGGCTATGCCCCCATGGCCCCCGCCGTGGCGCCCGCGCCGCGCGAGGACTCGTTTCCGGATCCTTCCAGTCGTTGGCGCGCGCTGCGCCGGAGGTGTCGGCATGTCGAGTTCCACCCCCCCGGGCATTGCCCGCATCCGCACCCTGGCTCTCGTGGGCCAGACGGCCGCGGGCAAGACCAGCCTGAGCGAGGCGCTGCTCGTGCGCACCGGCAGCATCGGCGCCCCGGGCCAGGTCGAGCGCGGCACCACCGTGTCAGACCACGACCCGATGGAGCGCCGGGTGCTGCACTCCTTGCAGGCCTCGCTGATGCACTTCACGCACGGCGAGGCCTTCATCCATTTGATCGACACCCCCGGCTACGCCGACTTCGCCGGCCACGCGCTCTCGGCACTCGAAGCGGTGGACACCGCGGCCATCGTCGTCAACGCGCAGTCGGGCATCGAGCAGATGACGCTGCGCATGATGGACTGGGCCGGCCAGCGCGGCCTGTGCCGCCTCATCGTCGTCACCAAGATCGACGCGCAGGACGTCGACTGCGGCGCACTCGTCGAGCGCCTGCAGGCCGCCTTCGGCAAGGTGTGCCTGCCGCTCAACCTGCCCACGGCCAAGGGGGCCGCGGTGGTCGACTGCTTCTTCAATTCGATCGACGACCCGGCGCGGCCCACGCAGTTCTCGTCGGTCGAAAAGGCCCACCGCGCGCTGGTGGAGCAGGTGGTGGAGGTCGATGCGGCCTTCGTCGACCGCTACCTCAACGACGGCGACGTCGACCCGCGCGAGCTGCACGCGCCGCTGGAGCAGGCGCTGCGCGAAGGGCACCTCATTCCGATCTGCTTCGTCTCGGCACGCACCGGCGCAGGCGTGCCCGAGCTGCTCGACGTGATCGAGCACCTGCTGCCCAACCCCACCGAAGGCAACCCACCGCAGTTCTTCAAGGGCGAAGGCGAGGCCGCCCGGCCCATGCAGGCGCAGACCGACCCCGCGCAGCACGTGATCGCGCACGTGTTCAAGATCGCCAACGACCCCTACGTGGGCAAGATGGGCGTGTTCCGCATCCACCAGGGCACGGTCACGCGCGACAGCCAGCTCTTTGTGGGCGACGGGCGCAAGCCCTTCAAGGTGGGCCATCTCTTCATGCTGCAGGGCAAGGAGCACGTGGAGGTGCCGCGCGGCGTGCCGGGCGACCTGTGCGCGGTGGCCAAGGTCGACGAGCTGCACTTCGACGCCGTGCTGCACGACGCCGCCGAAGACGATCACCTGCACTTGAAGCCCGCGCCCTTTCCGGTGCCGGTGCATGGCCTCGCGATCGAGCCCAAGCGGCGCGGCGACGAGCAGCGGGTGTGGGAGATCCTGCAGAAGCTGGTCGACGAAGACCCGTGCCTGCGCATGGAGCACGTGGCCACCACCAACGAGACCATCGTCTACGGACTGGGCGAGCTGCACCTGCGCACACTGATCGAGCGCATGAAGGAAGTGCACCACTGCGACGTGGTGACGCGCGTGCCGCGCATCGCCTACCGCGAGACCATCACCACGCTGGCCGAAGGCCACCACCGCCACAAGAAGCAGACCGGCGGCGCC
>NZ_DASSRA010000183.1:0-13495 GCF_035702065.1 Rhizobacter sp.
ATGCGTCGAACACTCTCCTTCCGCTCAGGCTGAGGTATCGAAGCCCCGCGCCGAAGCATGCATGCCTTCACACCCGTGATCCGATCTCGCCAGCGCGAAAGAACGACATGACCACTCCCTTGCTGAAAGTCACCAACCTCCACGCCGGCTACGGCCGCGCCGAAGTCCTCCACGGTCTGAACCTAGAAGCACACAAGGGCAGCGTCGTCACCGTCATCGGCCCCAACGGTGCCGGCAAGTCCACCCTGCTCAACGCGCTGATGGGTGTATTGCCGAGCAAGGGCGACATCACCTACGACGGCCAACCCCTCGCCCACCGCCCCCTCGAAGACCGCGTGATGCAAGGCATCGCCCTCGTCCCCGAGACGCGCGCCCTCTTCAGCAGCATGCCGATCGAAGACAACCTGCTGCTCGGTGCCTTCCGCCAGGTGCGCCTGGGCCGCAAGGACACGCAAGAGGCGATGGAAGAAGTCTTCACCCGCTTCCCGCGCCTCAAGGAGCGGCGCAAGCAGCTCGCCGGCACGCTCTCGGGCGGCGAGCGGCAGATGCTGGCGGTGGGCCGTGCGCTGATGAGCCGGCCGCAGCTGCTGATGCTCGACGAGCCATCGCTCGGCCTCGCCCCGCTGATCGTCAAAGAGATCTTCCGCACCATCGCCGACCTGCGCGCTACCGGCGTGACCATCCTGCTGGTGGAGCAGAACGCGCGCGCCGCGCTCGAAGTGGCCGACCACGGCTACGTGCTGGAGATGGGCGAGATCGCGCTCGAAGGCCCCGCCGCCGATCTGGCCAAAGACCCGCGCGTGATCGACACCTACCTCGGCGCCGCTCGCAAGAAGGCCGAAGCCTAGGCTGCTCGGTATGTGGCACTACGAACCGCCGCTGCGCGACATCCGCTTCGTCATCGAGGAGCTGCTCGAACTGCCCGCGCAATGGCCCGCGCTGCCGGCCTATGCCGAGCTCGACGCCGACACTGCGCGCCAGGTGATCGAAGAGGCCGGCACGTTCGCCGCCGAGGTGGTCGCCCCGCTCAACGCCAGGGGCGACCTCGAAGGCTGCACGCTGCGCGACGGCCAGGTCATCACGCCGCGCGGCTACCGCGCCGCCTACCAGGCCTTCGTGCAGGCCGGTTGGCCCGCCTTGGCCTGCGACCCGGCGGTGGGTGGACAGGGCCTGCCGCACGCGCTCAATGCCGTGCTGCACGAGATGCTCAACGCGGCCAACCACGCCTGGAACATGTACCCCGGCCTGCTGCACGGCGCCTACGAGTGCCTGATGGCGCATGCCACGCAGGAGCTGAAGGACCGCTACCTCGCCAAGATCGTCAGCGGCGAATGGCTCTCCACCATGTGCCTCACCGAGGCGCACGCCGGCTCCGACCTCGGCCTGTTGAACACGCGGGCCGAGCCGCAGGCCGACGGCAGCTACCGCGTGCGCGGCACCAAGATCTTCATCTCGGGCGGTGAGCACGACCTCACCGACAACATCGTCCACCTGGTGCTTGCGCGCATCGCCGATGCGCCGGCGGGCACCAGGGGCCTGTCGCTCTTCCTGTGCCCCAAGGTTCTGCCGGATGACACCCACGCGGGCACGCGCAACGCGCTGCGCTGCGACGGGCTGGAAAAGAAGATGGGCATCAAGGGCAGCGCCACCTGCGTGATGGCCTTCGACGGCGCCACCAGCCAGCCGGTGGGCGAGCCGCACCGCGGCATGGCGGCCATGTTCGTGATGATGAACGCGGCGCGCCTGCACGTCGGCCTGCAGGGCGTGGGCCATTCCGAGATGGCGTACCAGAACGCCCTGCGCTACGCGCTGGAGCGCACGCAGATGCGCGCCCCGGTGCGCCCGCCCGAGCGGCGCGCCGAGGCGGCCGACCCGATCGCGCTGCACCCGGCCATGCGCCACCGCCTGCTGCGCCAGCGCGCGCTGCTCGAAGGCGGGCGCGTGCTGGCCTACGAGACCGCGCACCTGCTCGACCAGGCCGAACAGCAGCCCGACGCCGCCGCGCGTCACACCGCGCACGACGAGGTCTCGCTGCTCACGCCCATCGTCAAAGCCTTTCTCACCGACAACGGCTTCGCCGCCGCCGAGTCGGCGCAGCAGGTGTTCGGCGGGCACGGCTACGTGCATGACTTCGGCGTGGAGCAGTGCGTGCGCGACAGCCGCATCTCGCGCATCTACGAAGGCACCAACGAGATCCAGGCCATCGACCTGCTGGTGCGCAAGGTGCTGCCCGATGGTGGCGGCAAGCTCGATGCCCTGATCCGCCGGCTGGAAGCCGAGCTGCCGGCCGGCGAATGGTCGGCGCATGCGCAGGCCGCTCTGTCGCAGTGGCGCGAGGCCACACGCTTCATCGCCGAGGCGGGCGCGGCCGACGCCGAGCTGCCCTACCGTGTGGCCGACGACTACCTGCGCCTGGCCGGGCTCGTGCTGCTGGCCCAAGGCTGGGCGCGTGCCGACGCCGTGGCCGCACGGACGGATTCACCCTTCCACGCCGCCAAGCGCGACACCGCGCGCTACTACTTCGACTTCGTGGCTCCCGAAGCCTGGCTCTGCCTGGGCCGCATCCGCGCAGGGCAAAATCCCTTGCCTCAGCTGACAACCGCCACCGCATGACCACCTCGCTGCTCGCCGACGACGACACGCTCGCCCCGAAGCCGGTGCGCCATGGCGCGCTCGACCAGTCGCGCCTCACTCACCTGGTGGGTTATGCCGCCACGCGGGCCTCGGTGGAGCTGAAGAAGTCGTTCAGCAAGCACCTGGGGCCGCTCCAGCTCAAGGCGGTGGAGTTCTCCATCCTGGTGCTGGTGGCCTCCAATGAGCAGGTCAATCAGAAGCAGCTCGGCCAGGCGCTCGACGTCTCGCCGCCCAACCTCGCCGTCACGCTCGACCGCATGGTGGAGCGCGGCTGGGTCGAGCGCGTGCGCAGCACCGAAGACCGCCGCTCGCAGATCGTGGTGCTCACCACGGCCGGCCAGCAGCTGGTTCAAAAGGCCGAGAAGATCGCCGCCACCATGGAGAACGAGACGCTGGCGGTGCTCTCGCCCGCCGAGCGCTTGCTGCTGCTGGAACTGCTGCTCAAGGTGGCGGGGCAGCGCCGCCACCACCGGCGCTGACGTTCGCTGCACCGCGCGGCAGTGACGCCTTCTGTTCCCTGAAGTTGCCGGGCACGTACCGCGCCCGCAGGCCCATGAACGGCCGTTCGACCACCCGGTAGAGCAGGGCGCCCACCACCACGCTGGCCACCGTGATGGCGGCGAGCCGAGCCCCATCCGACCAGCCCGCCGCGCTGGCCTGCCCTTGGATCAGGTGTGCCACCGCCTTGTGCGAGAGGTAGATCGAGTACGACCACAAGGCCAGCGAGGCAGCGCCCGGAACGCGAACGCGCCCGAGCCAGGTCTGCGGGCTGAGTGCGGCCATCAGCAGCAGCGCGAAGGCCATGGCCACCAGCGAGTAGCCGAAGGCCGTCATGAAGAAGCCATAGCCGTAGCCCTCGGTGTAATAGAAGCGCAGCACGCCCCACAGCACCAGCGCGGTGGCGCACAGCCCGGCCGCGAGCAGGACGCGGCCGTGGCGCATGGCGCGCGCCCAGGTGGCGGGGTGGAAGTTCTTCAGCAGGGCGACCGCCACGCCGGGCAGGAACTCGTCGAAGCGGCACAGCGTGCCGTAGTAGACCCAGGGGTAGTAGCTCGCACCCTGGCCGTCGGCCTCGCGCCCGTACGACAGCCACAGCACCGTGCGCGTGGCCACGCCCGCCAGGAGCAGCGCGCCGAGCAGGGCCCAGGCCTGCCAGCGACTGGAGCCCCAGCGCAGCGCAACCAGCAGCATGAGCGGCAACACCAGGTAGAACTGCTCCTCGATGCACAGCGACCAGGCATGCGAGAAGGCCGTGCCCGGCTGCAGGCCGATGTTCTGCGTGAAGCTGAGAAAGCGCCACAGGGGCGGCGGCGTGCGGCCACCCAGCGCGTCGGGCCACAGGAAGTAGGCCGCCAGCACCACCCAGAAGGCCGGCCAGGTGCGCAGGGCGCGGCGGGCGTAGAAGCTCGGCAGTGACAGGGTCTGACCACGCGCCACGCCGGCGAAGAGCTGGTCGGCGATCAGGTAGCCGCTGAGCACGAAGAAGAGATCCACCCCCACCCAGCCCACCTGGCTGGCCCAGCCGAAGGTGGGCGCGCGGCTCACGAACACCATGTAGTGGTACATGAAGACCAGCCCGATGGCGAGGGCGCGCAGGGTGTCCAGGCCGGGCTGGCGGGGTGGATGGGCGGTCATGGGAAGGAGGGGAGAGGGTGCGGGATTCTCCCCAAAGACCCTGCGCGCAGCAGGCCGCCGAATGAATTATGATGACCGTCATATTTTTGACTCATCCGAACCGTGGACAAGCCCCTCAGCCGCCGTGAGCTCTCGCACCAGCGCATCGTCGATGCCGCCGCGCGCGCCATCCGCCGCAGCGGCTATGCAGGCACCGGCGTGGCCGACATCATGAAAGAGGCCGGCCTGACCCACGGTGGCTTCTACGCCCACTTCAAGTCGCGCGACGCGCTGCTGGCCGAGGCGGTGGCGCGCGCCGGCCAGTCCAACGCCGGGCGGCTCGACCGCAAGATCCAGTCGCTGGGCCGCGAAGGGGCGAGCCCGCTGCGCGTGCTGGTCGAGAGCTACCTGTCCGACGAGCACCTCGCCGCCACCGAAACCGGCTGTGTGGTGTCGGCCCTGATCTCCGAGATGCCGCGCCAGGCGCCCGAGGTGCGCGAGGCCTCGGCCGTGCGCGTGCGCGGGCTGATCGAGCGGGTGCGCGGGGCGTTGCCCGAAGGCGCCGACCCGGCGCGCGCCGAGCTCATCACCGCATGCATGGTCGGTGGCCTGCAACTGGCCCGCGCCGTCGGCCCGGGGCGCGAGGCACAGGCCATGCTCAAGTCCATCCGCGAGAACCTGCTCACGCAGTACGACACCGCTTCCTGATTCACCGTGGCGCCGCAGGTCGGCGCCTTTTCCGGTCGTCAATTATGACGATCATCATATTCTTGAAGGACGATCCGACGTGAAACTCGACAACGCAGTGGTTCTCGTGACCGGTGCCAACCGGGGCCTGGGCCTGGCCTTTGCCCGCGAAGCCCTGGCCCGCGGTGCGCGCAAGGTGTACGCCGCGGCGCGCGACCCGGCCAGCGTCACGCTGCCCGGCGTGGAGGCGATCCGCCTCGACGTGACCAACGCCGACGAGGTAGCCGCCGCTGCGCAGCGCTGCGGCGACGTGACCCTGCTCGTCAACAACGCCGGCATCGCGGCCACCGGCGGCTTTCTGGCCGACGGCGCCATGGGCTCGGCGCGCCAGCAGTTCGAGACCAACTTCTTCGGCGTGTGGCGCATGAGCCAGGCCTTTGCGCCGGCGCTGCGGGCCAACGGCGGCGGTGCGATCCTCAACGTGCTGTCGATTGCCAGCTGGATCAACACGCCGCTGCTGGGTGTCTACGGCGCCAGCAAGTCCGCGGCCTGGGCCTTCACCAACGGTTTGCGCTTGGAGTTGCTGCCGCAGAACACCCAGGTGCTGGGCCTGCACGTGGGCTTCATCGACACCGACCTCGTGCGCGGCATGGACGTGCCCAAGACCCCGCCCGAGCTGGTGGCGCAACGCGCCTTCGACGGACTGGAAGCCGGCGCCGACGAGGTGCTGGCCGACGAGATCACGCGCCAGGTCAAGCAGGGCCTGGTGGCCTCGCCGCCGGTCTACACCCGCCCGCTCAGCCGCTGAGAACGGCCGCATGAAAGCATTCGTCGTTGAAAGCTACGGCCCAAGCGGGTTGCGCGCGGCCGATGTCCCGACCCCCGCGGTCGGCCCGCGTGACCTGCTCGTGCGCGTGAAAGCCGCGGGCGTGAACCCGCTCGACAAGATGGTTCGCAACGGCGACTTCAAGCGGCTGTTGAAGTACGCGCCGCCCTTCGTGCTCGGGCATGACGTGGCTGGCGTGGTGACGAAGCTGGGTTCCGCGGTGCGCGGCTACCAGGTCGGCGACGAGGTCTACGCCCGGCCGCGCGATCTGCGCATCGGCAGCTTCGCCGAGTTCATTGCCATCGACGAGGCCGACCTCGCCCGCAAGCCGAAGTCGCTCACCATGGTGCAGGCGGCGGCGGTGCCCCTGGTCGCCTTGGCCGCCTGGCAGGCGCTGGTCGAAGTCGGCCAGGTGCAGGCTGGGCAGAAGGTGTTGGTGCATGCCGGTGCGGGCGGGCTGGGTTCGACGGTCATCCAGCTGGCCCGGCATCTGGGCTGCCGGGTCGTCACCACCGCGAACGGTCAAGACGCCGAGCGCCTGCGCGAACTGGGTGCCCACGAGGTGATCGACTACACCCGCGACGACTTCGCGCAGCGGGTCTCCGGCTGCGACCTGGTGCTCGACGCCCTCGGCGGCGAGAACCTGCTGAAGTCCCTGGGTGTGCTGTGCCCGGGCGGCTTGGCGATCAGCGTCGTCGGCCCCCCCGATGCGGCCTTCGCCCGGCAGATCGGCAAGCCTTTGCTCGCGCCGTTGATGGCGTTGATGAGTCGCAAGGTGCGTCGCCGAGCCGGGCAACTGGGGGTGCGCTATGCCTTCTTCTTCATGCGGGCCGACGGAGCACGGCTTGGCCAACTGAGCGCGTTGTACGACAGCGGGGCGCTGCGCCCGGTGGTGGATCGCAGCTTTGCCTTCGAGCAGGTGCCCGAGGCGATCGCGCATGTCGAGCAAGGGCGGGCCAAAGGCAAGGTCGTGGTCATCGGATCCGAGACAGCAAAGGAACACACATGAAACCCATCGTCGCCACCCCTTCGCTGGCCGCTGCTGCAGCGCCAGCCTCCACAGCCTCGCCCTGGCCCGTGTTCTGGGTCGCCAGCGTGGCGGTGTTCCTGGTCTCGCTCGACGCCACCATGCTGTATGCCGCCTTCGGCGCGCTGCGCGCCGGCTTTCCGCAGGCCACGGCGGCCGACATGTCGTGGGTGCTCAACGCCTACACCGTGCTCTACGCTGCGATGCTGATCCCGGCAGGCGGGCTGGCCGACACGCACGGGCGCAAGCGTGTGTTCATGGTGGGGGTGACGCTCTTCATTGCCGCCTCGGCCGCCTGCGGCCTGGCCGGCAGCGAGGGCTGGCTGATCGCGGCGCGGGCCGCGCAGGCCATTGGTGCGGCCCTGCTCACGCCGGCCTCGCTGGCGCTGGTGCTCGCCGCCTTCCCGCAGAGCAAGCGCACGGTGGTGGTGAGCCTGTGGGGCGCCGTGGGCGGCCTGGCAGCGGCCATCGGCCCGAGCTTCGGCTCGCTGGTGGTCGACACGGTGGGTTGGCAATGGGCCTTCTTCATCAACGTGCCGCTGGGCGCCATCTCCATCTGGCGTGGAGCTTCGCTGCTGCGCGAGGAGAAGCGCGAAGGCGCCCGCAAGCGCATCGACCTCGTCGGCATGGCGCTGGTGATCGTCGGCGTGGGCGCGCTGGCGCTGGCCATCGTGCAAAGCGATGCGCCGCACTGGACGCGCAGCGAGCTCTTGGTGGCGGCAGCCACCGGCGTGATCGCGCTCATCGGCTTCGTGTTGTGGGCTCGGCAGAGCGCCGATCCGCTGGTCGACCTGCGTCTCTTCAAGAACCGCACCTACAGCTTCGTCAACCTGGCCACCTTCAGCTTCGGCATCGCGTTCGCGATCATGTTCTTCGGCTTCTTCTTCTACATGACCGAGGTGTGGCACTACAGCCTGCCGCGTGCCGGCCTGGCCATCACGCCGGGGCCGCTGCTGGTGGTGGCGACGGCCATCGTGTCGGGCCGCATCGCGGCGCGCACCGGGCACCGGCCCTTCCTGGTGGGCGGTGCGCTGCTCTATGCGTGCAGCGGCGCCTGGTTCCTGTTCGTGCCCGGCACCTCGCCCGACTACCTGCACCAGTGGCTGCCCGGCGTGATCATGAGCGGCCTGGGCGTCGGCCTGGTGCTGCCTTCGCTGTCGGGCGCGGCGGTCAACAAGCTGCCGGCCGACCAGTACGCCGTGGGCAGTGCCGTCAACCAGGCCACACGCCAGATCGGCGCCGTGCTGGGCGTGGCCATCACCGTGCTGCTGCTCGGCCACGCGGGCGTGCAGCGGGCCGACTTCACGCCGCTGTACAGCCTGCATGTGGGCTTGGCCTTGCTCACCGCGCTGCTGTGCTTGCCGGTGGACACCAAACCGGCGGCGCGCTGAAGAAGACCTCAGATGTTGGAGATCTTCCAGCTGTTGCGGTCGATGGCGTAGCGCTCCACCGGCTGGCCCTCGTGAAAGAGGGTGACGGCGATTGCCGTGTCGCTGAAGTCCAGGGTGCCGAAGACCTCCTTCTTCTTGCCGAAGACCGTCGGCCCCTGTGCCATGGCGCTGGCCGCAAACTCGTGCAGCACGGCCTTGTCCTTGGCGCCCCAGTCCTTCTTGCCGTTGGGCTTGTAGCCGACGTAGTGGCAGTCGTGGATGTCGCCACAGATCACCAGGATGTGCCGCCGGGTGGCCCAATCGACCAGCCACTTGAACTCGGTGAAGTTGTTCCACTTCTCCATGGGCTCCGAGACGGCGACGATGTGGACCGCTTGCGCATGGGCCGCGAGAGCCGCTTCCACCTTGTCGCGCTGGGCCTGCCCCAGCAGGGAGACGTCTTCCGCGTCTTCGTCGCCCTCGCGGAACGTGCGGCTGTCCAGGAGGTGCAGACAGACGCCGTCCGCGAGCATCTCCGTGCGGCCGATGCCGGCGTCATCGTGGGGAGGCGCGGCGCTGTCGACGTCGTTGGGCGGGTAACCTGGCTTTTGCGCGGCAAGCGCTGCCTGCCATGCGCGGTAGTGGGCCGTCGAGATCCGACGTTGCGCCTGGGGCACGAAAGCCGGCCCGGCGGGGCCTGCGCCGCGGCTGTTGTTCCACGCGAAATCATGGTCGTCCCAGATCGCATGTACCTTGCGGCCCCGTATCGCGTCGAGAAAGCCCGGAACCTTGTACTGCTGCTCGTAGCGCTGGTGCATGCGCGTCGAGAAGACGTCGAGAGGCAGGCGGGCCGGTGTGCCATTCGCCTCACTCTCTGGCCGGGGGCCGCCCGAGACGAAGGCCCCGAAGATCTTCTTGCCGTAGTCCATGTAGATGGAGTCGCCGAGCAAGACGACGTGGGTCGGCTTCTCCCGCGCCAAGGCAGCCCAGCCGGGCTGCGTGGGGTAGTTGACCGTGTCCATGCACGACGTGAAAGCGATCTTCATGAGTCTTCTCCCTGAGTCGACTGGATCGGCCACACCAGCTCCACGCACGCACCCCCGGCCGACAGGGAGGTGATGTTCAGCGCCGCGCCGATGGCCGCGGCGCGTGCCTGCATGTTCGAGACGCCCTGGCCGCGCGCGGGCTCGGCCGGGCTGCCTGGCCGCAGCCCGACGCCGTTGTCCGACAGCCGCAGCACGACCTCCGGCCGGTCACCGCCCCGCCATTCGGCCTGCACGGTGACGCGGCTCGCCCGTGCGTGCTTGATCACGTTGGTGAAAGCCTCCAGCAAGATGCGCTGCACCTGGAAGATGGCCTGCGGCGAGAGCTGCGAAATGGGCGGCAGGGCAGACACCTCCCACACCACCTCGATGCCCGCCGCCTGCAGCCTCGGCTGCAGGCGGTAGCGCAGCGTGGCGAGCACCGTGGTCAGGTCGCTGTGCGCCGGCTGCAGCGAATCCACCGCCATGCGCATCTCGTCGAGCGCGCCGCGCACGTGCTCTTCGATGGCCTGGCGATTCAGCTGCGGCTGCCCGACCATGCTGAGCAGGCCCACCAGCTGCGAGCCGATGCCGTCGTGGATCTCCCTCATGATGCGCTGCCGCTCGCTCAGCACGGCTTGCTCGTGCCGCTGCACGCGCAGGGTCTCGAAGGCGTCGTGCAGCTGGCGCTCCCGCTCGGCGACCCGCTCGGCCAGGTGCTCGTTCAGCGCCCGGTGCTCGGCCACCGAGCGGTTGAAACGTCCGACCACCAGCCCGGCCAGGATCAGCACCTGGAAGAACAAGGCGTGCGGCGTCAGCGCGATGCTCGACCCGCCGAAGAGGGCCATGCGAACCAGCAGGATGTCGTGCAGGCCGGCCAGCAGCAGCAGGCCACCGGTGCCGAGCAGCAGCCAGGCGATGCGGCTGTGCCGCAGCACCGCCTCGCGCACCACCACCACCAGGCAGGCCAGGCCGATGAGCTCGAGCAGGCCGAGTGCAGCCGTCCACAAGCCCGGCACCAGCCACCAGAACGACAAGCCCGCCAGGACGACCACCGCGACCAGCACCGCATGGACGGCACGCACCAGCCGCGGCGGGTTCACCCCCACCAGCAGCAGCACGAAGCGCGCGATCAGGCCGAGGTGGCAGCCGTAGCTGATGGCCAGCAGCGCGCCCCACAGCGGCCAGGGCACGGGCACGTCGAGCCAGACGCGGTCGAGGTGGCGGGCCACGCCGAAGAACGCCGCTGCGCTGAAGCAGCCGTACAAGGCATCGCGCTGGCGCCACCACAGGCCCGCCGCGAGGCCACCCATCAACAGCAGGGCGGCCACGTACGCGGCCGAGCTCGACTGTTCGCCCAGGCGCTGCCGCTCGTACAGCGCGTCGATCTCGGCGGCAGGCCCATAGCGAACCTCGGCCAGCCCACCGGCGCGCAGCGGCTGCATCGTGGCCTCGATCTCAAGCGTGTTGGGTTCATCGCGGTGGAGCAGTGCGGGTGGCACCACCACCCGCTGCCCCGCCTTGCCGGCGTCGAGCCGCGGGTCGCCGAGCTCACCGAAGCGCTGCACGTCGACGCCGTTGATGCGCACCTGGGCCTGGTTGCCCACGTACGAGAACCACAGCGCGCGCGGTGCCGGCGGGCCGGACGGCGGCAGCTCCAGCCGATAGATCGCGCGACCGGCCAGGCCAGGGTAGTCCTTGTCCCAGCGATGGCGCAGCGTGACGCTCTTGCGTTGCGCGGGCTGCCCCTCGGGCTGCAGCACGGCTTGGGCAGAGTCCAGCGTGACCACAGGCGAGCCTGCCGGCGCGGCGGAGCAGGCCGCCAGCGCGCAGAGCCACAGGAGCAGCAGCCAGCGGCTGGTCATCGCGCGCTTACGGCAACAGGCCGAACTGGCGTGCCTCGTAGACCGCTTCGGTCTTGCTGTGGACGCCCAGCTTGCCGTAGATGTTGCGCACGTGGGTCTGCACCGTGGTGACGGACACGCCCATCTGCTGGGCGATCTCCGGGTAGGTGAAGCCGCGCGCCACGAGATCGAGCACCTGCGACTCGCGGCGCGACAGCGCTTCGGGCAGGTCGGCGCGGGCGGCCGGGCGGGCCGCGGACGGGCGCATGGTCGCATCCGCCTGCCAGCGCGCCAGCAACTGGCGCGCAATGATGGGCGACATCGGCGAGCCCCCGGCATGCAGGCTCAGCACGTGGGCGGCGAGGTCGGTCTCGGTGCCGTCTTTCAGCAGGTAGCCGCGCGCACCGGCTTCGAAGGCCTGCAGCATGTTGGCCTCGTCGCCGAACATCGTGATCACCATCACCGCGCAGGCCGGCTGCATGCGGCAGCAGCGCCGGATCAGGTCGACCCCCGCCATGTCGGGCAGGCCAAGGTCGACGAGCAGCACGTCGACCACATTTTCCGCAAACCATGCCAGCAGCTCGGTGGCTGTCGACGCACCGAACGCGAAGCGCAGCGAAGGCTCGGCGCCGATGACGTTGGTGAAGCGTTCCCGCGTGCGGGGATCGTCTTCGACGAGGGCGACTGTGATGGGGTTCATGGGCGGCACGGTGTGTGCGGTCATGTTCGCATGGGGGGCGGGCGGAATCCAGCCTGCCAGCCTCCTGTGAATGCAGGAGGCGCGGGGGCCGGGCCTCCTGTGTTTCTGGTATTTGCCTGCACCTGGGGCAGCAGAACACTGTGCAGCGCGCCCGGCCCTCGCCGGGCGCTTGTTGCCAGGGAGAGAACAACACCATGATCCAGATGCTTGAACGATCGGCCCACCCGCCGGACCCGACCTACACGTGGGCGCCGAACCTGTTTGCCGCGATGGTCGACGAGGTCGACTACCCCATGCTGCTGGTCACCTGCGGCATGCAGCTGATGTACGCCAACAAGGCCGCCCGCCGCTGCCTGGAAGGCCTGCGGATCTTCAGGCTGGTGGCGGGCGGGCTGCGCTTGCTGCGCAGCGCGGACCAGTCGGCGGTGAGCCGGGCGGTCGAGGCCGCCTGCCTGCGTGGCCTGCGCGGCTACGTGCAGGTGGCGCGCGAGCCGGACGGCGGGGATGCGCTGGCCGTCGTGCCGCAGCGCGGGCGCGACGGCATCGACGCCGCGCTGCTCATGCTCAGCCGGGCGGTGGTGTGCGACAAGCTGCCGATGGCCGCCTATGCGCGCAACCACGGCCTGACGGCGAGCGAGGCCCGGGTGCTCGAAGCCCTGTGCGCGGGGCACTCGGTGGCAGCGATTGCGCGCGTGCATGGCGTCACCGTGTCCACGGTGCGCACCCAGGTGAGCAGCTTGCGCGCCAAGACGGGCACGAAGAGCATCGACGACCTGCTGCTGAAGGTGGCGGTCTTGCCGCCGCTCACGCATGCCTTGCAGGCGGGGTGCTTGCAGGCGGCCTGAAGCTGCGAGGGCGCGCGCGCTCAAGGGGCTCGCATACCCAGGACGGCAGCAGGCCCCCTCGAGGCTGCCTATGCTCTGGCGTCTTGTCGACTGACGGAGCCCTCACCATGCGCCACCACCCCCTAGGCCGCACCGGCCTGTTCGTGTCCGAGCTCTGCCTCGGCACCATGACCTTCGGCGGCACCGATGAAACCCTGTGGGGAAAGATCGGCACGCTGCAACAGAGCGAGGCCGAGCGCCTCGTCGGCCAGGCGCTCGATGCCGGCATCAACTTCATCGACACCGCCGACGTCTACGCCGGCGGCGTGGCCGAGCAGATCACCGGCCAGGCGCTGAAGAACCTCCAGGTGCCGCGCGAGAACGTGGTCGTGGCCACCAAGGTGTTCGGCGACATGGGGCGCGGCCCCAACGCGCGCGGTGCCTCGCGGGCCCACATCCTCGACGGCGTGAAGGCCAGCCTGAAGCGCCTGCAGCTGGAGCACATCGACCTCTACCAGATCCACGGCTTCGACCCCGCCACGCCGATCGAGGAGACCGTGCGGGCACTCGACCAGCTGGTGCGACAGGGCCATGTGCGCTACGTGGGCGTCTCCAACTGGGCCGCCTGGCAGATCGTCAAGGCGCTCGGCATCGCCGAGCGCTGGGGGCTGGCGCGCTTCGAATCGCTGCAGGCCTACTACACCGTGGCCGGCCGCGACCTCGAGCGCGAACTGGTGCCGATGCTGCGGAGCGAAGGCGTCGGACTGATGGTCTGGAGCCCGCTGGCCGGCGGCCTGCTGAGCGGCAAGTACGGGCGCGAGCAGCAGGGCGAGGAAGGCAGCCGCCGCACCACGTTCGACTTCCCGCCCGTGAACACGGAGCGGGCCTGGGACATCGTGGAGGTGATGCGCGAGATCGCGCAGGCGCGCGGAGCGACCGTGGCGCAG
>NZ_DASSRA010000184.1:0-2734 GCF_035702065.1 Rhizobacter sp.
TTGCCACCCGCCATGAACCACCTGACGACACGGAAGATCCTCATGAGCCGCAGAACCCTGATCAAGGCCGCCGCCGCCACCGGCGCCACGGGCATGGTGCCCGGACTGCAGAGCGCCGTGTACGCGCAGGGCTCGGACAAGCCCGAGAAGGAGGAGGTGCGCATCGGCTTCATCCCGCTGACCGACTGCGCCTCGGTGGTGATGGCCTCGGTGCTCGGCTTCGACAAGAAGTACGGCGTGAAGATCGTGCCGACCAAGGAGGCCTCGTGGGCCGGCGTGCGCGACAAGCTCGTCAACGGCGAGCTGGACATGGCCCACGTGCTCTACGGGCTGATCTACGGCGTGCACCTCGGCGTCGGCGGCCCGAAGAAGGACATGGCCGTGCTGATGACGCTGAACAACAATGGCCAGGCGATCACGCTGTCGAAGAAGCTCGCCGACAAGGGCGCGGTCGACGGCGCGAGCCTGGCCAAGCTGATGGCCGCGGAGAAGCGCGAATACACCTTCGCGCAGACCTTCCCGACCGGCACGCACGCCATGTGGATCCACTACTGGCTGGCGGCGTCGGGCATCAACCCGGTCTCGGGCGCCAAGCTGATCACCGTGCCGCCGCCGCAGATGGTGGCCAACATGCGCGTGGGCAACATGGACGGCTTCTGCGTCGGCGAGCCCTGGGGCCATCGCGCCATCATGGACAACATCGGCATCACCGCCATCACCACGCAGGACATCTGGCGCGATCACCCCGAGAAGACGCTGGGCACCACGTCCGACTTCGTCAAGAAGAACCCCAACACCTGCCGCGCCGTGATGATGGCCATCCTCGAGGCGGGCCGCTGGATCGACGCGAGCCTGCAGAACAAGATGAAGATGGCCGAGACGGTGGCCGAGAAGAGCTACGTCAACACCGGGGTCGATGCCATCAACCAGCGCATCCTGGGCCGCTACCAGAACGGCCTGGGCAAGACCTGGGACGACCCGAACCACATGAAGTTCTTCAACGACGGCGCGGTGAACTTCCCGTACCTCAGCGACGGCATGTGGTTCCTCACGCAGCACAAGCGCTGGGGCCTGCTGAAGGAGCACCCCGACTACCTGGCGGTGGCCAAGCAGATCAATCAGATCGACCTCTACAAGGAAGCGGCTGGCGCCCTCAAGGTCAGCGTCCCCAAGGAGGTGCTGCGCACGAGCAAGCTGCTGGATGGCGTGGTGTGGGACGGCAAGGACCCCAAGAAGTACGCCGACAGCTTCGCCATCAAGGCCTGAGATCACTGCAAGGAGAACACCATGGTCAGTGCTGTCTTTCACTCCCCGCTCGATGCCTCCACCAAGGCTCGTGCCGCCGCAGCGGCCAAGGGCAAGCCCGCGCCCGCCGCGGCAGCGGTCGCCAAGCCCGTGGTGGTCAAGCCACCGTTCGACTGGTCGGCCCTGTGGCTGAAGGTTCTGCCACCCGTCATCGGCATCGCCTTGCTGATCGGCATCTGGGCGCTGCTCACGATGAAGAGCACGACCTTCCCGACGCCGATGGCCACCTTCGACGAAGCGGTGAAGGTGTTCTCCGACCCGTTCTACAGCAAGGGCCCCAACGACCAGGGCATCGGCTGGAACATCCTGTTCTCGCTGCAGCGCGTGGCGGTGGGCTTCGGGCTGGCAGCACTGGTGGGCATCCCGCTGGGCTTCATGATCGGGCGCTTCAGCTTCCTGAACAGCATGGCCTCGCCGCTGATCAGCCTGTTGCGCCCGGTCTCGCCACTGGCCTGGCTGCCGATCGGCCTGCTGGTGTTCAAGGCGGCCAACCCGGCTGCGATCTGGACGATCTTCATCTGCTCCATCTGGCCGATGATCATCAACACCGCCGTGGGCGTGCAGCGCGTGCCGAGCGACTACCTGAACGTGGCGCGCGTGCTGAATCTCTCCGAGTGGAAGGTGATCACGCAGATCCTCTTCCCCGCGGTGCTGCCCTACATGCTGACCGGTGTGCGCCTCTCGGTGGGCACGGCCTGGCTGGTGATCGTCGCCGCCGAGATGCTGACCGGCGGCGTGGGCATCGGCTTCTGGGTGTGGGACGAGTGGAACAACCTCAACGTCACGCACATCCTGATCGCCATCTTCGTCATCGGCATCGTCGGCCTGTTGCTCGAATGGGCGCTGATCTCGGTCGCCAAGCGGTTCACCTACAACGAAGCCTGAGGAGACCTGCCATGAAGAACTTCATCGAAGTCCAGAACGCCGAGATGGTGTTCAACACCAAGAAGGGCAGCTTCCACGCCCTGCGCGAGATCAACCTCACGGTGGCCAAGGGCGAGTTCGTCACCCTGATCGGCCACTCGGGCTGCGGTAAATCCACCCTGCTCAACCTGATCGCCGGACTCACGCTGCCGAGCAAGGGCGCGCTGATCTGCGACAAGCGCGAGATCGCCGCACCCGGCCCCGAGCGTGCGGTGGTGTTCCAGAACCACTCGCTGCTGCCATGGCTCACCTGCTACGAGAACGTGCACCTCGCGGTCGAGCGCGTGTTCAGCAACACCGACACCAAGGCCGGCCTCAAGGAACGCACCATGGCGGCACTACAACTGGTGAACATGGGCCACGCCGCCACCAAGCGCCCGCACGAGATCTCCGGTGGCATGAAGCAGCGCGTGGGCATCGGCTTCTGGGTGTGGGACGAGTGGAACAACCTCAACGTCACGCACATCCTGATCGCCATCTTCGTCATCGGCATCGTCGGCCTGTT
>NZ_DASSRA010000185.1:0-2199 GCF_035702065.1 Rhizobacter sp.
CGAGTTGACGCGCGGGCCCGGCACGCGCGAGGTCGCCACCATCGGCGGCCCGGGCCGCGCGATGCGGGTGGAGATCGACCCCGCCCGCATGGCCGGCGCCGGTGTCACCGTGGCCGAGCTGCGCCAGGCGCTGCAGTCGGCCAACCTCGGCGCGCCCGTGGGCGACCTGCTGGGCGGCGACCGCGCGGTGGCGCTCGAATCGGGCCCCTTCCTGCGCGATGCGCGTGACGTGGGCGCGCTCGTGGTCGGCGTGCGCAACGGCAAGCCGGTGTTCCTGCAAGACGTGGCGCGCGTGGTCGACGGCCCGCTGCCGCCGCAGCGCTACGTGTGGCACGGCACGAAGGAAGGCGACGCGCCCGCCGTCACGCTCGCCATCACCAAGAAGCCCGGCGAGAACGCGATCAGCGTGGCCGATGCGGTGATGCAGCGCGTGCAGTCGGCCCGCAACACGCTCATCCCCGGCAACGTGCAGGTGGCCGAGACGCGCAACTACGGCGCCACCGCCAACGACAAGGCGATGAAGCTGATCCAGAAGCTGCTCTTCGCCACCGCCTCGGTGGTGGCGCTGGTGTTCGTGGCACTCGGCCGGCGCGAAGCGGCCATCGTGGGCAGCGCGGTGATCCTCACGCTCACGGTGACACTCTTCGCCTCGTGGGCCTGGGGCTTCACGCTCAACCGGGTGTCGCTCTTCGCGCTGATCTTCTCCATCGGCATCCTGGTCGACGACGCCATCGTGGTGGTCGAGAACATCCACCGCCACATGGCGCTGCACCCCGACAAGACGCTGGCCGAGCTGATCCCCGGCGCGGTCGACGAGGTGGGCGGCCCCACCATCCTCGCCACGCTGACGGTGATCGCCGCCCTGCTGCCGATGGCCTTCGTGAGCGGCCTGATGGGCCCGTACATGAGCCCCATCCCCATCAACGCGAGCATGGGCATGCTGCTGTCGCTGGCAATTGCCTTCATCGTCACGCCCTGGCTCTCGCGCCTGTGGATGAAGCACACCGGCCACGCGCACGCCGAGCCCCAGGGCCTGGCCGCCAAGCTCGGGCCCCTGTTCGACCGCGTGTTCCGCCCCCTGCTCCACCCGCAGCGCGGCGGGCGCAACCGCAAGCTGCTCGGTCTCGGCGTGGCGGGCCTGATCGCCGTCTCGCTCGCGCTGCCGGCCGTCGGCCTGGTGGTGCTCAAGATGCTGCCCTTCGACAACAAGTCGGAGTTCCAGGTCATCGTCGACATGCCGGCTGGCACGCCGCTCGAACGCACAGCCGCCGTGCTGCGCGAGCTGGGCGCCTTTGTCGCCACGCAGCCCGAAGTCACCGACTACCAGGCCTATGCCGGCACCGCCGCGCCCATCAACTTCAACGGCCTGGTGCGGCAGTACTACCTGCGTGCCGGCGGCGAAGTGGGCGACCTGCAGGTCAACCTCGTGGACAAGCACCACCGCAGCGAGCAGAGCCACGCCATCGCCACGCGCCTGCGTCCCGAGCTGCAGCAGATCGGTGCGCGCCACGGCGCCAACGTGAAGGTGGTCGAAGTGCCGCCCGGCCCGCCGGTGCTCTCGCCCATCGTGGCCGAGGTCTACGGGCCCGAGGCGTCGGGCCGCCGCGAGGTGGCGCAGGCGGTGCGCAAGGTCTTCGAACAGACGACCGGTGTGGTCGATGTCGACGACTCGGGCATTGCCGATGCGCCACGCAAGCTGCTGCTGGTCGACCGCCGCAAGGCCGCCATGCTGGGCGTGCCGCAGGCCGCCATCGTGAGCACGCTGCGCGCGGGGCTGGCCGGCGAGTCGACCGCCTACCTGCACGACCAGAGCAAGTACCCCGCGGCCGCCACGATCCAGCTGCCGGCCGAAAGCCACGGCGACCTGAACGCCCTGCTGCAACTCGGCGTGCGCGGCGCGGCCGGCCAGGTGGTGCCCATCCGCGAACTCGTGACCGTGAGCGACACGCTGCGCGAGCAGCCCATCCTTCACAAGGACGGCTTGCCGGTGCACTACGTGGTGGGCGACATGGCCGGCGCGGTCGACAGCCCGCTCTACGGCATGTTCAAGATGCGCAGCGTGCTCGCCCAGGTGAAGACACCGGGCGGCGGCCTGCTCGGCGAGACCTTCATCCGCCAGCCCGCCGACCCGTGGCGCGACTACGCCATCAAGTGGGACGGCGAATGGCAGATCACCTACGAGACCTTCCGCGACATGGG
>NZ_DASSRA010000186.1:0-21400 GCF_035702065.1 Rhizobacter sp.
TGTGCTCGACGGCGTGGGCGGCATGCTGGCCAACTCGCTCAACAACATCGAGCCGAGCGACGTGCTGCTGGTCGCGAGCTTCCACAGCTACTCGCAGCCGGTGATCGACGCGGCCGTGGCGGCGCATGCGCGCGGCGTGCCGGTGATCGCCATCACCGACAGCGCGCTCTCGCCGCTCAAGCCGCCCGCCAGGGTGTGCTTCGAGCTGAGCCTGGGTTCGGAGAAGGCCTTCCGCTCGCTGGTGGCACCGCTGTGCCTGGCGCAGGCGCTGGTGGTGAGCACAGGCCACTTGCTCACCGAGCAGTCCACACGAAGCGCCGCCAAGACGGCTGCCAACACGGCTGCCAAGAAGGCCAAGAAGGGAGCCCGCTGATGCCGCACGAGACACCTCCGGCCTCGCATGCGCTGGAGCTGATCTGCATGGGCCGCGCCGCGGTCGATCTCTATGGCGAGCAGATCGGCGGCCGGCTGGAAGACGTGCAGAGCTTCGCCAAGTACCTGGGCGGATCGCCCGCCAACACCGCGGTGGGTGCCTCGCGCCTGGGCCTCAAGGCCGCCATGCTGACACGCGTGGGCGACGAGCACAACGGCCGCTTCGTGCGCGAGTCGCTGGCGGCCGAGGGCGTCGATGTGTCGCAGGTCCGCACGGACCCCAAGCGCCTCACCGCGCTGGTGTTCCTGGGCATCCGCGACCGCGACACCTTCCCGCTTGTCTTCTACCGCGAGCAGTGCGCCGACATGGGCCTCTCGGCGGCCGACGTCGACCCGGCCTTCGTGGCCTCGGCCAAGACGCTGCTGATCTCTGGCACGCACCTGTCCAACCCGCTGACCTTCGACGCCTGCCTGAGCGCCATGCAGGCCGCACGCGCCGCCGGCACGCGCGTCGCGCTCGACATCGACTACCGCCCCGTGCTGTGGGGCCTCACGGCGCCCGGCCTGGGCGAACAGCGCTACGTGGCCAACGACGCCGTCAGCGCCCACCTGCAGAAGGTGCTGCCGCTGTGCGACCTGATCGTCGGCACCGAAGAAGAGGTTCACATCGCCGGCGGATCCGGCGACAGCCTGGCCGCGCTCCGGCGCATCCGCGAGGTCTCGCCCGCGCTGATCGTGATGAAGCGCGGGCCCATGGGCTGCGTGGCCTACCCCGGCCCCATCCCGGCGCGCATCGACGGCGGCGTCACCGGCCCCGGCTTCCCGGTCGAGGTGTTCAACGTGCTCGGCGCGGGCGATGCGTTCATGGCCGGCCTGCTGCGCGGCTGGGTGCGCGATGAGCCACTGGACCGCACGCTCTCGTATGCCAACGCCTGCGGCGCCATCGTCGTCTCGCGCCACGGCTGCGCGCCGGCCATGGCGAGCTGGGACGAGTTGAACCACTTCCTGCGCCACGGCTCGCCCACGCGCCGCCTGCGCGAAGACGCGCTGCTGGAGCACCTGCACCGCGCCTCCACCCGCAGCCGCCACTGGGGCACGCTGGCGGTGCTGGCCTTCGATCACCGCGCGCAGCTGGAAGAGCTGGCCGCGCGCCACGGTGTCAACACCAGCCGCATCGCCGCCTTCAAGCAGCTCGTCGCCCAGGCCGCGCGCCAGGGCTACGACGCTGCGCACCGCGAAGCCGCGCAGCCCGCGAGCTTCCCCACGCCCGGCGTGATCATCGACGGCCGCTACGGCGAAGACGTGCTGCCGCAGCTCACCGGCGAGGGCTGGTGGGTCGCCCGCCCGGTCGAGCGGCCGGGCTCACGCCCGCTGCGCTTCGAGGAGGGCCCCAACGTCGGCCTCTCGCTGCGCACCTGGCCCGGCGAGCACGTGGTGAAGTGCCTGGTGTCCTTCCACCCCGACGACAGCGAGGCGCTGCGCGACGAGCAGCTGCGCAGCGTGGCCATCCTGGCCGACGCCTGCAACCGCACCGGCCACGAGCTGCTGGTCGAGGTGATCCCGCCGCGCGAGATGCCGGCCGGCCACGACACCCTGGCGCGCGCCATGCGGCAGATCTACGCCGCCGGCGTGTGGCCCGACTGGTGGAAGCTGCCGCCGCCGCTCGCCCCCGAAGCCTGGCAGCACCTCAACGCGGCCATCGCCGAGAACGACCTGCACTGCCGCGGTGTGCTGCTGCTCGGCCTGGAGGCCAGCGAAGACCACCTCGCGCAAGGCTTCCGCGCCGCCGCCGGCCAGCCGCTGTGCAAGGGCTTCGCCGTCGGCCGCTCGCTATTCGCCGACGCGGCCGGCGCCTGGTTCGCAGGCACGCTGGACGACGCCGGCGTGGTCGAGCAGGTCGCCACCAACTACAAGCGCCTCATCCAGCTGTGGTGCGAGGCGCAGGACCCCGTTCTCTCTTCCCGGAGCAAGACATGACACAACCCTCCATCGGATTCCTCGGCCTGGGCATGATGGGCCACGGCATCGCCAAGAACCTCTTGAAGAAGGGCTACGCCCTGCGCTTCAAGGCGCACCGCAACCGCAGCAGCTTGCAAGACCTGCTCGACGCCGGCGCGACCGAGGTCGACACCCGCGCCGCGGTGGCGCTGGCCGACATCGTGATCCTGTGCGTGACCGGCTCGCCGCAGGTCGAAGAGATCGTCTACGGCGACGACGGCCTGCTCGCCGCCGGGCGCAAGGGCCTGATCGTCATCGACACCTCGACCGCCGAGCCGGCCTCGAGCACGCGCATCCGCAACGACTTCGCCGCCAAGGGCGTGAAGTTCATCGACGCCCCGCTGGCCCGCACGCCGAAAGAGGCCGAAGAGGGCCGCCTCAACACCATGGTGGGCGCCGACACGGCCGACTTCGAGACGCTGCGCCCGGTGTTCGCCGCCTTCTGCGAGAACATCATCCACGTCGGCCCGCCCGGCCACGGCCACGTGCTCAAGCTCGTCAACAACATGCTGGCGATGACGCAGGCCGCGGCCATCGCCGAGGCCATGGCCACCGCCGCCAAGGCGGGCCTCTCGCTGCAGAAGGTGTTCGACGTGATCTCCGCCGGCGGCGTGAACTCGGGCATCTTCCAGATGATGGTCGGCAAGGCGCTGCAGGGCGACCTGGCCGGCCTCAAGTTCGCCATCGGCAACGCGCAGAAGGACCTGCGCTACTACACCCACCTGACCGAGATGCTGCCCACCAGCAGCTTCATCGCCGAGGCCGCGCACCAGAGCTTTGTGCAGGCGGCCAACCTCGGCTTCGCCGACCGCTTCATCGCCTCGCTGCTTGAAGTGCAGGAGCAGCTCAGCAACGTCAAGTTCGTCCCCCGCTAGTTCATCCATCCACCCCGTGAGCGCAGACCACTGCGCCGCCACCCACCGTCTCTGGAGACAAGCCATGACCGACGACAAGAAGACCGAATCTTCCATCCTTCTCCCCACCCGCCGCCGCCTGCTCAAGGCCACTGGCGCCACGCTGGCCGGCGCCACGCCCTTCTTCGGGCCCTGGGCGCACAACCGCGTGTGGGCGCAGGCCGCCACGCCGAAGCCGCTGGTGATCGGGCTCACGATGGACGCCTCGGGCCAGTACGGCGCGAGCGGCGGCGAGGAACGCCTGGGCGCGATGATGGCCATCAAGGAGTTCAACGACAAGGGCGGCGTGCTGGGCCGGCGCATCGAGGCGCTGCACATGGACACCGAGACCACGCCGGCCAGCGGCTCGCGCATCGCCGAACGCATGATCACCCGCAACGAGGTGGCCTTCATGATCGGCGCGCTGCACTCGGGCGTGGCCAACGCCATCTCGCAGGTGGCGCAGAAGTACGGCTGCATCTTCCTCAACACCAACTCCAGCTCACCCACCGAGGCCGGCAAGGACTGCCACCGCGTCAAGTTCGTGTGGGACGGCAACGGCACCAACTTCGCCCACGCCATCGTCAAGAACGCGATCAAGGTCAACGGCAAGAACTGGGTGCTGCTGACCAACGACTACGTGTGGGGCCGCAACACCTCCAACGCCACGCGCGCCATCGTCGAGGCCAACGGCGGCAAGATCGTCGAGGAGCTGCTGGTTCCGCAGAACACGCGCGACTTCTCTTCCTACCTGCTCAAGCTGCAACAGCTCAAGCCCAACGCGGTGGCCACCGCCATCGGCGGCGACGACATCAAGGCGCTGCGCCAGCAGGTGGTGCAGCTCAACATGCAAAAGAGCATGGCCTGGATCAACAACCAGCAGGACTGGCCCGACGTCTACGGCCTGGGCCCCGAGAACATCTTCGGCGTGTTCGGCACCACCTGGTACTACCGCCTCGACCTGCCGGGCGTGAAGGAGTTCGTCGCCAACTACCAGAAGCAGTTCCCGGGCATGGCGATCAAGGTGCCGGGCAACGTCTATCACAACAGCTACATGGCCACGCGCGAGCTGCTGCGCTGCGTGGAAGAGGCCGGCAGCACCAACAACATCGCCGTCATCAAGAAGCTCGAGGGCCGCAAGATGAGCGCACGCGACCGCCTGCAGCAGTTCGACGCCTGGATCGACCCGGTGACGCACCAATGCCAGCAGACCATCTACATGGCGACCTACAACGAGCAGCCGGCCGAGAAGGACGACATCTTCAAGATCCTGACCGCGGCCGACCCCAAGGACGTGGTCGACCAGGACTCGCAGAAGAGCTGCAAGCTGGAGTCGTACGACGCCACGCCGTCCTACCAGCAGTAAGCGCGACGGCACGGCCATGCTGCCCCGCCCCCCTTCTCGCCGTCGCCTGGTCCAGGCGGCAGGCGCTGCCACCCTGGGCTTCTTCGGCCCCTGGACAGCGCACCACGCCTGGGCCCAGACGAAGGTGAAGAAGCCGCTGCTGATCGGCCTGGCCACCGACGACAGCGGCCCCTACGCCGCCAGCGGGCAGGACGAGCAGCGCGGCATGCGCATGGCCATCGCCGAGGCCAACGAGCGGGGCGGCGTGCTGGGCCGGCGCATCGAGCTCGTGCACGCCGACACCGCGGGCGACCCCGCCATCGCCACCGGCGTGGCCGAGCAGATGATCCGCCAGCAGGAGGTGGCCTTCCTGCTCGGTGGCGTGCACTCGGGCGTGGCCAGCGCGATGTCGAAGGTGGCTCAGGCGCACGGCTGCATCTACTTCAACACCAACTCCAGCTCGCCCACCGAGGCGGGGAAGGACTGCCATCGCACCAAGTTCGTCTGGGACGGCAACGGCACCAACTTCTCCATCTCGGTGGTGAAGGGCGCCATGACCGGCTTCGGCCGCGACTGGGTGCTGATCACCAGCGACTACACCTGGGGCCGCAACACCGCCGCCGGCATCCGCGCCATCGTCGAGGGCAACGGCGGGCGCATCGTCGAAGAGCTGATGGTGGCGCAGAACACGCCCGACTTCAGCGCCACGCTGGCCAAGGTGCGCGACCTGAACCCCGGCGTGATCGCCACCGCCGTGGGCGGCGACGACCTCAAGGCGCTGCGCCGCCAGGTGCGCGAGAACGGCCTGGACCGCCGCTTCGGCTGGATCAACAACCAGCAGGACTGGCCCGACGTGTACGGCCTGGGCCGCGAGGCGCTGTTCGGCATCTTCGGGACCACCTGGTACTGGGGCCTGGGGCTGTCGGGCGTGAAGGAGTTCGTGGCGCGCTACCAGCAGAGCCAGGCCGGCTACCGCATCAAGGTGCCGGGCAACGTGTTCTACAACGGCTACATGGCCACGCGCGAACTGCTGCGCACCATCGAGCGCACGGGCAGCACCCACAACTTGAAGCTCATCAAGGCGCTGGAGACCCTGCGCGTGCCGGCCGCCGAGCGCATGCAGCACCACGACGCCTACATGAACCCGCAGACCCACCAGCTGCAGCAGACCATCTACATGGCCGCCTACAACGACCGGCCGCGCGAGCCCGACGACCTGTTCCGCATCCTCGGGCGCCTGCAACCCCACGAGGTGGAAGATCGCGCGAGCACCCAGCAGTGCACGCTCGAGTCCTACGCCGCCACGCCTTCCTACGAACCCTGACCCATCTTCTTCATCCGGCTCTTCCATGGACCTGCTTCCCCACCTCATCAACGGCATCTCGCTCGGGCTGCTGTTCGCGCTGATCGCGCTGGGCTTCATGCTCATCGTCGGCGTGATGGAGACCATCAACCTCGCGCACGGCTCGCTGTTCGCGCTGGGCATGTACGCCGCGCTGTTCCTGCTCGCGCCCAAGCTCGGCTGGTTCCCCGAACTGCAGGCCGCCTACATGGGCCTGCCCATCGGCACGCGCTACGCCATCGCGCTCTTCTTCGCGCCCATCCTGGTCGGCCTGTTCGGGCTGCTGCTGGAGCTGTGCCTGCGCCGCACCTATGGCAAGGACCCGCTCTACGGCCTGCTGCTGACCTTCGGCGCGGCGCTGGTGATCGAGGAGCTGATCCGTGTCACCTGGGGGTCGAACGAGCAGCAGATGGCGCTGCCGCCCGCCATCTCGGGCGCCTTCGCGATGGGCGACCTCATCTACTCGCGCTACCGCGTGTTCGCGAGCGCCTTTGCCATCGTGGCCATCCTCGCGCTGTGGCTGTTCCTGGAGAAGACGCCCTACGGCGCCATCATCAAGGCCGGGGCGCACGACAGCGAGATGGTGCGTGCGCTCGGCATCCACCTCGGCCGGCTGCGCTCGGCGGTGTTCGCGCTCGGTGTGGCGCTGGCGGCGATCGCCGGCGTGGTGATGGCGCCCATCTGGGGCATCCGCCCGCACGTGGGCGTCGATGCGGTGGTGCCGGCCTTCCTGATCATCGTGCTCGGCGGCGTGGGTTCGCTGTGGGGCGCGGTCATCGCCGGCCTGCTGGTCGGCCTGGTGGTGGGCCTGACCGGCGCCTACGCGTCGGAGTGGTCGCTGATGTCCATGTACCTGTTGTTCATCGCGGTGGTCACCTTCCGCTCCCGTGGTCTGTTTGGCAAGAAGAGCGTTCTCGACACATGAATCTCAATTCACTCAAGGGCAAGGTCGCCCTCGTCACCGGTGCCGGCGGCACCATGGGCCGCGCCGTGGTGGCCGGCCTGATCGAAGACGGCTGCCGCGTGGCGCTGGTCGACGTGAACACCAGCGCGATGGCCTCGCTGGAGGCGGCCTACGGTTCCGCCGTGGCGGCCGTGGCCTGCGACATCAGCGACCCGCAGGCCGTGCAGGCCGCGCACGCGCTGGTCGAACAGCGGCTGGGGCCGGTCGACATCCTGGTCAACAACGCCGGCATCCTGTCCAACAACAAGATCGAGGCGACGAGCGCGAGCGAATGGCGCCGCGTGCTGGGCGCCAACCTCGACGGCGCGATGTACTGGGCGCAGGCCGTGGTGCCAGGGATGAAGGCGCGGAGATGGGGCCGCATCATCAACACCAGCTCGCTGGCCGCCAAGACCGGCGGCCTGACCGCCGGCACCGCCTACTCGGTGAGCAAGGGCGCGATGAGCGCGCTGACCTTCTCGCTGGCGCGCGAGCTGGCCGCCTTCGGCGTCACCGCCAACGCCATCGCGCCGGCCTACGTGAAGACACCCATGATCACCGAGCAGCTCACCGAGGCGCAGCGCCAGGAGCTGCTCAAGCAGATCCCGGTCGGCCGCTTCTGCGAGCCGGAGGAGTTCGCGCACACGGTGCGCTTCCTGGCCTCGCCGCTCTCGGGCTTCATCACCGGCGAGATCCTCGATCTCAACGGCGGCCTGCTGATGGACTAAGAAGGTATGAACGAACCCAGCATGCCCGCTCATCCCGCCCCAAGCCCGCGACTCCGCGTTGCAAATGCTCGCCGTAGCCCGAGCTACGGCTGCGCTTTGCGCCTTGATTCGCAGGCTTGGCGCAGTCTGCTCGGCCACGCCGGGCCCATTCACACCTTCTGATGCGATGACCGACAACGTGGACATTCCCGTCGATTTCATCCAGAGCCTGCACGGCCTGTTTGACCTGCGCGGCCGCGTGGCCTACGTGCCCGGCGGCTATGGCGGCATCGGCGAGGCCGTGGCCTGGGGCCTCGCCATGGCCGGCGCGCGCGTGGCCGTCTCCGGCCGCAGCTACGACAAGGCCGACGCGCTCGCCTCCCGCCTGCGCGCCAACGGGCTCGACGCCATCGGCTTGGCGATGGACGCGCACTCGGTGGCCGACGTGCGCGCCTCGGTCGACGCGGTGGCCGAGCGCTTCGGCGCGCTCGACATCCTGGTCAACTGCGTGGGCATCCAGCGCGAGGAGAAGCTGGCCGAGGTGACCGAGGAGGCCTTCGACGAGGTGGTGCAGGTCAACCTCAAGTCGGCCATGTTCCTGGCGCAGGCCACGGCGCGGCACCAGATCGCCGGCATCGCCGCCGGCCGCGCGCCCGGGCGCCAGGTGCACCTGCTGTCGGTGCGCTCGCAGCTGGGCTTGCGCCGCCGCGGCTACTCGGCCTATTGCGCGACCAAGGGCGCGCTCGTGATGCTGGTGAAGCAGCACGCGATGGAGCTCGCCGAGCACGGCATCACCGTCAACGGCGTGGCGCCGACCGTGGTGCGCAGCGAGATGGCGCGCCACTGGCTCGACAACCCCGAGACCTACAGGCAGGTGACCGAACGCATCCCGCTCGGCCGCGTCGGCGACCCGCCCGACGTGGTGGGCCCGACGATGTTCTTCTGCAGCGCGGCCGGCGCCTTCGTCACCGGCCAGGTGCTGTATGTGGACGGGGGGATCACGGCGAGCCAGTGATCGGCGCGGCGACCGCGGCGCGCTGGGATGCGGGGCCCTCCTCTTGAATGTGAGGGAGGGAGCAAGCGAGAGTGAGAGAGAGAGCGGGAGCAGGGCCCCGCATCCCAGCGCGTCAGCCGTTGAACGCCGCCACCACCACGCGCATCGCCGCTTCGTGGGCCGCGTTCAACTGCGCGCGTGGGAGCGACGAGCCGCTGAGGTAGCAGGCCACCACCCAGGGCGCGCGGCCGGGCGGCCAGACGATGGCCACGTCGTTGACCGCACCGCGTTCGCCGGTGCCAGTCTTGTCGCCAGCGCGCCAGCCGGTGGGCAGGCCGGCACGCAGGCGTTCGAGGCCGGTGCGCGATTCGATCAGCCAGTGCGCCAGCAACTCGCGCATGGGTGACGACAAGGCCGGGCCGGTGAGAAGCGTCTGCCAGAGCTGGGCCATGGCCAACGGCGTGGTGGTGTCGCGCGGGTCGTCGGGCAGGTTGGTGTTGAGCGTGGGCTCGTTGCGGTCGAGGCGCGTCACGCCGTCGCCCAGGCTGCGCAGCCAGCGGGTGAGCCCGGCCGGGCCGCCGATCAGCGGCAGCAGCAGGTTGGCCGCGGCGTTGTCGCTCAGCACGACGGCGGCCTCGCACAGGGCCGAGACGGTCATGGCGCGCTCGGGCAGGCGGGCCATCACGGCGGGTGCATAGGGCACAAGGTCGGCGGCCGAGATGGGCACGGCCTGCTGCAGCTGCAGGCCCCCGGCTTGCACGCGCGCGAGCACGCAGGCCGCGAGCGGCAGCTTGAAGGTGGAGCACATCGCGAAGCGTTCGTCGGCGCGGTGGCCGATGCGCCGGCCGGTGGCGGTGTCGAGGGCCATCAGGCCGAGCTTGCCGCCGCTGCGCGCTTCGATCTCGGCCAGCGTGGGCTGCTTCGCCGCCGTGGCGCAGCCGCCCAGCAGCGTGAGCGGCAGGGCCTGGAGCAATGCGCGGCGTTGCATCACGAGGTGGCTGCCGCGCGGCGCTGCGCGAAGGCGGTGAACCAGGGCACGCAATCGGCATTGGCCATGGCGTCGAGCTTGAACACCTGCTCAGCCGGCGTGCCCATCAGCAGCTTCTTCACCGGCAGCTCCATCTTCTTGCCCGACAGCGTGCGCGGGATCGCGCTCACCTGGAAGATCTCGTTGGGCACATGGCGCGCCGAGAGCGCGGTCTTGATGGCCTCGCGCAGGCGCTTGTCGAGCGCGGCGTCGAGCGTGAGGCCCTCGCGCAGCACGACGAAGAGCGGCATGTAGCTCTCGCGGCCCAGGTACTCCAGGTCGACCACCAGGCTGTCGAGCACCTCGGGCAGGGCCTCGACCGCGCGGTACAGCTCGGCCGTGCCCATGCGAATGCCGTGGCGGTTGATGGTGGCGTCGCTGCGGCCGTAGATGATGGAGCCGCCGTTCGGCAGGATGCGGATCCAGTCGCCGTGGCGCCAGACACCCGGGTACATGTCGAAGTAGCTGTCGTGGTACCGCTGGCCAACGCGGCCGGCGCCGGGCCGCCCCAAGGCGGCCGCGGACCCCCCTGGGGGGTGGGCGGTATGTCCGCCCGGGGGCTCCATCACGGGGTCGTTCCAGAAGTAGAGCGGCATCGACGGCATCGGCTTCACGCACACCAGCTCGCCCACCTCGTCGAGGAGCGGTTCGCCTTTCTCGTTCCAGGCTTCGACCGCCGCACCGAGGCACCGGCACTGCATCTCGCCCTCGACCACCGGCAGCGTGGGCAGGCCGGCGATGAAGGCGCCGGCGAAGTCGGTGCCGCCCGAGAGCGAGCTGAGCCAGATCTTCTGGCCGTCGACCTCAGGCAGCTTGTCGTAGACCCAGCGGTAGCAGTCGCTGGCCAGTGGCGAGCCGGTGGAGCCGAGGCCGCGCAGCCGCGACAGATCGGCCACCTGCTGCGGGTGCACGTCGGCCTTGAGGCAGCTCGCGTAGAAGGCGGCACCGGCGCCGAAGAAGGTGACGCCGGCGTCGGCGACGAAGCGCCACAGCGTGGTCCAGTCCGGCCCGCCGAGGGCCGCACTCTTGCCGCCCGGGTTGCCGTCGTAGAGGCAGATGGTGGTGCCGAAGAGCAGGCCGTTGACCTGGCAGTTCCACATGATCCAGCCGGTGGCGCTGTACCAGTGGAAGCGGTCGCCGGTCTCGACCGTGGGGCCGAGGTTGTTGTGCAGGCGGCCCATCTTCAACGCCTCGAGCACCACGCCGCCGTGGCCGTGCACGATGGGCTTGGGCAGGCCGGTGGTACCGCTGGAGTAGACGACCCACAGCGGGTGGTCGAAGGGCACCCAGGTGGGAGAGAAAGGCACGTCGTCGGCGGTGAGCGCGGCGAAGTCGTGTGCGGCGCGTTGGGGCGACGCCAGGCCTTGCACGTCCGCCTGCTCGTCGAGGTAGCGCCACAACACCACGTCGCGCACGCTGGGCAGTTCGGCCAGCAGGCCGCGCAGCACGGGCAGGCGGTCATGGGCGCTGCCGCCGTATTGGTAGCCATCGCAGGCGATCAGCACCTTTGGCTCGATCTGGCGGAAGCGATCGAGCACCGCCACCGGTCCCATGTCGGGCGAGCACACCGACCACACGGCGCCGAGGCTCGCCACCGCGAGAAAGGCCACGGCGGTCTGCGGCGTGTTGGGCAGGAAGGCGCAGACGCGGTCACCGGGCTGTACGCCGAGCCGTTGGAGATGCGCCGCCAGCGAAGCGACCTGGCGACGCAGCTCGGGCCAGCCCATCTCGCTGAGTTCGCCACGGTCATCCATGCGCTCGTTGCGGAACACGATGGCCGGGTGGCCGGCCGCATGCGCCGCGTCGGCATGGCGGAACACCTGCTGCGCGTAGTTGAGCTGCGCGCCGGGGAACCACTGCGCGCCGGGCATCTTGGCTTCGACCAGCACCGTGCGGTGCGGCGTGGGCGACTCCAGCGCGAAGTAGTCCCACATCGAGCCCCAGAAGGCGGCGAGGTCGCTCACCGACCAGCGCCACATGGCGTCGTAGCCGGCGGCGGTGCTGGGGTCGAAGCTCAAGCCACGGTGTTGCTTCAGCCAGTTCGCGTAACGCGTGATCTGCGGCTCAGGAAGGGTACTGCTCATGGTCTCTGTCAGGGCGAAGGGCGCTTGCTGTTGTCGATGTCGACGAAGTGCCACCACTGGTTGCCGAAGGCCGGCCGGCGGTAGCCGATGACCCAGGGGTAGGCCAGGTCGGTGAGGACGCGGTGCACGGTGTAGCGCTGCGGCATGTAGGCGGTCAGCAGCTTGTTGGCCTGGGTCGTGGCCTCCAGCCGCTCGGGCCCGTCGGGCAGCGCCTGCATGCGCTCGTAGAGCGCATCGAACGCGGGCAGCTTGAAGCGCGCCAGGTTCTGGTTGCCCGAAGAGGGGCCGTACATCATCTCGAAGGCGTCCTGCACGTCCGGCGCCTCGGACGACTGGCCCACCTGCCACACCATCAGCTGCGCGCTGCGCGCCTTTTTCAGCTGCTCGGGCCACTTGGCCACCTTGAACACCGTGCGCAGCCCCACGTTGCTGAGGTTCTTCAGCCAGGCCTCGTCGAACTGGCGGCCCTGGCTGTCCGGCGTGGTGGCGTACTCGATCACCATCGGCTTGCCGTCGGGCTGCTCGCGCCAGCCGTCACCGTCGCGGTCGATGTAGCCGTACATGTCGAGCAAGGCCTTGGCGCGCGCCGGGTCGAAGGCGCTGTTCTCGCTGCGGTAGTCGGGGTCGTAGCCGTAGGTGTGCGGCGCGACGATGGACTGCGCCGGGATCGCCTGGCCCTTGCGGATCAGGCTGATCTCGCGCTGCATGTCCATCGCCAGGCTGACGGCGCGGCGCAGCGCCACCTTCTCGGGCGTGTAGCCGCCGACCAGCGGGTCGTCCATGTTGAAGTACACCATCACCCGATCGGGCATCAGGCTCTGGTAGACCTGGATGCCGCGCTTGGCGAGGTTGGGCGCGAGCTTGCCGTTGGGCACGGCCACGGGGGTGAAGTCCAGCGGCACGCCGAAGGCCAGGTCGAACTCGCCGTTGACGAAGGAGAGCCAGCGCGGCTGGCTTTCCTCGATGACGCTGATCTCGACGCGGTCGATCATCGGCAGGCGCCGGCCGGCGAACTTCTTCAGCAAGGCCTGGCCCTCGGCATCGTCGGCCGCAGGTTCGGCCTCGTAGAGCATCTCGCGGAAGTTGGGGTTGCGCTCCAGCACCATCTGCGAACTGCGCCGCCAGCCGGTCAGGCGGAAGGGCCCGGTCCCCACCGGGTGCTCCATGGCCTTGCCGGGGTAGGCCTCGATCACCTCGCGCGCCACCGCGCCCGCGATGGCGCTCTGCGACAGGCGATAGATGAAGCGCGGGCGCGGGTTCTCGAGCTTGAACTGCAGCGTGTAGCGGTCGAGCGCACGCAGGCCTTCGATCTCGCGGTCGTAGTCGAAGGGCTTGCCCTTCAATGCGGCCTCGCGCAGGGCCTCGATGCCGAGGATCTTCTCCTCGCTGAAGCCTGAGTAGCGCGGGCTCTTGTTGGCCGGGTCGAAGATGCGTTTGATGGAGTAGACGTAGTCCTGCGCGACCAGTTCGCGCTTCTTTCCCTTGAAGGCCGGGTCGTCGGCGAAGTAGATGCCGGGCTTCAGACGCACCGTCCACGTGCGGTAGTCGGCCGACACCTCGGGCATGGCCGCCGCGGTGTTGGGGCGGATCTTGGTGGGCTGCGCCAGGTAGTCGTAGCGGTAGGGCGCATCGAAGATGTGCGCCACCACGATGGCGGAATAGAGGTCGCTGATCTGTCCGACGTCGAAGCCGGTCTCGGCCACCAGGAAGGCGTACTTGAGGACCTTGGCGCCGGGCGCGGCCGGTTCGGCGGTCTGCGCTTGCGCGGTGGCGAGCAGGGCGGCACTTGCAACGGCCACCAGCCAGCGCGCGGCCCTCATGGCAGCTCCTTGCCGTCGACCACGTCCACGTACTGCCACCAGTCCTGCCAGAAGGGCGGGCGCTTGTAGCCGATCACCTGCGGGGTGGCCATGTCGGTGTAGATGCGGTGCACGCCCAGGCGGTAGGGCACGTAGGCCACCAGCAGCTTGGTGGCTTCGTCGAAGAGCTTCAGGCGCTCGGGGCCGTCGGGCAGCAGCTTGAGCTGTTCGTAGACACGGTCGAAGTCGTCGTTGCGAAAGCGCGCCAGGTTGGCCTTGCCGACCGAGGGCCCGTAGGCGCGCTCCAGTGCGCCCTGGCCATCGGGCGTGGCGGCCAGCGAACCCACGCGCCACATCATGAACTTGCCGGCGCGCGTGGCCTTGAGGTTCTCGGGCCACTGCGCCACCTTGAGCTCGGCGCGCACGCCGATCTCGTCCATGCTCTTCTTCCACAGCTCGAGCAGGCGGCGCGTGTCCTGCGAGGCCTCTGTCAGCACCTCCAGGCGCAGCGGCTGGCCGTCGGGGCGTTCGCGCCAGCCGTCGCCGTCGCGGTCGATGTAGCCGTACATGTCGAGCAAGGCCTTGGCGCGTGCCGGGTCGTAGCGGCTCATCTCGGTGCGCATGTCGCTGCGGTAGCCGGTGCTGAGCGGCGTCATGATGGATTGCGCGGGAATGGCCTGGCCGTGGCGCCCGAGGTCGATCTCGCGCGCCATGTTGTCGGCCAGCACCATGGCGCGGCGCAGCGCCACCTGCGCGGGCGTGTAGCCGCCGACCATCGGGTCTTCCATGTTGAAGACGGTGAGCGTGATGTCGGAGGCTGGTTCGCGGTAGAGCTGCATGTGCCGCTTGGCGAGGTTGGGCGCCAGCTTGCCGCCGGGTGCGGCCTGGCTGACGAACTCGGCCGGCAGGCGCTCGATGAAGTTCTGCTCGCCGTTGAGGAAGGCCAGCCAGCGCGGCTGCGCCTCCTCGATGATGGAGATCTCCACCTGGTCGATCATCGGGAGGCGCTGTCCCTTGAAGCGCTTGAGCAGCGCCTGGCCATACGCATCGTCGGCATTGGGGTGGGCGTCGTAGGCCACGTCGCGGTAGCCGGGGTTGCGCACGAGCACGATGCGCGAGCTGCGGCGCCAATCGCTGAGCTTGAAGGGGCCGGTGCCCACCGGGTGGGCCATGATGTTGTCGCCATAGGCCTCGACCACCTCGCGCGCCACCGCGCCGTAGATGTCGGGCGATGCCCAGACGTAGAGGTGGCGCGGGCGGGGTTCGCGCAAGCGCACCTGCAGGGTGTAGCGGTCGAGCGCACGCAGGCCCTCGACCTCACGGTCGTAGTCGAAGGGCTTGCCGCTCTTGAGGGCGGCCTCGCGCAGCTCCTGCAGGCCGAGGATGCCTTCTTCTTCCACGTTGGAATGCGTGGGGCTCTTCCACTTGGGGTCGTAGATGCGCTTGAGCGCGTAGACGTAGTCCTGCGCCACCAGCTCGCGCTTCCTTCCCTTGAAGACGGGGTCGTCGGCGAAGTAGATGCCGGGCTTGATGCGGAAGGTGAAGGTCTTGAAGTCGGCCGACACCTCGGGCATGGCCGCGGCAGTGGACGGCCGCAACTCGTAGGGGCGGGCCAGGTGGTCGTAGGTGAGCGGGGCTTCGAAGATGTGGCCGGTGACGATGCGCGAGTACAGGTCGGAGAGCTGCGCCGGGTCGAAGCCGGTCTCGGCCTTGGGGAAGGCGTAGCGCAGCACCTTGGGTTCGGCCGCATGCAGCAGCGCGGGCAGCGCGAGCGCCAGCACCAGGGCAAGCGTGCGTCCGATGCGGGTCATTTCGCGGCCGCCTTGCGTTGCACGTCGAGGTCGATGTCGACGTAGGTGTAGAAGTCGCGCACGAAGGTGTTGCGGTCGTAGCCGATGACCCAGGGGTACATCATGTCCGTGGCGATGCGGTGGCCGGTGAACTTGTAGGGCATGTAGGCCACCATCAGCTTGCTGGCCTCTTCCATCAGGCGCTCGCGCTCGGGGCCGTCGGGCAGGGCGCTCTGCTGGTTGAAGAGCGCGTTGTAGGCCGGCAGGTTGAAGCGCGCATGGTTGGAGCCGCCCTTGTTGGGGCCGTAGCCCAGGCCGAGGAAGGTTTCGCCATCGGGGTTGTCGGCACCCCAGGCCACACCCCACATCATCAGCTTGCCGGCGTGCGAAGCCTTGAGGTTCTCGGGCCACTTGGCCTTCTTGAACACCATGCGCAGGCCGATCGCGTTCATGTTCTTCTGCATCAGCTCGTCGAGCTGGCGGCTTTGTTGGTCGGGCTGCGACGCGAGCTCCAGCAGCAGCGGCTCGCCGTTGGGCTGCTCGCGCCAGCCATCGCCATCGCGGTCGATGTAGCCGTACAGATCGAGCAAGGCCTTGGCGCGCTGCGGGTCGTAGTCGCTCATCTCCGACTTGAGCTTGGCGTTGTAGCCGGTGGCCATGGGGCCGATGGGCCCCTGTGCCGGGATGGCCTGGCCGCGGCGCACGATGCGGATCTCGCTGTCGGTGTCGTAGGCCAGCCCGATGGCGCGGCGCAGCGCCACCTTCTCGGGCGTGTAGCCGCCCACGAGCGGGTGCTCCAGGTTGAAGAAGGTGACGATGATGGATTCGATCATCGGCGAGCGCACCACCACCAGGCCTTTCTTTTCCAGGTTGGGCGCGAGCTTGCCGTTGGGAACCACCTGCGGGGCGAAGTCGTTGGGCAGGCGGTCGAGGAAGTCGTACTGGCCGTTGAGGAAGGACAGCCAGCGCGGCTGCGCCTCTTCGATGATGGAGATCTCGACCCGGTCGACCATCGGCAGGCGCCGTCCGTGCAGGCGCTTGGCAATGGCTTGCAGGCGCGCGTCATCGGCCGGTGCTTCGGCGTCGTAGAGCCGCTCGCGGTAGTTGGGGTTTCGCGTGAGCACGATGCGCGAGCTGCGCCGCCATTCGGCCAGCACGAAGGGCCCGGTGCCCACCGGGTGGGCCATGAGGTTCTCCCCATAGGCCTCGACCACCTCGCGCGCCACCACGCCAAAGGCCGGGTCGGCCATCAAGAGGCCGAAGCGCGGCGCCGGCTCGGCCAGCTTGATCTGCAGCGTGTAGCGGTCGAGCGCGCGCAGGCCTTCGACCTCGCGCTCGTAGGGGAAGGGCTTCTTCGAGGCCAGCACCTCGTTGCGCAGTTCGTTCAGACCGACGATCTTGGCGTGTTCGATCTGGAACAGGTTGGGGCTTTTCCAGCGTGGGTCGAAGTGGCGCTTGAGGCTGAAGACGAAGTCCTGCGCCACCAGCTCGCGCTTCTTGCCGCCGAAGACCGGGTCGTCGGCGAAGTGGATGCCCGGCTTGATGCGGAAGGTGAAGGTCTTGAAGTCGGGCGACACCTCGGGCAGTGCCGTGGTCGTCTGCGGCTTGAGCTTGAAGGGCCGCGCCAGGTAGTCGTAGGTGAGCAGCGACTCGAAGAGGCCCGAGTTCACGTTGCGGGAATAGAGATCGCTCACCTGGGCCGGATCGAAGCCGGTTTCGGCGATGGGGAAGGCGTAGCGCAGGATCTTTTGTGCAGGCTCTTGTGCCGCAACGGACGGGCTCGCACAGCACAGGGCCAGCACCAGCCACAACGCGCCTACCGCCTTGTGGGCGGGTCGGTTCAGTCGGTTCAAGTTCATCTCTCCGGGTCGTGTCGGGCAAGTCTAGACGGGACTTGACTCTGCCGAGGCACAGGAGTTGCAAGGGCAAACGCGGAGGATGCCGCGGCAGGCACGCCAGTAGACTGCCGCACATTCTGGAACGGGGCGTGGCCGCCATCAGCCACCTCGCCCTGCTGCAAGTCCCACCCCGACACGCTTTCTGTTGAATCTTCTGCTGGAGCTCTCCACGACATGGCCGCCTATTTGATAAGGCGCCTGTGGCAAATGGTCCCGACACTCATCGGGGTCGTGCTGCTGGTGTTCTTCGTGTTCAAGTACTTCGGCGGCGACCCGGCCGAGATCCTCGGCGGGCTCAACGCCACCGCGGCCCAGGTCGACGCCATCCGCGAGCAGCTCGGCCTCAACAAGCCGGTGTGGGAACAGCTCTGGATCTTCGTCAAGCAGATCGTCAGCTTCGACTGGGGCAAGAGCTGGGCCACCAACGAGAGCGTGGCCAACCTCTTCGCCACGCGCCTGCCGGCCACGCTGACGGTGATGGTGCCCATCCTGCTGCTCGACGTGCTGCTGGCCATCCCCTTCGCGATGATGGTGGCCTACGTGCGGGGCTCGCTCACCGACCGCGCCATCATGGTGGTGAGCACGGTGGCGCTGTCGATCTCCTTCCTGGTCTACGTGATCGTGGGCCAGTACCTGTTCGCCTTCCAGCTCGGCCTGTTCCCGGTGCAGGGCTGGAGCGATCGCTTCCTCACCAACCTGCTGCAGTACGCGCCGCTGCCGGTGCTGCTGGCGGTGCTGGTGGGCCTCGCGCCACAGATGCGCCTGTACCGCAGCTTCTTCCTCGACGAGATCGGCCAGGACTACGTGCGCACCGCGCGCGCCAAGGGCCTCACTGAAACCACCGTGCTGCTCAAGCACGTGCTGCGCAACGCGCTGATCCCCATCCTCACCAACGTGGCGGTGGCGCTGCCGGGCATCTTCGTCGGCTCGTTCCTGCTGGAGACCTTCTTCTCCATCCCCGGCATCGGCCGCGAGGTGCTGCTGGCGGTGAACCGCAGCGACTACCCGGTGATCCAGGCGGTGACGATCTACATCGCGGTGATCACCATGACGGTGAACCTGCTGACCGACGTGCTCTACAAGGTCGTCGACCCACGGGTGGTGCTGAAATGAGCGCGGTGCTTGGCAACACCGCTGTGGCGGCTCCGGCCGCCGTCGCGTCGCCTGGTGTGTGGAAGGCGGCCTGGAAGCGCTTTCGCAGCGACCGTGTCGGCATGGTGTCGCTCTTCATCGTGCTGGCCTTTGGCCTGCTGGTGCTGGCCGCCGGCCTGGGCCTGGTGGCCAAGGGCTGGCAGCAGGAGGTGGGTGTTCCCAATGCGCCGCCCACCTTCATGGGCCCGGCCGCCAAGACCGAGACCCTGGCCATCGCTTCGCCCAAGGGGCCCAACGTCGACATCTCGTCGGTCGACCCGCTGGCACCGCGCTACAAGGAGTGGGAGGAGCGCGCCGCCAAGTTCAAGACCACCGAGACAGTGAAGGCCGAGACGCTGCCCTTCGGCGCCGACCGCCTGGGCCGCGACGTGCTGGCCAAGGCGGTGAAGGGCGCCGAGATCTCCATCATGGTGGGCCTGCTGGCCGCGCTCGCCGCCACGCTGATCGGCACGGTGCTGGGCGCGGCGGGCGGCTTCTTCGGCGGCAAGGTGGGCGACCTGCTGGAGTGGGTCTACAACGTCTTCACCTCGATCCCGACCATCCTCTTGATCTTCACCTTCGCCGCGGTGCTCAACCGCGCCGACGCGGTGATCCCCAAGGGCATCTGGTCGATCGTGATCATCCTCGGCCTCACGGGCTGGACGGGCATCTACCGCCTGGTGCGGGCCGAGTTCATGAAGCACTCGGCCCGCGAGTACGTGCGCGCGGCCGAAGCCATCGGCGCGAGCCCGATGTCGCGCATGTTCCGCCACATCCTGCCCAACGTGAGCCATGTGGTGCTGGTTCAGTTGTCGATCCACGTGGTGGGCTTCATCAAGGCCGAGGTGATCCTGAGCTACCTGGGCCTGGGCGTGTCGGTCGACCAGGTGAGCTGGGGCACGATGCTGGCCGAGGCGCAGAGCGAACTGATCCTCGGCTACTGGTGGCAACTCGCTGCCGCGACGGCCTTCATGGCGGTGTTCGTCACCGCGTTCGCGTTGTTCACCGATGCGCTGCGCGATGCGCTCGATCCGAAGTTGAGGGGCCTGGAATGAGCACGCTGCTGAGCATCAAGGACCTGCGCGTCGCCTTCCGCCTCGGCACCGAGCGCGGCGTCGTCCAGCGCGTGCAGGCCGTCGGCCGCGGCGAGCAGGGCGTGAGCTTCGAGGTGCCCGAGAACACCACCGTGGCGCTGGTGGGCGAGTCGGGTTCGGGCAAGAGCGTGACGGCCATGTCCATCCTCAACCTGTTGCCGAGCAACGCCGAGCGGCAGGGCGCCATCAGCTTCCAGGGCCGCGACCTGCTCGCCGCCAGCCTGCCCGAGTTGCAGGCCCTGCGCGGGCGCGAGATCGCCTGCGTGTTCCAGGACCCGATGACCTCGCTCAACCCGGTGTTCACGGTCGGGCACCAGATCTGCGAGCCGCTGATCAAGCACCTGGCCTTGAGCCCGCGCCAGGCCATGCAGCGCGCCGAGGAGCTGCTGGTGGAGGTGGGCCTGCCCGAGCCGAAGCGCCGCCTTGGCGCCCACCCGCACGAGCTCTCGGGCGGCCAGCAACAGCGCGTGATGATCGCCATGGCGCTCGCCTGCGAGCCCAAGCTCTTGATCGCCGACGAGCCCACCACCGCGCTCGACGTGACCATCCAGCGCCAGATCCTCGAGGTGCTGGCACGGCTGAAGGAGAAGCACCGCATGAGCATGCTCTTCATCAGCCACGACCTCGGCGTGGTGGGCGAGATCGCCGACCAGGTGGTGGTGATGCGCCAGGGCACGGTGCGCGAGCAGGGGCCGGTCGCTGGCATCTTCGCCAGCCCGCAGGACGCCTACACGCGCGCCCTGCTGGCCTGCCGCCCCACGCTCGAGCAGCGCAGCGCGCGGCTCACCGTGATCGACGACCACATCTCGGGCAAGGCCAACACCACCGTGGGCAAGCCCAAGGATGCGGATGCGCGCATCGTGATCCAGGCCACCGGCCTGACCAAGAGCTTCTGGCTGCGCAGCGGCGTGTTCGGGCGGCGCGAGTTCCAGGCCGTCAAGGGCGCGAGCTTCCAGCTCAAGCGCGGGCACACGCTGGGCGTGGTGGGCGAGTCGGGCTCGGGCAAGACGACCATGGGCCTCACGCTCCTGCGCCTGCACGAGCCCAGCGGCGGGCGCACCGGCGGCGAGGTGCTGTTCGACGGGCGCGACCTGCTGCGCTTGAGCAAGGCCGAGATGCTGCCCATGCGCCGGCGCATCCAGGTGGTGTTCCAGAACCCGTACGCCTCGCTCAACCCGCGCTTCACCATCGGGCAGACGCTGGTGGAGCCGATGACCATCCATGGCGTGGGCGCGAACGAGGCCGAGCGCCAGGCCAAGGCGCGTGCGCTGCTGGCCAAGGTGGGGCTGGACGAGTCGGCGCTGCACAAGTACCCGCACGAGTTCTCCGGCGGCCAGCGCCAGCGCATCGCGATCGCGCGCTGCCTCACGCTCGACCCCGAGGTGCTGGTGCTCGACGAGGCGGTGAGCGCACTCGACGTGTCGGTGCAGGCGCAGGTGCTCAACCTGCTGAAGGACCTGCAGGACGAGCTGGGCCTGGCCTACATCTTCATCAGCCACGACCTCGCCGTGGTGCGCTTCATGGCCGACGAGGTGCTGGTGATGAAGGACGGCGAGGTGGTCGAGCAGGCCAGCGTCGAGCAGATCCTCGATGCGCCGCAGCAGGAGTACACGCGGCGCTTGCTGGGGGCCATTCCGCGCGGCTACGTTCCTGCGGCGGCCTGAGCGGGCCGAGCGCCGGGCCGCTCCCAAGCCGGCCCCCGCGAGCCGCGAGACGCGGCTCGCACTCCGGCCGTCCATGCCCGCGCAAGCGGGCATGGAGCCGCGGCCTACGTTCCCCGCGGGGGATCGTCCGATGTACCCATCGGACGAGGGGCTGTCGTCATACCGCCGGGGTCGCGCGCAGCTTCACGACCATCCGGGTGCCCACCCCCTCGGTGCTGTGCACCGACAGGCGGCCGCCCATGCGCTTGACCAGCTGCTGGGTGATCACCAGCCCGAGGCCACTGCCCTGCACCTTGGAGAACTCGGCCCCCAGGCGGTT
>NZ_DASSRA010000187.1:0-8705 GCF_035702065.1 Rhizobacter sp.
GCCTGAGGTATCGAAGGCCCGCTGTGAGCTCCGCATGCCGCGACCCGCGCGCGCAAGCGCGTCGCATCCAGTGCCGAGGCACGCTCCCCCGCGCACACCGCACTCCGAAATCCCGCGAAATCCGGCCTCAGCTCCCGCAGCGCCGGCAAGTGCGAAACGCGCAACGCCCCCGCCAGGCCCACCAGCTTGCCGGCCTGGCGCACGCTGCGCACGAAGCGCTGCAGCTCGGCCGCGCTCACGCAGTCGAACAAGCTGCCGGAGAGCTTGTCCGCGGTGTCGGCCATGAGCGCAGGGAAGTTGAGCGCGCAGGCGTGGGCCACGAGCGCGGCGTCGAGCCCGCGGTCGGCGATGAACACCGGCACGATGGCGGCGCCGCTCGCGGCCAGGCGGTCCAGAACCATCGCGGCCTCGGGCGCGCGTTCGATGCCCACCTTCACGTAATCGACGCCACAGGCGGCCACGGCATCGACACCCGCCGCGATGCGGTCGAACTCGTCCATGGACAAGTCACCGATGGTCGCGCTGATGGGCAACCCGATGCCGCGCCGGCGCAGGGCCTGCACGACGGCACGCACGCGGGCCACGGGCAGGCCGCCCAGCGCGCCCTCGCGGGGTTCCTTCAGGTCGATGAAGTTCGCCCCACCCTGCGCCGCGAGCAGGGCCTCGGCCTCGTCGCGAACGCTCACGAGCAAGCGCATCAGGAGGGGCATCACGACGGCTCCGCCACCTGCGCCCGGTGCCTGGCGATCGCTTCACGCAGCCAGCCCCAGGCTTCCCGCTCGGCCGAACCTGCGGTCTTGTCGATGGCAATCTGCAGGTAGGCCATCTCGGTGTCGATCTTCTCGGCCGAGAGCATGTGCAGCCGGCTGACGAGCACTGCGCCTTCGACCACCGCCGCCTGCGCGCGGTTGAAACCCATGAAGGGCGCGTGCAGGCCTTCGTGCACGCGCGCCATCTGCAGCACCGGGCGCTGCGGGTCGTCGCGCCGCCGTTCCAGGTGCAGCTCCACGTGCCCCAGCGCACCGGCGAGCCGGAACCCCTTCACCTTGTCGGCCGGCACCAGCGGCCACTCCTTGCGCCCGGTGACGCAGCCGGCGAACACGCGCGTGTCGGTCAGCAGGTTGAGCACCGCGCACTGCGTGGCGATGATGTTGTCATGGGTGGTCGATGGCTTGAAGGGCATGAGCACCACATGCTCGCCCTGGTAGCGCACGCCCATCGGCGCCACGTGCGGCACGCCCTCGGGCGACACCGTGGTCACCACCGTCTCGAAGATCATGTCATTCATTGGGTTTGCTCCTCGCGTTGCCCGACACCATCGTCGACCCTGGCGCGCACCAGTTGTCGAGGTCCTGCGCCCGAGTCTCGACCGCCACGCCCCAGTCGAGCGGCTGATCCTGCACGTAGCGCTTGCCGAGCTTCCACGCGATCTCGGCATGGGCCAGTTCCACACCCATGTAGAAGGCGTGCGCGGCATCGTGTTCCAGCTTCAACTGCGGCCACAGCTCGAAGGCGCCCTGCCCCAGGCGCAAGCCGTCGCGGTTGTAGACGTGCAAGCCGAGCGGCGACACCTGCACGCGGAAGTTGGGGTCGCGCACCTGCGCCGCGGTGTCGGCGATCTCCTGCGGCGTGTCCGGGAACGGGTGCTTGGCATGCACCGTCATCAGCGCATCGCTGATGCCCTTGGGCAGGCTCGCGCGGCTGGCCGCGGCGTGCATGATGCGACGCGCCCAATCGGCCTCGCGCACGGCGCGTCGCGCATGCTGGCTGACCTGCGTGGTGAGCACCGCCGCCACGTTCAGCTCGGCGGCAATGCCGAACAGCAGCGCGTTGATGCCGCTGGTGTCGGCCTCGGTCAGCTCGGTCAGGTTGCCGATGCCCAGCATGATGGGCACTTGCGGGAAGCGCTCGCGCAGCCGGTGGTAGCGCACGATGGAGGCCGTGAAGCCGAACGGAATCGGGTCGAGGATGGAGTCCGCGAAGAAGGGCTTGCCCATGCGCTGCATGGCTTCGATGGCGGCGTGCAGCGAAGCCTCGTCGGTCGGCGTGCGCGGGATCAGCACCGGCACCGCATCGACCTCCCCCGCCACCCACAGCGTGTCGAGCGTGAGGCTGAGCAGGTAGTCGGCACCGGCCTGGCCGCCGCGCAGCAGTTCCTGCGCATCGTTGGAATCCACGCTCACCGAGAAGCCTTCGGCCTTGAGCGCGCGCACGCTGTCGGCCAGGTGATCGAAGCGCGTGGCGGGCAGGCTGCCGAGGTCGATCACGTCGGCGCCGTCGGCTTGAAGTTGCCGCGCGCGCTCGACGATGCCTTCGACCGACAGGCGCGGCGCATCGACGATCTCGGCAAAGATGGCCACCTCGTACTCGCTCAGGTCGATGGGCTGGGCGGCGCGGTTGAAGAAGCGCGGCAAGTCCTTCAGCTCCTCGGGCCCGCGCTGCACCGGGATGCCGAAGTGCTGCGTCAGCGCATCGAGGTCGCCGCGGCAGCGGCCCGGCACGAGGATGCGGTCGGCCCGCACCGGCGCTGGCACGCGGCGGGCGATCATCTCGGCCGTCATCAGCGCAGCCACCTGCAGGCCGAGGTCGCGCACTTCCCACGTGAAGGGCGCAGCCTCGATGCCGTTCAACACCCGCTCCAGCGCAGGCCGGGCCAAGTGGCCGGTCAGGAAGACGATGTGTTCCATCTCAGCGCCCGCCCGGCCGCCCGAAGGGCGCTGAGCGCCCCCTCGGGGGGTCGCGAACGAAGTGAGCTAGGGGGTTGTTGTCCATGCGAGGTGAAGCTCTTTCAGGCGCGCGTCGAGCGCATCCTCCAGCTCGGCGGGGGAGCACACCACATGGCAGAAGTCGATGTCGCGAAGGCGGTCCACGTTGTCCAGCTCGATGCGCCGCGGTCGCAGCGTGACCCAGTCGTGCGGCGACTTCGTCACCACCACCGGTTCGGTGTCGCATGCAAACACGATGCCCGGGATGCCCAGCTTGCCCGCCTGCGCGAACATGTTGGTCGGCAGCGTGTCGCTGAAGCCGAAGGCGCACTTGGCCACCGTGTTGCTGGTGGCCGGCGCGATCACCACCGTGTGGTAGACGTCGTCGTACAGCATGCCCACCGGCACGCCGCTCGCGGTCTTGTCGCGAACGATGCGAAAGCGCTGTTTCAGTTCGTCGAGCGGCAGCTTGTAGATGGACAGCACTTCTTCACCCGCCGCCGAAAGGAACAGGTCGCAGTTCGGCAGCCGACCGGCCAGCGCCAGCGATTCGCTCAGGAAGTGGCCCGAGCCGGTGATGCACCAGGCGAAGCGCGAGCGCGCCGGCGTGTCGGCCGGCAGTTCGTCTTCATCACTCTGGATGCGAGATCTCGATGCGGAGCTTGTGGAGCTTGCGGTAGAGGGTGTTGCGGCTGACATCGAGCGCCTTGGCGACATTGCTCACGTTCCAGCGGTGCTGCTCCAGCATCTGCAGCAGCACCTGACGTTCGTTGGCCTGGATGGGGTTGAGTTTGAGGTTTGTCGCGCCATGCGCCACGCTCGCATGCGCAGGCACTGCACTCGCCGGAGCCGACAAGGCCGGCGGCACGGCCACCGCTTGTGGCGCCGCCGCCGTGCCGTCGTGCAGCGCCGGCAGGTGCGCGCAGGCGATGGTCGCGCCATCGGCCAGCGCGGCCGCGGTGCGCAGCACGTGGCGCAGCTGGCGGATGTTGCCCGGCCACGCGTAGTCCATCAGCATGCGTTCGGCCTCGGCGCTGAGCGCCGCCCCGGCGCCGCCTTCGGCTTCGAGCACGCCGTGGATCAGCTCGCGCTTGTCGCTGCGCTCGCGCAGGGCCGGCAGCTGCAACTCGATGCCCGACAGGCGGTAGTACAGGTCTTCGCGAAAGCGCCCTTCGCGCACGAGTTCGGGCAGGCGCTGGTGGCTGGCGCTGATGAGCTGGAAGTCGACCGACTGCGTGTCTTCGGTGCCCAGCGGCGTGACCTGGCGTTCGTCGAGCACGCGCAGCAGGCGCGCCTGCAGGTCGAGGGGCATGTCAGCGATCTCGTCGAGGAAGAGCGTGCCGCCATCGGCCTGCAGGATCTTGCCGCGCCGCCCGGCGCGCTGCGCGCCGGTGAAGGCGCCGGCGCGGTAGCCGAAGAGTTCGGACTCGATCAGCGTCTCGGGCAGGCTCGCGCAGTTGACGGCCACGAAGGTGCCGCCCGCATGCGGGCTGGCGTCGTGCACGGCACGCGCGAACACCTCCTTGCCGGAACCGGTCTCGCCACACAGCAGCACCGGCGTCTGGCGCGCGATCACGCGGCGCGCGGTCTCCAGGTGGGCCGACAGGCGTGCGTCCTTGAAGGTGGGCGATGGCGTCGTCGTGGCGCTGCGCAGCGGCGTCACGCGGGCCGGCACGCGCGCCACCGTGCTGGACGGGGCCGCCGCGCCACCCGGCGAACTCAGCACGCGCACCGGCGTGCCCGATTCGGACTCGGTGGCTGGGCGGCGCGCGACGGCGAAGAAGCGCAACGCCGCGTTGGCGCGGAAGGTCACGATGGGGTGGAAGGACGACTGCGTGCTCCGCTGCAGCATGTCTTCGAGCGAAGTCTGGAACAGGTCCTCGATGTGGCGCGAGCGGATCTCGTCGACCGTCTGCAGCCCGAGCTGGAACAGCGCGCTGCGGTTGGCCGCGAGGATGCGCCCGTCGTCGCCGACGGCGAGCTTGCCTTCGTGCAGCGTGTAGACGAACTCCGGCCGGCTGTGGAAGTGCAGCGGGTGCGCGTTGCGGAAGCGCCGGTCGATCAGCCGGTTCTCGATCATGCGCGCCGTCATGCCCAGCAGCACCAGCAGGTGCTGCTGCATCATGCTCGAGCGGCTGCTGACGTCGAGCACCGCGGCGATCTGGCCCGAGGGGTCGTACACCGGCACGGCCGAGCAGGTGAGCTGCGTGAACTGGGTGAAGAAGTGGTCTTCGCGCCGCACCGAGATCGGTGCCGCGGCGGCCAGGCAGGTGCCCATGCCGTTGGTGCCGGCCTGCGTCTCGCTCCACATGCCGCCGGCGCGCAGGCCCAGCGGGCCCATCTCGGCGGCGAACTCGGTGGAGGTGACCATGTGAACGATCACGCCGTCGGTGTCGGTGAGCACCACGGCCGAGTCGGTGTCAGCGAGCTGCTGGTACAGCGTGGTCATCTCGTAGCGCGCGCAGTCGATCACGTCGGCCTGGCGTGCGCGCCGTTCTTCGAGCGCGGTGCGGCTGATGAAGGCCGGCTCGAGCGCCTTGTCAGGGTGGAGCTGGTACTCGTTGAGGCAGCGGCTCCAGGAGCGCCGCACCACATCGTTGGCCGACTCGTGGAGGCCGCTGCGCACCACGTCCATGACATGCTCGGCATGTCGATCGTCACCTGTTCGCAACACCAGCGTCATGCGTTTCTCCAGAGTGCGGAGACCGGCCTCGTTCGACCGGTGGAATGTTGATTCTGGTGCGATATCAACGCGTGCATACCCGGTGAAACGATGAGTGCCGGGCCGTGGCCTGCCTTTTGCAACCTGCGTGGCGCACCCAAGCAGGAAGCACGCGCGTGCACTTGTAAAACCTTCATCCGGAGACTCCATTGAACAGCCCCAGCCGCCCCTCGAGCGCCGCCCTGCCCGGGCCGACCAGCTTGCCCGATTCGGCCTTGCCCCTCGACATGATCTTCATCGAAGGCCTCACCGGCGAAACGGTCATCGGCATCCACGAGTCCGAGCTGCACCGCCCGCAGCCGCTGGTGATCGACGTGCATGCCGGCCTGCCGCGCGCGCGGGCTTGCGACACCGACCGCATCGTCGACACCATCGACTACAGCGTGGTGCGCGAACGCCTGCTGCGCCTGCTGGCCGAGCACCAGCTCAAGCTGCTGGAGGCCCTGGCCGAGACCGTGGCCGACATCCTGCTCGACGAGTTCGGCGCGAGCTGGGTGCGCGTGAAGATCGTCAAGCCGCGCAAGTTCGCCGACGTGGGCGCGGTGGGCGTGCAGATCGAGCGCGCGGCCTCGCCGCTGTCTGCACTGTCCGCCGCCGGCCGCTCGGCCACCGTCGTGCAGCTGCTGGGTTCGGGCATGGTGGTGCCGCACAAGAGCTAGGAACGCTCTGAACATGGCAAAGCCGACCCGGTCGGGGTCGGCTTGCTTGTGAGCTGGCTTCTGAGATCGTCAGGCCGCAGCAAAGGGGTGCGGGCTGGAAGCCTTCTTGGCCACCACCTCGGCCGCCGTCGGCGTACCGGCCACGGCACGCTTGATCGACTCCTTGGTCGCCTGGTAGTTGTACTGCTGGATCTTCTTGTCGTCGGCCGCCAGCCAGTGGATGAAGACACCGACGCAAATGAACAGGTTGTCGGCTTCCGCGGCGGGGATGGTGCCGTCTTCGACACAGTCCGCCACGGCCATGGCCACGGCGCGCTGTGCAGGGCCGAACATCTGGACGGCCTGCTTGGCGCCCTTGATGGTGACCTTGTTGAACATCACGGTGGCGGGCTTGGTGAGCAGGTTCGGCGCCACCACGGCGAGCAGCGACGTGAAGCCGTCCTTGTTGTTGGTCAACGCGTTGGCGAATGCAGTCTCGGCAGGGCTGCCACGCGGTCCGATGATCAGGTCGATGTGGGCAACTTCGTTGCCGTCTCCGACGAGCGACTCACCGACCAGCATGCGATCGATCTTGGCCATAGCTTTGTCATCTCCTGTTTGCGGTTCTAGGGACGTCGTTCCCGACACCGGCAATGCGCCAGTGCTTCGGCTTCGATATCACGTTCCGTGCCACCGCGCGGGCCGCTCAGGCCCGCAGGCCGGCGATCATCAGCGTGGCCACCGTCAAGTCGGCGCTGGTCCCGGGGTTGATGCCCTGGGCCTTCAGTGATTCGTCCCAGGCGGCGAAGCCGGGCGAGGCGTCCAGGTCGGCCACGCCGCGCCAGGCTTGCGCCGAGGCCATGACAGTCTGTGCCACGGCCTCCCCGTGTTTCCGAACAATGTGTGAATCGGGAAAACTGCTGAGCAGCTCGACGTAGAGCCGTTGCACGGCGGCCGTGGTGGCCGCATCGGGCCACTCGCAGGACGCCTGTGCCGGGTTGATGAAGCCCTCGCCCAGCGCCGGCAGGGCGCGCTCGAACAGGTCGGCGTAGCCATCGCGGTACTGCCGCGCGATCAGGTCGTGCCCGGCCGACAAGGCCATGGCCGTGCGCAGGTCGACGCTGGGGGCCTGGCGCACGTCTTCGGCCGGCGCGTCGCCCAGGCCGCCGGGGTTGGCGCGGGCGATGGCGCGGAAGGCGTGCTCGGCGTCGGCCAGGCTCAGGCCGGCCAGCACCTCGGCGAGGGCATCGCGCAGCGGGGCGTCGGGAAAGCGCTCCACCGCCACGGCCAGCGGCGCGCACAGCAGCAGGATGCCGAGGTTGGTGTTGCAGTGCGCAACGGACCAGCTCGCCTCCACCGCCGCCTCGACACGCTCGCCCACACCGGCGCCCGCCCGGAACAGCGGCTCGGCCGCCGCCTGTGCGGCGGCGGTGAACATCGCCGCCTGCATGCGGTGGCCGGCGGAATGCCGGCTCACGTTGCCCGGCTTGCGCACGGCCACGTCGAGCGTGCAGGCGCACAGGAAGCTCGCCTGGGCGCGATCCACGGCGGCATGCGAAGCGGCGCTCACGCGCGGCGCTCGGCCATGGCGTGCGCCGCGCACTTGCGGTCCAGCAGGTCGTCGACGATCGCGCGCGCGATGTTGAAGCCGGTCACGCCCTGCAGGCCGTGCCACGCGGCCACGCCGTTGACCTCGATCACCTGCGTGCCCTGCGCCGAGGGGATGAGGTCGACGCCGGCATAGTCCATGTCCAGGGCCTGCGCGGCCTGCTCGGCCAGGTGCGCCAACTCGGATGTGAGTTCGGCTCGCTCACAGCGCGCACCCTGTGCCACGTTGTGGACCCAGTGATCGCTGACGCGGCGCATGGCGGTCACGGCGCGGCCACCCACCACCAGCACACGCCAGTCGAAGCCCGGCGTGCTGACGGGCGGCACGAAGCGCTGCAGGTAGGCGAGCGAACCGAAGCCTTGGCCGAGGGCAGGCAGCGTGTGGTGCACGCCCTCCACCTCGCCCACCAGCTGCAGGCCCTTGCCTTGCGAACCGAACAGCGGCTTGAGCACGAGCACGTGGCCGGCCGCGCGTTCGCGCAGCACGATGCGCTGTGCGTGCGCCTGTGATTCGGTGGCCCAGGTGGGCGGCGTGGGCACGGCGGCAGCATGCAGCAGCAGGCTGGTCATGGACTTGTCGACGCTGCGCTCGATGGCACGCGCATCGTTGTAGACCGGCACGCCCAGCTCGCGCAGCGCATGCAGCACGCCCAGCCGCTTGGTGACCTGCTCGAAGCTGCCGGCGGCGACGCCGCGCACCAGCACCGCATCGGGCAGCTCGCGGCCGAAGCCGGGCAGCGACAGGCCGTGCCAGCCGGCGGTGGTGTCGATGTGGCAATCGGCCAGGTCGATGCAGCGACCGACGGCGCCGCGTGCGCGCAGGGCGGCCTGCAGCTGGCGCGTGTGCCAGCCGGTCTCGTCGGTCATGATGGCCACGCGAGTCATGGAGCACCCCGCTCGCCCTCGAACACAAACAGACCGCTCAGCCTGAGGTATCGAAGGCCCGCAATGTTCTGAGCAGGCCTTCGATACCTCAGGCTGAGCGGCCTCGGAATACAAGCCCGGTGCGGCCCGGCGCGGCGGCCCGTCATG
>NZ_DASSRA010000188.1:0-6335 GCF_035702065.1 Rhizobacter sp.
CCGCGTGAAGATCTTCTACGCCGAGGGCCTGGTCTGTGGCGATGTGCAGGCCGGCCAGCCGATCGCGCTGGCGCAGGACCTGTCGCTCAAGTACCCGGGCATCACCAACCACATCCACCTGGAGCTGAGCCGCGACGGCAAGGCCATCTCGCCGGACGAGATGTTCGCGCAGTGTTTTTGACAGCTCAGGCGCGCAGCAGCGTGGGCAGCGCCTTGGGCGCGGACTGGCCGGGGAACAGCGTGCGCGCAAGCGCGCCGCCCTCGACGCCGAAGCATTCGCCCGCCGCCGCACACATCAGCGCATGCAGCTCGGTGGTGGGCTGCAGGTCGCGCCCCTGGTAGAGCGCGGCTGGTGCGAGGCCGGGCCAGTCGCCGAGCACGCGTCCGCCCTGCACCGCGCCGCCGAGCAGCATGGCGACGGAGCCGGTGCCGTGGTCGGTGCCGCCGGTGCCGTTGGCCGCCGCGGTGCGGCCGAACTCGGTGGCCACCAGCACCACGGTGTGGGCCCAGGCCTCGCCCAGGCCATCGCGCAGGGAGGCGACCAGCGCGTCGAGCCCCTGCAGCTGGCGTGTGAGGCGCGCGGCCTGCGCGCTGTGCGTGTCCCAGCCGCCCATCTCCAGCATGGCGATGCGCGGGCCCTGCGGCTTGGCGAGGAAGCCGGCCGCGAGCTGGCCCAGTTCGCGCGGCGTCTGCCGCGGGCCCGAGGTGGCCGCCATGCCGCGCGTTTCCATCGCGGCCGACCAGGCGGCGTGCAGCTGCGCGTCTTGCATGTAGAGCTGCTGCACGCGCTGCAGAAAGTCTTCGGGCGCCTGCGGCAGCGAGGTGGGCGCGTGGCTGCTCACCGCGGCCGGGCCGCGCAGCGCAAGCGGGATGGTGGGCGTGATGGCGATGGCGTCGCCGCTCGCGGCATGCGGTGCGGGCAGCAGGGTCACCAGCCGGTTGAGCCAGCCGTCCTTCAGGCCGTGCGGCGTGGCGGCGCCGGACTCGAGCACGTCCTGCCCGTCGAAGTGCGAGCGCTCGCGGTAGGGCGAGGCCACGGCGTGCACGAACAGCGCCTGCTGCGCGGCGTAGAGCTTGCCCACTTCGGCAAGCGCGGGGTGCAGCGCGAAGCTGCCGTCGAGCCGGGTCGCGTTCGCGGGGTCGATGGCGAGTGCGCCGCGCAGGCGGGCGTAGGCCGGGTCGGCATAGGGCACGACGGTGTCGAGCCCGTCGGCTGCGCCGCGTTGCAGGATGAAGACGAAGCGCCGCTCGGTGGCGGCACGCGCGAGCGCGAGGCCGGGCGCGGCCAGCACCAGGCCGGTGGCGGCGGCCTGGTGCAGGAAGCGGCGGCGCGAGGGGGCGGTGAGGGGGTGCATGGTGTTATCTCCTCAGGAACTCGGGCGACACGAGCAGCAGCGCCAGCGCGGTGGAGGCGCTCTCTGCGCGCGCGATGGCCTTGGCGGTGTCGTCGCTCAGGCCAGCGGGCAACAGGCGCGGGCCGAGCGTGCGCGCGTCGACGCTGCCACCGGCGCGCTCGGCGATGCGCTGCGCGGCATCGACTCGGCGCAGCAGGCTGTCGGGCGCGACCCAGCTCTCGGCCACGTCGTCGAAGCCGGCGGGCGACCCCGGCCGCCACACCGGCTGGCCGAGCTGCGTGAGCAAGGGCGCAATGGGTTGCCGGCCGGGCTCGTTGCGGCCCAGGCCGCGCAGCGTGGAAACGACCCACTCCCACGGCGTCTTGAACTTGGGCGATTGCAGCGCCTCGGCGCCCCAGGCCTCGGGGGCATCGATCAGCGCGCGGTAGACGGTGGGGAGGTCACCGCGGCTGCGCAGCCATGCTTCGGCCAGGCGGTCGACCAGCGCGGGCGGCGGCGTGTCGGCAACGAAGTGCCGCGCCAGCTTGAACGACAGGTGGCGCGCCGTGGCCGGTGCACTGGCCAGGTCGCGCAGGATGGCCTCTGCTTGCGCCTGGCCACCGACGTCGTAGCGGCGGCCCAGCAGCTGGCGCGCGCCGGGCTCGTGCAGCAAAGGGTTGAAGCCGAAGCCACCCGGCGTCACGCCGCCCTGCGGCATGGGCGGTACACCGGGCAGGGCGCCAAGGCTCCAGCCGGTGAGCGCGCGCGCCAGCTCCTGCACGTCGCCCTGCGAGTAGCCGCCGTTCACGCCCAGCGTGTGCAGTTCCAGGATCTCGCGCGCCAGGTTCTCGTTGAGACCGCGCGCCTTGTCGGGCCGCCGCGCGGCATCGCGCCGGCCGAGCGGGCTGGTGGGGCCGACCGAGCGCGCCTGGTCGAGGTAGAGCAGCATGGCCGGGTGGCGCTCCACACCGAGCAGCAGGTCTTCGAAGCGGCCGAACACCTGCGGGCGGATGGCTTCGAGTTCGAACGTGCCGGCCAGCGCGGCAAGCGGCATCTTGTCGACCGACACGGCGAAGTGGTTGGCCCAGAAGTGCACCAGCCGTTCGCCGAAGGGCGAGGGCGTGGCCAGCGAGCTGGTGACGCGCGCCTCCACCGCCGAGCGGTAGCGCGCCTGCGTCTGCGCCGCGAACTCGGCGCGCCGCGCCTGCGCGGTGCCGGCATCGGCCTGGCGCACGGCGCGCAGCTGCTCGCCGTAGGCCACGAGCAGGCTGCTGCTCGCGGGCGTGTCGGCCCAGGCGGCGGGGCGTGCAACGTGGCGCTCGAACTGACCAAGCAGCCAGGCCTTGGGGTCGGCGGGCGGCGTCTCGTCGGGCCGCGCGCCGAGGCCGAAGCGGTTGAGCGCGAGGGCGGCGTGGGTGGGGGCGGAGGAAGGGCTCATGGCAATTCCGGCAACTCTTTCAACGGCTGTGTCTCTTCCTTCAACGCGCGGCGCGTGGCAATCAGCCGCTAGGGATTACGCGGAGCCGAGGCGCATGCAGCCTGCCGAGCTTGCAGAATCGGCCCGGGCGGACACCGCCTTACCCCGCCTTATCCATTGCCGCGGAGGCCGCATGCCAGCCAACACCGTCCTGCTCTGCTGCGCCTTTCTGGTGCTGCTCTACGCGGCCCTGAGCATCAACGTCTCGCGCGTGCGCATCCAGGGACGCGAGTCGCCCCGGGTCACCGAGGCGCAGCTCACGCAGGCGATCCGGGCGCATGGCAATGCGGCCGAATACATTCCGCTCATCGTCGCACTGCTGCTCTACCTGCACATGGCCGCACCCAGCCCTTTCGTGAGTGCGGTGGCCCTGGTGGCCACGGCCAGCCGCGTGGTGCATGCGGCGGGCATGCTGTTCGCGCATGGCTTGCGTGGGCGGCACGCGCTGCGCTTCATCGGTGCCCTGGGCACCTATGCCTCCCTCGTCGCGCTGGGCATCGCCCTGCTGCGCCAGGTGCTGTAGCGCGCAGTTATCCTCGAACCCATGGGCGCCCAACTCCCACACACCGCGACGCGGCTGGTCCCGATGCACCCGCAGCGCTTCGAGGCCTTTGCCGAAGAGGCCATCACCACCCACGCGGACCACAACGCCCAGGTCGGGCGCTGGCCCCGCGAGACGGCGCTGGAGCGCGCGCGCGCCGAGTTCGCACGCCTGCTGCCGCAGGGCCAGCAGACGCCGGAGCACTTCTTCTACGAGATCGAAGACCAGGCCCTCGGCGAGAAGGTCGGCTACCTGTGGTTCGCCGTCATCGGCCCCGCCGACGCACGCGGCGGCTACGTCTACAACATCCGCGTGCGGCCCGAGTTCCGTGGCCGCGGCCACGCCAAGGCGGCACTGGACCTGATCGAGGCGGTGGCGCTGGACATGGGCCTCGACGCCATCGGCCTGCACGTCTTCAGCTTCAACACCAACGCGCAGGCGCTGTACCGCTCCAGCGGCTACGGCATCACCGGCATGAACATGCTCAAGCCGCTGCGGCGCGACGGGCGATGAAGCGCACGCAGCTGCTGCGCGTGGCCTGCGCCCTGGTCTTAGCACTGACCGTGGCACTGGGCGCACAGGCCCAGCCCTACACCGGCCCGCTGTTCGACGCCCACCTGCACTACAACGTCGAGGCCGCCGAGCGCTACCCACTGGCCGACGTGCTGGGCCGCATGCAGCGCAGCGGCGTGCGCGCGGTCATCGCCAACAGCCGGCCCAACGATGGCACCAAGGCACTGGCCGCGGCGCGCGACGCGACGAAGAAGGCCGGCGTCAGCGTGGTGCCCTTCGTGCGCCTGTACCGCAACCGCGCCGACTACACCGGCTGGCATGCCGACCCGAGCATCGTCGAGATGGTGCAGCGCGAATTGGCCGCCGGCACCGAGGCCGGGCCCTACCGCGGGCTGGGCGAGTTCCACCTCTACGACAGCGCCAACGCCGACGGGCCGACCGCGCGCCGCCTGATGCAGCTGGCCCAGGAGCGGGGCCTGGTGGTGCTGGCGCACGTGGACGACGTGGCCATCGAGAAGCTGTTCGTCCACGCGCCCAAGGCGAAACTGATCTGGGCCCACACCGGCATCGGCGGCGTGCCCATCGAGCGCGTGCGCGCGCTGCTGGCGCGCCACCCCACGCTCTTCGGCGAGCTCTCGTACCGGCCGGGGCTGATGGAGGGCGACGACCGCCTGAGCCCGGCGTGGAAGGCGCTGCTCGGCGAGATGCCGGAGCGCTTTCTGGTCGGCTCCGACACCTGGGTCAACGCCCGCTGGGACGACTACGAGGCGCTGATGCAGCAGGCCCGCCGCTGGTTGGGTGACCTGCCGCCGGCGGCCGCGAAACGCATCGCCTGGGACAACGGCGCGGCGCTGTTCGGGCTGCCTGCGCCCTGATCCTCGTTCACCGCCCGCGTCAGGGCAGGGCTGCGGCGCGGGTCGGGCGCGGATCTCGCCGCCCCCGGGTTTGCATGGGCCTTTCCACCCCGCCACCCCCTGGTCTCCGTGAACTTTGCACCGTAAACTACAGATGGTTACAAGTGCTCCAACACCGTGAAAGGGGATCAGCATGGGTGAAGCATTGAAGGCGCCGGCCTACCAAGAGTCCAGGATCGAAGACGAGCCCATTCTTGGCACCGTGCTGGCCATGCCCGACGGGCGCATCCAGCCGCTGACCCTGTGGGAGCGGCTGATGGTCACGCTGCACCTGACCAACGCCAAGGTGCTGGAAGCGCGCTACTTCAAGCCCGCGAACACCTGATCGTCATCGCGGCAAGGCGCTGCTGGCGCGGCGCTGCATGCGGTTGACGTTCTCGCAACTCAGGTCGTAGCCCTGGCCGTCGGCCCGCGCGGCTTGCCCGTGCGAGGCGGCCCACACGGCCTCGGCGCTCCAGCTCGCGCTCAGCGCCAGCGTGCGCTGCAGCGGCGCAGCCTGCGCGCCCAAGGCCTGGTCGACCAGGCGCGGCAGCCAGCCCGCATGCACGTCGTTGCGCGCGGCGCGTTCGGCCAGTTGCAGCGCCAGGCTCTCGGCCAGCCGCTCGTCATGCTCGCGCGCCTCGGCGGCCAGTGCCTGCCACGGCACGGCGTTGTCGGGGTCGAGCCGCACCCACTGCGCGCGGCTCAGCAGGGCGCAGTGGCTGTCTTCGGCGGGGCGCAGGCCTTGGCAGGCTTCGAGCGCCATCGCGTACACGTAGGGGTCTTGCGAGGCGACGGCCAGGCGCGCCATCTGCTCGATGCGCGCGCGCACCTCGTGGCCGCGGATGCGCGCGCCCATCCACAGCGCGGCGGCACGCACGCGCGGGTCGTCGCTGGCCAGCATCGTCGCGTCCATCGCATCGAGGGCCGACTGGCGCAGTGCGGGCGGAATGCGTTGCAGCGGGTCGGGGTCGTCGGGCGGCACCTGCACCGGGCCGAAGCCGCAGACCTCGATGGTGCCGAGGGGCAGCGCGGCCTTGGGTGCCGCCGGTGTTGGCAACGGCGTCGGCACCTCGCTCGTCGGCGGCGCATGTGCCGAGAGCTTCTGGCCAATCACTTGCACGGCGCGTGGCTCGGGCACCGGCGCCCGGTTCCCAGCGCCCCACCCGGCCCACCACGCCAGCACGGCCACACCGGCCGCCCACATGGGCCCGGCCCATGGAGTGGGAGGGGGTGCCTGTCTCGGTGCATCCATGGCGGTTCCCGGCAAAGCCAGCGCCTTGTGAGCGCCAGCGTGGCACAGGCGGCATCACACCGCTCGCGCCAGGGGCATCGCTCCCTTTCGGCAGAATCGCCCGAGACGAACGAACAACCCGAGGAGCCCATGATCACCGCCGAGCAGTTCAACCAGCGCGCCGCCGCCAACCTGCCCGGGCACCTGGGCATCGTCATCCGCAGCGTGGCGGTCGGCGAGGTGCAAGCCGAGATGCCGGTGACGACCGCCCTCATGGCACCCAACGGCTTCCTGCACGCGGGCAGCGTGGTCACGCTGGCCGACACCTCGGCCGGTTGCGGCT
>NZ_DASSRA010000189.1:0-9674 GCF_035702065.1 Rhizobacter sp.
GCCGTAGTAGGTGTAGCCCACCACGTGGTTGCCGCCGCTCTTGGCGGCGTAGCCGTCGGCCAGCTCGCGGAAGACCGGGCCGTTGCGGAAGGCCTGCCAGTGTGCGAAGTCGCGGAAGACGAAGGGCCCGGCCGCGATCGACATCGGCGGGTAGGCACGGCCGGCGAAGGCCATGCCGGTGTAGATGATGTCGACCGTGCCGAGCGTCAGGCCCTGGTTGATCTCGGTCTCCTTGCCCAGCTGGGACGCCGGGAAGACCTCGATCGCGTACTTGCCGTTGCTGCGCTTCTTGATCTCGTCGGCCGCCCACAGCGCCTGCTTGTGGTACGCCTCGCCCACCTCGTAGACGTGGGCCCACTTGAGCGTGGTGGTCTGTGCCAGGGCGGTGCTGCCCCATGCCAGCAAGGCAACGGCGGCGAGGGCCTTCAGGCTCGTTCTCTTGTGCATGCTTGTCTCCTGTGGTTATGTGGAAAGCCGGGCTCAGTTCTTCAGGCCCAGCTTCGGGATCAGTGTCTTGAAGGTCTCGTTGTCGCGCGCCATCACGGCCTTGAAGGTGGCGTCGTCGCCGTAGGCGTAGCCGAGCGCGAGCTTCTCCATCGCATCCTTCATGGCCTGCTCCTGCATGGTCTTCTGCGTGGCGACCTTGAGGATCTCGATCACGTCCTTGGGCGTGCTCTTCGGGGCGCCGAGGCCGCGCCAGGTGCCGACCAGCAGGTCGATGCCGCGCTCCTTGAAGGTGGGCACCTTCTCGAAACCTTTCTGGCGCTGGTCGGCCATCACCGCCAGGATCTTGAGCTTGCCGCTCGCCACGTGCGGCGCCACCTCCGCGGGGCTCACCGACACCGCGTCGATGTGGCCGCCCAGCAGGCTCAGCACCGCGGGGTTGGCGCCGGGGTAGGGGATGTGGCTGTACTGCGTGCCGGTGCGGTCTTCGAGCGCGGCAGCGGCCAGGTGCCAGATCGAGCCGTTGCCCGAGTTGCCCATCTTCATCTCGCCGTTGGCCTTCTTCGCGGCGGCGATGAACTCCTCGATGTTGTTCCACGGCGACTCGGCGCGCACGGTGATGGCGGCCGGGTCGGCGTTCATGCGGGCGATGGGCGTGAACTCCTCGTGGCTGAACTTCTGCAGGCCGAGGTGGGGCAGGGTGGTGAGTTCCACCGTCATCAGCGCGAGCTTGTAGCCGTCGGGCTTGCTGTTGAGTACGTCGGTCCAGCCGATCACGCCGCTCGCACCGGGCTTGTTGTTGACCACGATGGGCTGCGACAGGTGCTTGCGCGCCACGTCGGCGAAGGCCCGGGCCAGCGCATCGGTGCCGCCGCCGGCGTTGTAGGGCACGATCAGTTCGATGGGCCGGCTGGGGTAGTCGTTGGCGAAGGCCGGCAGGGCCGCCGTGGCAGCGATGAAGGCGGCGAGTAGCGTGAGGCGACGGTTCATGAGGTGGTCTTTCAGCGGAGAGGACACAGGGCTCAGCCCAGCGCGCGCGGCAGCCAGAGCGAGATTGACGGGAAGAAGGTGACGAGCGCCAGCGAGATCAGCAGCGGCACCAGCCAGGGCAGGATGGCCATGGTCGTGCGCTCCACCGACAGCTTGGCCACGCGTGCCAGCACGAAGAGCACCAGGCCCATGGGCGGGTGCAGCAGGCCGATCATCAGGTTGAGCACCATCACCAGGCCGAAGTGCACGGGGTCGATGCCCAGGTGCTGGGTGATCGGCAGCAGGATGGGCACGAGGATGGTGATGGCCGCGGTGGTCTCGAGGAAGCAGCCGACGAAGAGCATCAGCGCGTTGGCCAGCAGCAGGAACTGCCAGGGCTCGCTCGCGAAGGTCAGTACCCAGGCGGCGATGGCCTCGGTGGTGCGCGTGGCGGTGAGCATCCAGCCGAAGATGGACGCAGCGGCCACGATCAGCAGCACGGTGGCGGTGGTCTCCATCGTGTCCATGGAGGCCTTGACGAACATGCGCCAGGTGACAGTGCGGTACCAGACCGCGCCAAGGAAGATCGCCCACACGCAGGCGGCGATGGCGCCTTCGGTGGCGGTGAAGAGGCCGGTGGTCATGCCGCCGATCAGCAGCACCGGCGTCATGATCGGCAGCACGGCGTTGAAGCGGAAGAAGCGGTCGGCCGCGAGGAGCAGCACCAGCGCCAGCGGCACGGCCCAGGCCATGTTCACGCCGGCCTGCGCCACGCCCCACAGGGCCACCGGGGTGCCCGCCACCACCAGCAGCTCGACCAGCGCCTTGCGCACGCGCAGCCATTGCCAGGGCACGTCGCCGCCCCAGCCATTGCGGTGCGCGAACCAGGCGACGGTGAGCATCATCAGCACCGTCATCACCAGGCCCGGCATCAGCCCGGCGAGAAAGAGCGCGCCCACCGACACGTTGGCGAACATGCCGTAGATCACGAAGGGCAGCGAGGGCGGAATGATCGGGCCGAGCGTGGCCGAGGCGGCGGTCACGCCGACCGCGAACTCGGGCTCGTAGCCGTGCTCGCGCATGGCCTTGATCTCGATCGTGCCCAGGCCAGCGGCGTCGGCCACCGCCGTGCCGCTCATGCCCGAGAACACCACCGAGCCGACGATGTTCACGTGGCCCAGCCCGCCCTTGAGCCAGCCCACCAGGGCGAGCGAGAAGTTGTAGATGCGCGTGGTGATGCCGCCGCAGTTCATCAGGTTGCCGGCGAAGATGAAGAAGGGCACGGCCAGCAGCGGGAAGCTGTCGATGCCGCCCACCATGCGGTGGATCACGACGAAGGGCGGCGGGTTGCCGCTTGCGAGCACGTAGACCAGCGTGGCGCCGGCCATGGCGATGGCCACCGGGATGCCGGCGCCCATCATGGCGAGGAAGAGCAGCTTGAAGGCGCCCGCGTTCATGGCGACGGACCGTCCGCGAGCTCGGGACGTTCGAGCACCGACGCACCGCGCTTCCAGTTGCCAACGGCGACCTGGATGGCCCGGCCGGTCATGAACACGAAGCCCACCAGCACCGCGCCGTAGACCAGGCCCATGGGCAGGTCGACCACCGCCATCGGGCTGCCGCCGATCTTGGCCGTCAGCTGCCAGGTCATCACGATGCAGGCGACCAGGAAGGCGATGCGCACCGCATCGACCAACGTGGACATCACCCGCATCAGCCGCTTCGGCAGCACGCGGTAGAAGTAATCCACCTGGATGTGGTTGTTCTTGCGCACGCCCACCGCCGCACCGATGAACACGGTGGCGATCAGGAAGTAGCGTGCGATCTCCTCCGTCCAGGCCGCCGAGTCGTTGAGCATGTAGCGGGTGAAGAACTGGTAGAAGACGATGAGGCCCAGCGTCCAGAAGAGGCCCACGGCCAGCCAGTCCTCGAAGCCGTGGCCCGAGAGGTCGATGGCCTCGTCGTGGATCTCGAACTCGCCTTGCGCGTTGAGCAGCGGCGCCTCGGTGGCGTCGGGCGTGGTGGAAGGTGAGCTCATGGGCTGTCCCCGGAGTGCCAGTTCGATGCGAAGCGCAGCTCCGCGTTCTTCATGTGCCTGCGCATCGCGTTGCGCGCCGCCGTGCCGTCGCGCGAGACGATGGCGTTCAGGATCTCGGCGTGTTCGTCGACCGCCTGGCGCCAGATCTCCTTGCCGGAGAAGTGCGACTCGAGCTGCATGTAGAGCGGCCCGCGGCGTGCATCCCAGAGCTGGCGCGTGACCATCACCAGCGCGCTGTTGGCGCTGGCCTCGGCGATGGTCAGGTGGAAGCGCTGGTCGGCCTCGAGCGAGATGTCGTTGTGCGAGGGGGCGCCACGCATGTCGTCGAGCGCGCGCTTCATGCCGGCCAGCTGTTCCGGCGTGGCGTGGCTGGCGGCGAGGTTGGCGCATTCCGATTCGACGATCCAGCGTGCGCGGATCAGGTCGAAGGGGCCGGGCACCGGGGCCAACGGATCGAGGCTCGCATTGCGCCGCGTCTGCAACACGTACACACCGGCGCCGCCGCGCACTTCCACCATGCCTTCGACCTCCAGCGCGATCAGCGCCTCGCGCACCGAGGGCCGGCTCACGCCGAGCTGGGCGGCGAGGTCGCGCTCGGCCGGCAGGCGCGTGCCCGGCGGGTACTCGCCGCTGCCGATCATCTGCATCAGCTGGTCGGCGATGTGGCGGTAGAGGCGCCGGTTGTCGATGTGCTGCAAGGGCATGCCGAAGGGATGAAATTGGTCAGACCAATTCAGCATCGCAGCGATCAGCGGAAGCTCCAACAGGGTTTCTTCCGAGGGGATTCCCCCTGAGATGGCTTGTCAATTGGTCTGACCACGGTTCAAATCACGGCAGTCTTCGGAGGCTTCCAATGAGTGCATCGAATCCCGGCCGCCTGCAAGGCAAGACGGCCCTGGTCACCGCCGCCGGCCAAGGCATCGGCCGCGCCACGGTGGAGGCCTACGTGCGCGAAGGCGCGCGCGTGATTGCCGCCGACATCAACACCGACCTGCTCGCCGCGCTGGCGCGCGACACCGGCTGCGAGACACGCCGCCTCGACGTGACCGACCCCGCCGCGGTGCGCGACGCGGCGGGGGCCATCGGGCCGCTGAACGTGCTCTTCAATGGCGCGGGCTTCGTGCACGCCGGCACCATCCTCGACTGCGAGGAGTCCGACTGGGACTTCTCCTTCAACCTCAACGTGCGCTCGATGTACCGGCTGATCCGCGCCGTGCTGCCGGGCATGCTGGCGCAGGGCGGCGGCTCCATCATCAACGTGGCCTCGGTGGCAAGCAGCATCAAGGGCGCGCCCAACCGCTTCGTCTACGGCACCACCAAGGCGGCGGTGATCGGGCTGACCAAGTCGGTGGCGGCGGACTACGTGGCCAAGGGCATCCGCTGCAATGCCATCTGCCCCGGCACCGTGGAATCGCCCTCGCTGCGCGATCGCATCGCGGCCCAGGCTCAGGCGAGCGGGCAGACGCTGGCCCAGGTCGAGGCGGCCTTCGTCGCGCGCCAGCCGGTGGGCCGGGTCGGCCGTGCGAGCGAGATCGCGGCGCTGGCCGTTTACCTCGGCAGCGACGAATCGGCCTTCACCACCGGGACCGCACAGATCATCGATGGCGGCTGGTCCAACTGATCGATATCAAACGAGACAACACGAATGAAGCTGATGCGACATGGCGCCAAGGGCGCCGAGAAACCCGCCCTCGTCGACGCGCAAGGCCAGGTGCGCGACCTGTCCGGTGTGCTGCCCGATATCTCGGCCGACACACTGACGCCGCAAGGCCTTCAGCGGCTGCGCGAGCTCGACGTGTCGAAGCTGCCGCTGGTGGCCAAACCCGGCCGCACCGCGCCGCCCTGGCGCGGCTGCGCCAAGTTCATCTGCGTGGGCCTCAACTATGCCGACCTCGCCGCCGAGTCGGGAGTGCCGGTGCCTGCCGTGCCGGTGCTCTTCATGAAGACCACCAGCGCACTCATCGGTTGCAACGACGCCGTGGTGCTGCCGCAAGGCTCGCAGAAGAGCGACTGGGAGGTGGAGCTGGGCGTGGTCATCGGCAGCAAGGCGCGCTACGTGAGCGAGGCCGATGCGTTGAAGCACGTGGCCGGCTACTGCGTGGTCAACGACCTGTCGGAACGCGAGTACCAGCTCGAACGCGGCGGCACCTGGGACAAGGGCAAGGGCTGCGACACCTTCGGGCCAGTCGGCCCGTGGATGGTCACCGCCGACGAGGTGCCCGACCCGCAGCGCCTGGCCATGTGGCTAGAGGTCAACGGCAAGCGCTTCCAGAACGGCAGCACGGCCACCATGGTGTTCGGTGTGGCTCACCTCGTGAGCTACATCAGCCGCTTCATGACGCTGTACCCCGGCGACCTCATCAGCACCGGCACGCCACCGGGGGTGGGGCTGGGCCAGAAGCCGCCGCTCTACCTGAAGCCGGGCGACGAGATGCGCCTGGGCATTGACGGCCTGGGCGAGCAGCGCCAGAAGGTCCATGCCTGGGACCCGGCGCTGATCGACAACTAGCGCCCGAGCGAATCCAGCCAGTCGCAGCGCAGCCGGCCCGTGCGGTGCAGGTGGCGGCGCAGCGCCACGTAGAGCGTGGGCGCGAAGAACAGCAGCACGCAGCCCAGCGCCACGCCGGGCCACCACAGGATCAGCGCGGCGGGCTCGCCCATCCAGCCTATCAACCAGACGGTGAGCACGCCGTCCCAGGCGTGGTATTCGATCGGGCGCTCCCGCTTGTGCGCCACGTGCCAGAGCTTGAGGGCGTGGAGCTGGTCGAGCGTCATGGCGGAGACTCGTGCTATGGCAGCCTATGCCAGCGTTTCGAGCTGGCGCGCCAGTGACTTGTCGTTGAACAGCCATTGCCCCGGCAAGAGGCGCAGCCCCTTGTCGCTGGGCCAGATCAGCGCGGGCACGCCCTGCACGCCGATCGACTTCATGACCTTCTGCGCGCGTGCCAGCCGCTGCTGGGTGGCGCGCGGCAGCTGCGGGTCGGCCAGGCGGGCCAGCCAGGCCTCGACGTCTTCGCCCAGTGACGCCGCAAGCGCCTGGGCGATGACGTCGCGGTCGGAGATGTCGCGCCCTGCCACGAAGCGCTCGCGCTGCAGGGCGTGCAGCGCATCGAGCTCGCGCCGCACATTCCATTGCGAGACGGCGGTGAGCGCTTCGGTCGCCGGGCCGCTGTCGAAGGGCAGCTCGGGGTTGCGCAGCACCTTGCGGCGGTAGACGTCGCTGAAGCGCTGGCCACTCATCGCGGCGATCCGCGCATCGGCTGCCTCGATGTGCTGGCCCATGGCCTTGTCGATGCGTTTGCTCGGGTCGCCGGCGAACAGGCCGCTGGGCAGCGGCTCGACGATGCAACCACCCAGATCCGCCAGCCCGTGGATGGCCGGCATGGCGCCGTAGCACCAGCCGCACAAGGGGTCGTAGAGGTAGATCAGGTGGTCGGGAGCCATGCGTCAGTATGCGGCAGTGAAACGCTTCTTGAGGTGCTGCGGGGCTTCGATTTCGTCGACGATCGCCACCGCCAGGTCGGCCACCGAGATGCCCGCCGGCTGGTCGCCCGCCATCAGCACGTCGTCGCCGCCCAGACGGAATTTACCGGTCCGTTCGCCCGGCGCCAGCCCCACTGCGGGGGAGACAAAAGTCCAGTCAAGCGTGGTCTCGTTTCGGATCATGTTGAGCGCCTCGCGCGCGGCCAGCGCACCGGCCTTCCATTGCGCGGGGAACTGCGGCGTATCGACCAGCTGCACGCCGGGGGCCACATGCAGGCTGCCCGCGCCACCCACCACCAGCAGGCGCTTCACGCCGCTGCGCTTGACGCCCTCGAAGATGGCGCGCGTGCCTTCGATGAACAGCTCGCCGATCCGCGGTTCCGACCAGCCGGGGTTGTAGGCGCTGATGACGGCGTCGTGACCTTCGACGGCCTGCGCCACCTGCTTGCTGTCGAGCGCGTCCGCCGGCACGACGGCCAAGCGCTCACGCGCCTTGAACTTGGCCGGGTTGCGCGCCAGTGCGGTGACCTGGTGGCCACGTTGCAGCAGTTCGTCGAGCACCGCCGAACCCACGAAACCGGTGCCGCCGATGAGTGCGATCTTCATGATGAAACTCCAATGCGTTGGTGAAGACGTGACGATATGGGCTTCACAATTCGCTCGGAAGTCGGTCAAATCGAAGAAGTTTGTTTAGCTGAACTTCACAATGGACGATCTCCGGCGCATGGCCGTCTTTGCCTCGGTGGTGCAGCACGGCTCCATGAGCCGCGCGGCGCGGGCGCTCGGCACCAGCACCTCGGCGGTGAGCCAGCAGGTGCGCCTGCTGGAGCAGGAAAGCGGGGTGACGCTGCTGCACCGCTCCACCCGCAAGCTGGCGCTGACCGATGCCGGCGCGCGATTCGCCGAGCACTGCCATGCCCTGGTGGCGGCCGCCGGCCAGGCGCGCCAGCAGCTGGTGATGGCGCATGACGCGCCGAGCGGCGAGCTGCGCATGTCGGCCCCGGTGGGCTTTGCGCGCCACGTGGCGCCGGCCCTGGCGCCGCTGCTCGCGGAGTACCCGTCGCTCACCCTGCGCCTGCTGGTGGACGACGCCATGATCGACCTCATCGACGCCCGCATCGACCTGGCCTTGCGTGCCGGCAAGCTGCCCGACTCCAACTGGGTGGCGCGGCGGCTGTGCGCTTTCGAGTGGGTGCTGTGCGCGTCACCCGACTACCTGCGCCGCCAGGGCGTGCCGACCGCGCCGGCCGATCTGTTGAAGCACCAATGGCTGGTGGGCTCGCGCGATGGCTCGGCGCTGCTGCTGGAGCTGAACGGGCCCGACGGCGCGCACGAGACGCTGCGCGTGGAAGCGCGCATCGCCAGCAACAACCAGCTCACCCTGGAGCAGATGTGCGAGTCGGGCCTGGGCATCGGCCTCATGACCCACCCGGACGTGTACCCAGCCTTGCAGACAGGCCGGCTGCAGCGCGTGCTGCCGGCCTGGCAAATGGCGCGGGGGCCGGTCTGGGCCGTCACGCCGCAGCGAGACAACCAGCCGGCCAAGGTGCGGCACGCGATTGCCGCACTGCAGAGCTACTTTGCCGCGGCGCCAGGCACCGCGGCCTGACACGAGGGGTCAGAAGCCGGCGCGCAGCGTGAACTGCGGGCCGCTGAAGCGGTACTTGACCTCGCCCGTCCAGTCTTCGCCGTCGCCGTCGAGCTTGTAGTCGTCGTAGCGGTAGCCCAGCGCCAGCGACCAGGTCGGGTTGAAGTGGTAGCGCACCGCGCCCTGCAGGTTCAGCAAACGGCCCTTGTATTGGTCGATCTTGACGGTGAAGTAGTCGGCGCGGCCACTGATGTCCCAGGCCGGCGTGAAGGCGTAGCTGCCGTACAGGCCCAGGGTGGGCAGCGGGGCGAGCTGCGTCTTTCGTTCACTGCGCAGCGCGACGGCGCCGCCGTTGACGCTGGCCTGCCCTTCCAGGCCGATGATGAAGTCGGTGATGTGCAAGCCCAGCACGCCGCCGATCTCGGTTGTGGGCGTTTTGTAGAAGGAGTAGCCACCGCTCAGGCGGTAGACCTTGGAGCTGAACTCGCTGTTGATCGAGGTGCCCACCGTGAAGTCGGCGTCGCCGAAGGAGATGTCGCGCGAGAGCGTGCGGCTGCCGGTGCGCTTGAGTTCGAAGTACTCGAACTCCATGCGCCAGTTGTCGCCGAAGCGGGTGCCGAACAGCAGCGTGGGCAGGGTGCGGCGGTCGGCGAGGTCGAGGTCGTCTTCGAAGTCGACGGAGCTGCCTGGCCGGCCGGTGTTCTTGTTGTCGAAGCGCACGCTGGAGTTCACGTTGGGCATGAAGGCGCCCAGTTCAAACCAGTAGCGCTGGGTTTCTAGCGGGCTTTGCGTTTGCGCCGCGGCCGGCAGAGCGAGCAGGGCCAGGGACAGCAGGGAACAACGTGTCAGGATCGTCATCTTCGCTCCAGGGGTTGTTGTGTCTTGCAGTATCGGGCAACCGACTGACAGCTGCTAGAGGCAGACCCTGGGCTAAACCCGGCTGGATTGATCTGCGGCAAAGGGCGTTGCAGGCGCAGAAGCCCCGGTTCAGCCGGGCAGGGTGCCCGGCACCAGGATGTTGCGGTTGACGTTTCGGATGTCGGTGTGGCCGCAGAAGGCCATGGTCACGTCGAGTTCCTTGGCGATGATCTCCAGGCACTGCGTAACGCCGGCCTCACCCGCCGCACCCAGGCCGTAAAGGAAGGCGCGGCC
>NZ_DASSRA010000190.1:0-8515 GCF_035702065.1 Rhizobacter sp.
CGCTGGCCGGCGTCCTCCTGTTCACCATCGTTTCCAAGTTCCCCGACTAGTCGCGCCATGGCCGAGATCCGCGTCCAGAACCTGCACAAGGCCTTCGCCGACTTCACCGCGGTGAAGGACTCGACCTTCACCGTGAAGGACGGCGAGTTCTTCTGCCTGCTCGGCCCCTCGGGCTGCGGCAAGACGACCACGCTGCGCATGATCGCCGGGCTCGAGCTGCCGACGTCGGGGCAGATCTTCCTCGGCCACGAAGACGTGACCTTCAAGCGCGCCTCGGCGCGCGACATCGCCTTCGTGTTCCAGCTCTTTGCGCTTTACCCGCACATGAACGTGCGGCGCAACATCGCCTTCCCGCTCGTCTCGCAGGGCGTGCCGCGCGCCGAGGTCGCGGCCAAGGTGGCCGAAGCGGCGCGCGTGCTGCGCATCGAGCACCTGCTGGACAAACCGGTGTCGGGCCTGTCCAGCGGTGACCGCCAGCGTGTGGCGCTGGGCCGCGCGATCGTGCGCCAGCCGCTCGCCTTCATGATGGACGAGCCGCTCGGCGCGCTCGACTCCGAGTTCCGCGAGCTGATGTGCCGGGAGCTGCGCAGCCTGCACGACCGCCTGAAGGCGACCACGGTGTACGTGACGCACGACCAGCTCGAGGCCATGTCGATGGCCGACACCATCGCCGTCATGAACCAGGGCGTGATCGAGCAGCTCGGCGCGCCGCAGGAGGTCTACGACCGGCCCGCCAGCGTGTTCGTCGCCGACTTCATCGGCTCGCCGGCCATGAACTTCCTGCCCTTCGAGGGCGGCTACACCACCGGCGCCCGCCAGGTGCGGCTGGGCGAGGCGCTGGTGGCCGCACCTGAACTGCGCGAGGACGCGCCCGCGCAGAAGCTGCTCTACGGCGTGCGGCCCGAGCACATCCGCTTCAGCGCCGAATCCCCCGTGCGGGCCGAGGTGCTGGGCGCCGAGTACCTGGGCACCAGCCAGGTCGTCACCTGCCAGACGGCGCAAGGCACGCTGCTGCGCGCCCGCGTGGGCACCGAGGTGCCGGCGCAGCGCGGCGACCAGGTCGGTCTGGCCTTCGACGCGGCGCAGGTCTCGCTGTTCGATGCCGCCAGCGGCAGGGCGCTGCGCACGGTGCGCCACGAGTCGGCCTCGCCGACGCGTGCCTCGCGGTCGCACAGCGCCGTCACCGGAGCCGCCCATGGCTGACCTGCTGCTCAAGGGCATTGCCAAGCGTTTCGGCGAGGTGCAGGCCGTGGCCGGCATGGACCTCGAAGTCGCCTCGGGCGAGTTCATCGTGCTGCTCGGGCCCAGTGGCGCGGGCAAGACGACCACGCTGCGCCTCGTCGCCGGCCTGGAGAAGCCCGACGCCGGCTCGGTCCACATCGGCGGCCACGACATGACCGCGCTGGCCCCGGCGCTGCGCGACGTGACCTTCGTCTTTCAGCAGTACTCGCTCTACCCGCACCTGAACGTGTTCGACAACCTCGCCTTCCCGCTGCGCTCGCCCATGCGCCGCCTGGCGGAAGACGAGGTGCGGCGCAAGGTCACCGAGGTGGCGAAGATGCTGCGCATCGATGACAAGCTGGCCAGCCCGGCCACCCGGCTCTCAGGCGGCCAGATGCAGCGCGTGGCGATCGGCCGCGCGCTGGTGCGCGAGCCGGCTGTGACGCTGATGGACGAGCCGCTGTCCTCGCTCGACGCCAAGCTGCGCAACGACCTGCGCCTGGAGCTCAAGCGCATCCAGCAGGACATGGGCGCGACGCTGCTGTACGTGACGCACGACCAGACCGAGGCCATGACGCTCGCCACCCGCATCGGCGTGCTCGAGAAGGGCGTGCTGGTTCAGGTCGGCACGCCGCAGGAGATCTACCGCGCCCCGGTCAGCAGCTACGTGGCGGCGCGCCTGGGCGCACCCCGCATCAACCTGCTGCCGCGCGACGCGGTCGGCACCCTGCCGGCTCCGGCGGCCACCACCACCGTGGGCGTGCGCCCCGACGGCACACGCCTCGCCCTCGCCAACGGGCACGACAGCGGCCACGCCAAGGGGCTGGTCCGGCGCATCGAGCACCTCGGCGACCAGACACACGTGCACGTGGCGCTGGGCGGCGCAAGCAACAACGTCGAACTCATCACGCTGTGCCGGGACACCACGGGCCTGGAGCCGGGCCGGGCGGTGTCGGTGGAGTTCAGCGCGCCGCTGTTCTTCGACGTGTCCGGCCAGCGCATTCTCGGAGCCTCATGATGGACCTGAAACGAACACTTCAGGCTTGCACGCAGGTGCTGGTCGACCATGTCGAGGAGCTGACCGAGCTCGACGCCGCCATCGGCGACGGCGACCACGGCCTGAACATGCGGCGCGGCGCGCTGGCCATCCAGGCCAAGATGGCCGAGCTGGAGAGCAAGAGCCTCAACGAGGCACTGAAGGCCATGGGCATGACCTGCATGTCCACCGTGGGCGGCTCGTCCGGGCCGGTGTTCGGCACGCTGCTGGTCACGCTCGGCAAGGAACTGCCGGAACAGCCGTCGTCCGCCGACGTGGCGCGTGCCCTGGCCGCTGCCATCGCTGCGCTCAGCAAGCTCGGCAAGGTGGAGGTCGGCCAGAAGACGCTGCTCGACGTGCTGGACCCGGTGCAGAAGGTGCTCGCCGCGGGAGGAGATGACCTCGTCGCACGCGTGCGTCAGTGCGCCCTCGACAGTGCCCAGGCCACCGCGCAGATGGACGCCATCAAGGGCCGGGCGTCCTTCCTCGGCGAGCGCGCGCTGGGCCACGTGGACCCGGGCTCACGCTCGATGGCCTTGATCATCTCCGCGCTGTGTGACACGCTTTGAACGCTTGGCAGGAATCACCATGAAGAAGCTCATCAACGACGTCGAAACCGTGTTGGCCGAGAGCCTGGACGGGTTTGCTGCGGCGCATGCCGACATCGTCACGCTCGGCGCCGAGCGGCAGTTCGTGCGCCGCCGCGACGTCAGACCCGGCAAGGTGGCGCTCATCTCCGGCGGCGGCTCGGGCCACGAGCCCCTGCATGCAGGCTTCGTCGGATTGGGCCTGCTCGATGCCGCCTGCCCGGGCCAGGTGTTCACCTCACCCACGCCCGACCAGATGCTGGCCGCGGCGCAGTCGGTTGAAACCGGAGCCGGCGTGCTCTTCATCGTCAAGAACTACTCCGGCGACATGATGAACTTCGAGATGGCCGCCGAGATGCTGGACCGCGAGAACGCGACCGTCATCGTCAACGACGACGTCGCCGTCGAGAACTCCACCTACACCACCGGCCGCCGCGGCGTGGCGGGCACGCTGATCGTCGAGAAGATCGTCGGGGCCGCGGCCGAACGCGGCATGAAGCTCGCTGAGTTGAAGGCCCTGGGCGACACGGTCAACAAGGCGACCGCCTCGATGGGCGTGGCGCTGACTTCCTGCACCGTGCCGGCGGCCGGCAAACCCACCTTCCAGATCGGCGTCGACGAGATGGAGATGGGCGTGGGCATCCACGGCGAGCCGGGCCGGCGCCGCGTCAAGCACACCACCGCCGACGACATCGCCGCGGAGCTGACCGGTTCCATCCTCAAGGACCTGGCGCTCAAGCCGGGGCAGGAGGTCATCCTGCTCGTCAACGGCTTTGGCGGCACCCCGCTGCTCGAGCTCTACGTGATGGTGCACGCCGCACGCAAGGTGCTGGCCGCCGCCGGCGTGAAGGTGGTCCGTCACCTGACCGGGCCGTTCGTCACCTCGCTCGAGATGGCCGGCTGCTCGATCACGGTGAGCGCGGTCGACCCGGCGTTGCTGGCGCTCTGGGATGCGCCGGTGCACACGGCGGCCCTGCGCTGGGCTTGCTGAGCAGAAGCGCGTTCAACGGGCCTGAAGGACTGGCCCCAGGTAGAGCCGCGACAGCGCCTGCAACGAGGTGTTGCTGCCCCTCGTGAATTCACCCGCCGGGGTCAAGACCAGGCTGGTGGTGGTCACCGCCATCGCCGACGGTCGAGTGCCCCTCGACCCGATGACCTTGCTGCGCGCCAAGCCCGCCTGCTCTGCGACCATTCGGCAACGTTCGCGCCAATTCCTTCCGAACTTCTCATGGTCACCAAACCCTCTTCGCCCCGCAGCGGGTCGCCCGCCGATGTGGCGGCCCTGCTCAACCAAGGCCGCGCCCTGCACGCGCAAGGCCGGGTCGGCGATGCGTTCTCGCGCTACCAGGCGGCCCTTGCCGCCGAGCCCCGCCATGCCGACGCCCTGCACCTGCTGGGCGTGGCCTACCTGAGCCTGGGCCAGGTGGCGCTGGGGCTGAGCTTTGTGCGCAAGGCCATCGCAGAACGCCCAGACGACGCCGACTTCCACCTCAATCTGGCCACGGCCCTGGCCGGTCAGGGCGAGCTCACCGAGGCCGCCACTCACCTGCAGCGCGCGTGCGAGCTGAGGCCCGAGGACGCGCAAGCCCTGGCGAGCCTGGCCGCTCTGCAACTGCGCCTCGATCGCGTGAGCGACGCCGAGCGCAACTACGCGGCGGCCCTGGCCATCGACCCACAGCGCGCGGCATGGCACGAGGCCCTGGCCCGGCTGCGCTACCTGCGCTGGGCGATGCCCGAGGCGCTGGCCAGTGCGCAGCAGGCGCTGGCGCTGTCCAGCGGCGTCGCCCGGCGGCTGAACATGGGCTTTGCCCTGCCGCGGGCAGCGCCTGCGCGGCCCTCCCCCGCGGGCCATCTGAGGCTGCTGCAGCCCTTCGCCCCAGCCGATGCGGCGCAAGCCTGCACCGAGCGCGACCTGGTGGTGATCGATGACTTCCTGACCGACCCGCAGGCCCTGCGTGCCCAGGCCCTGCAGTTGCTCCGGGCACAGGCCAGCACGCTGGAGCGCGGCAACTTCCCCGGCCTGCAGTCCGCACCGCAGCCCTGTGGCGCCACCATGCAGCGCATCGCCGATGCGCTTGGCCGCAGGATCAAATGGGATTCACCCGACAACGGGGCCTTGCGCGTGAGCCTGGCCGGCGACGACGCTCGCGCCGACGTGCACGTCGACAACCCCACGCTGCCCGAGATCTACGGCGGTGTGCTCTACCTGAGCCTGCCCGAGGATTGCCGCGGCGGCACGCGCTTCTATCGCCATCGCGGCACCGGCTGGGCGCGCCGCCCCGACGAGGCGGAGCTTCGTGCAGCCGGCTACGCGTCGTTCCTGGACTTCCAGAAGCGCAAGTTGCCGCCCAACCGCCAGCTGCCCTTCAGCGAATGGCTGCGCCAGCGCGACACCACCTGGGAGGCACTGTTCGAGGTGCCGATGCGCTTCAATCGCCTGATCGTTTTTCGCAGTGACTACTTCCACTCGATCACCGAACTGTTCGGCGATCACCCGGAGAACGGTCGCCTGGTGCAGCTGTTTCACTTCGAGGGCTGAGCCCCGAGCCGATCCGTCATGACGCCCGTCGCGGGCCGCCCACCGACGAGCAGCCGCTCCCGGTGCCGACGTTGCGCTGATGAGATGGCTGGCTGCTCGATCACCGTCAGCGCGGTCGACCCGGCGTTGCTGGCGCTCCGGGATGCGCCGGTGCACACGGCGGCCCTGCGCTCTGGGGTTGCTGAGCAGGTCAGGACGGCATCGGGCCGGGCCACGTGCCTCACGCGCCGCGCGGTCGAGGAATCTCGTAGACGAGTGCCGGCGCCATCGCGTCGATCTCTTCGAGGGGCTGCGGCGGGCGCCAGGTGAAGATGCGGCAGGTGATGCTTTGCGGCGTCACGTCGATCACCGTGAAGCCGTTCTTCTCGGTCGGGCGCAGCGCTTCCTCCATCGTCACGGTGGCCGAGGGCGTCGACTCGGTGCGCCGGTAGGCCGACGGGAAGCCCAGGTCGCCTGTGCCCAGCGTGCCCGCCATCACCGTGTGCACCGGCTGGCGCAGCGTCAGGTCCATCGAACGGACGATGCGGCCGGCGGCCGTGGCGTGGAAGTCGCCCTGGACGATCAGCGCCGCACGCCGTTGCTGTTCGCCGAGGGCGGCCAGCAGCCGCTGATGCTGCGCCTGCCATCCGCTTTGCCAGCCTTCCTTGGGCTGGTCGAGCACGAGCCGACCCTGGCGTTCGTCGAGCTTGTCGGGGTACCAGTCGCCCAGCTTGCCGGACGAGTAGCCGAAGGGCAGCGAGGGTACGTGCATGAACTGCGCGGTGTCTTCGGCGCGCGTGCGCGCAAGCAGCCAGTCTTCCACCCAGCGCGGCACCACGCGGGCGTGCCGGCCCTTGTTGTCGAGGTAGCGGCGGCAGTCGTAGAGAACCGCTTCGAGCAGGCGACCGTAGCGCAGGGTTCCGAAGCAGCCATTGGTTCCGTCGGCCAGGCCGGGGATGCCGCTGCCCGGCAGCCATGACGGTCGGCCCGGATCGGGCAGGAACTCGGGGTAGTACAGGCGCTGCGTCAGCTCGGCGCCGACGCGGCCGTAGTCTTCCACCGGCAGCGTGGCGAGCTGGTCGTCGAACTCGTCGTTCTCGAACATGTCGTGGTCGTCGGTGAGGAACCACGCGGGCGTCGACCGCAGCGACGTGCCGTAGAGGCGCGCGATCTGGTGGTCGCACACCGCCTGATGGATCGCCGCATTGCGCGGATCGTCCATCGGCAGCGACAGGTCCAGCTCGCCGCCGAAGGCCGCGCGCGCCGCCGCGATGCGTTCGCGCGGCACACGCTTGTTCTCCAGCGTTTTCTGGTCCCAGTAGATGTGGTCGCCATTGGCGATGACGGCATGCGGCGCGAACGACAGGCCGCGCGCCAGCAGGCGACGGCGTGCCTCCATCGCGAGCCAGGTCGACTTGCCGCCGATCGGCGCGCTGTCGTTGCCGCCGGCACAGGTGTAGGCGAGCAGCCGCACGTGCTCGGGCGCCGCGTCGGGTGCGGGCAGGGTGGACAGCGGCCAGGCGTCGCACAGGGGCTGGCCCTGCGCTTCCACGATGCGCAGCTCGTGCCGCGTCGCCGGCGGCAAGCCCCGCACATCGAATCGCCAGAAGCGGCCGAGCCGATCCGTCATGACGCCCGCCGTGGGCCGCCCATCGACGAGCAGCCGCGGCGGCTGGGCGAGCGGTCGCCGCAACGAGACCTTGATGAGCAGCCGCTCGTGGCTGGCCGTGGGAATCAGGTGGACCACCTCGCCGGCGTTCCAGCTGTCTGCTGCCGAGGCAGAAGCAGGCAGCCAGCCGGCGGCGAACGTACTGGCGCCGAGCGCGAGCAGGGTGCGGCGCCGGATGTTCTGCTGTGGGGTGAAAGTGGGTGAGTTCATGGCAGCGCCTCGGGGAGGGGGTGCGAGCGCGGTGCTCGCGAGGCATGCATTCTTGAAGGCATTCCCCCGCCAATCGATAATCAAAGCGACCCTGTTGATAACCATGAGGCATCTCTCAGGCCATGACGGTTCGCCTTGACGACATCGATTACTTCCTGGCGGTCGTGCGGCACGGGCAGGTCCGGCGCGCGGCCGCCGAGCTGGGCATCTCGCAGCCGGCGGTGAGCAAGGGCGTCCAGCGGCTGGAGCGCGAGCTGGGCTTCCCCTTGTTCCAGCGCGGCAGCCGTGGCATGGCGCTGACGGCCGCGGCCCGGCACTTCCACGAACGCACACACGCTCTGCGTGCGACGCTGGGCGATGCGATCAAGGAGGCCGCGGACATGCACCTCGGGGCCATGGGCGTGCTGCGGGTCGGCGTGTCTCCGCTGTACGTCCGGCCTCTGTTTCTGCCGGCCTGCCTGCAGCTGCACCGCCAGCGGCCGGCAGCGCGGCTGAAGGTCAACATCAACCTCAACGACGTGTTGCTCCCGGCGCTGCGGCGCGGGGACATCGACCTCAGCATCAACGCACTGCCCGAGGAGCCGCCGCCGGACCTCGACGCCGTCGCGCTGATGTCGGACGACCTGTGCATGGTGGTGCGGCCCGGCCACCCGCTGCTGGCGCGCAGCCGGCTGCGCCTCAAGGATCTCGCACACGCGCAGTGGATGCTGCCCGGGCCTGATGTGGCTGCCCGGCTCCAGATCGAGGCCGTGCTCGCCGCGGCCGGCCTGCCGGCGCCCCAGGTCGCCATCGAGGTGAGCAACACGACGGCCCCCTTGGCCGACCTGCTTCTCCACAGCGACCTGGTCGCGATCCAGAGCGAGTCGGTGCTCGACAGCCACCCGGCGGGGCAGTTCTCGGTGCTGCCGTTCGCCGAGGCCCGCCTCAAACGGCAGATCGGCGTGCTGACGCGGCAGGGTGCCACCTTGCCGCCGCTGGCGCAGCGCTTCATGGAGCTGCTGGTCGAGGGCGCGCGCAAGCCGCAGCGGCGCGTTCCGGCGAACGGGGCTTCGCGCGATTGATCGTCTCGCTGCGAACGCGATGGGCGGTAGGTCAGGGCCCACGGGAGATTGAACGCCTGCGCCCTGTTTGTGCCGGCCTCTACACTCCGCCCTCACCATGGGCACCGACGAGACCACCCCCGCGCCACCCGACGCCCCACGTGGGCGAGTGCGCCTCACCTTGGCCGATGTGGCCGCCGCGCTCGGCATCAGCCGCACCACGGTCTCCAATGC
>NZ_DASSRA010000191.1:0-8419 GCF_035702065.1 Rhizobacter sp.
GAGAGAATCCCTGCTCATGACCAACGCTCACTACACGACCTTGCCGCAGTGGCCCAACGCGTATCCGGCCAACGTCGCCAGCGCCACCTTGAAGTCCCTCAACGAGGACTTCATCGTGACCGAACTGCCACTGCAGCTGCCCAACGGCCACGTGCTGGAAGAGAGCCTGGACATCATGCGCTGGGCGCTCGAGCAGCATGACCCGCAAGGATGGCTTCGTCTTCGAGAGCAGGAGGAAGCACTCGCGTTGATCGCTCTCAATGACGGGCCCTTCAAGCATGCGCTCGACCGCTACAAGTACGCGTCGCGCCACCCCGAGCGCCCGATGCAAGCCTGGCGCGACGACGCTGTTGACCTGATGCTGGCGCCGTTGAACAGGCGTCTGGTGGATCGTCCTTTTCTGCTGCGTGACACGCCGTCGTTGGCTGACATGGCCATCGCGCCGTTCATCCGGCAGTTCGCGGCTGTCGACCCGGGCTGGTTCGACAGCGCACCGTTCGAGCCGCTGCAAGCTTGGACAAAACGAATCGTCCATTCCACCTTGTTCGAGGCGGTCATGACGAAGTTCGTCGCCTGGCAGCCCGGCGATACCGAGGTCACTTTTTGAATGAAGCCCCCCAGCGTCGACATGCCTGAGCGATGCCCGTCAGCAAACTATCCGCAGTAAGCCCCCGGCGCTCGCAGCCCGTCCTTCTGCTGGCCGGACAGCATCGCTGGCGTCAGCGTGTGCTTGCCTAAGGCCTCGCGGATATCTGCGTCGAGCTCGACTGACCACGCCTCCATTTGCCAACAGCGCTACGCCTGCGCAGTTCTGCGCGCTCAGCATGTTCATCTCGGAGGCCTTGTCTTCGACCGCGTGATCGGTGAATGCGCCCGGCTGCTTGCGCAACCCCGACGTGCCGATACCGGCACCGTCCTGTGACCAGAAGCTGATTCGCCGATCACTCCCACGGCCCCGACCGACATCAGGATCCGCCCGACACAAGCATCACTTCGGCTCCTGCAGCGTCTTCAGGTAGGCCAGGATGTCCACGAAGTCCTGCGGCTTGAACACCTCCTTCCAGGCCGGCATGCCCTTGCTCGGGCGGCCGTTGTTCACCGTGGTGAAGTAGACCTCTTCCATCTGCTCGGGGTACTTGATCTGCAGGCGGCGCAGGTTGATCTTGCGGTCTTCGACCACCGCGTTCGGGCCGTGGCAGTGGGCGCAGGTGCCGTTGAAGATCTCCTTGCCTTTGGCCACTTCGCCCTGCGGGGCCGACTGCGTGGCCACCGCCTGCACCAGCCCCGCGTTGGCGAGCGCCAGGCCCGGCCCCATCGCGACGGCGTACTTGGCGCTCAGCGCCTGGATGCGCGGCTGCAGCGCCGGCAGCGTGGCATCGATCTCGTCGCGCAGCGCGGCCTGCTTGCGGGCCACGCCGATCGCCGCGGGGAACTGCATCTGCGGCGCGTCGATGGCGACCAGCTTGAAGCGGCCGTGCAGCGCGGTGTGGTTGATGTAGCCTGCACTCGGGCCCCACACGAACGCGGCATCGGCCTCGCCGGCGGCGAGCTTGCGCATGGCTTCTTCCGGGTCCATGGCGGTGACGGAGGTGATGTCGCCGCGCGCCGCCAGCAGGCCTTGCGGCGGCGAGTTGAACTGCACCGCCACGCGCAGCCCGACCAAGTCGTCGATGCCGCCGACGGGGCGGTCCTTCGCCACCACCAGCGCGTAGCCGAGGGTGAGGATGGGCCGCGTGAAGACCACGCGCGGGCCCATGAAGTCGCTCACCGCCGGCAGGCCGACCGCGAGGTCGCACTGACCGGCCAGCAGGGTGGTGCGCAGGTTGCGCTTGCCGAAGTAGCTGAGCGACCACACGGTCTCCAGCGGGCGGCCGAGCGCCTGGGCCACGGCCTGCGCCACTTCCACGTAGAGGCCCGGCGTGCCCGCCTGGGCCGCCTCGGGCGCGTTGCTGCTGAAGGGCAGGTTGGCGGGGTCGGCGCACAGGCGCAGCGGTGCCGCGGAGGCCTGCGCGCTGGCGGCCCCGCAGGCCAGGGCCGCCAGCAGGCCGAGGAGTTGAACGGCTTTCTTCATGGCCATCACTCCAGCGCAAAGACGAACAGCGCGCCGCCCTCGGGCGTGGCCTCCGTCATCTTCTTGCCCACCTCGCCCAGGAAGGCGGGAATGGACGCGGTGCGCCCCACCACCACCGCCACGTACTGCTTGCCATCGACCGCGTAGCTGATCGGCCCCGCGCCGATGCCCGAACCCAGCGGCATCTTCCACAGCTCCTTGCCGTTCTTGGCGTCGTAGGCGTGGAAGACGCCGTGCAGGTCGCCCCAGAAAGTGAGGTTGCCCGCGGTGGTGAGCGTGCCGCCGTTGAAGGGCAGGTCGGTCTTCACGCCCCACACCTTCTTCTGCTTGACCGGGTCCCAGGCCATCAGCTCGCCCATGTAGCCGCCGGGGCCGGGCTGGGTGGGGAAGTCGGCGCCCAGGTAGAACACACCCTTGCGGTAGTTGACCTCGCTCACCGACCAGTCCATGCAGACGTTGTTGCTCGGGATGTACACCAGGCCGGTCTGCGGGTTGAACGACATCGGCTGCCAGTTCTTGCCGCCGATGAGGTTGGGGCACACGCCCTTCACCGGGTGGTTGGGGCCGGGCCGCTTGTCGGGGTCTTCGCTGGGCTTGCCGGTCGCCACGTCGATCTTCGAGGCCCAGGTCGTCGGCACGTACTTCTCGGCCGAGAGGATCTTGCCGCTCTCGCGGTTGACCACGTAGAAGAAGCCGTTGCGGTCGGCCTTCATGTAGACCGGCGTCTTCGCGCCCGCGATGTTGAGGTCGGCCAGCACCAGCTCGTTGACGCCGTCGTAGTCCCACGCGTCGGCGGGCGTGGCCTGCACCCACCACTTGATCTTGCCGCTGGCCGCGTCGAAGGCAATCGTGCTGGCCGAGTACAGGTTGGTCAGCTTGCCGTAGTTGCCGTCGCCGCTGCTGCGCACCACGGTGTTCCAGGGGCCGGGGTTGGAGGTGCCCCAGAAGATGGTGTCGGTCTTGGCGTCGTAGGAGCCGATCAGCCAGGGCACCGCGCCGCCGTGCTGCCAGCTGTCGCCCTTCCAGCTGTCGTTGTGGGCTTCGCCGGGGCCGGGCACCGTCCAGGTCTTCCACAGCTCCTTGCCGGTGGCCACGTCGTAGGCCTGCAGGCTGCCGCGCGCGCCGTACTCGCCGCCGCCAAAGCCGGTGATCACCATGTTGCGCACGACGAGTGGCGGCGAGGTGATGACCGAGCCCTGCTTGTAGTCGACCACCGTCGTGGTCCACAGCTCCTTGCCGTTGCTGGCGTCCACGGCCGAGAGCTTGCCGTCGAGCCGGCCGACGAAGATCTTGCCGTCGGCATACGTCACGCCGCGGTTGTTGACGTCGCAGCAGGCGTACTGCAGCGTGTCGTCGGGCACCTCGGGCTGGTAGGTCCACTTCGTCTTGCCGGTGCGGGCGTCGAGCGCGTAGACGTACTTCGGGCCCCACGAGGTGCTCACGTACATCGTGTCGCCAATGACGATGGGCGACGACTCGTTCGATCGCAGCGAGCCAAGCTGGAACGAGAACGCCAGCTTCAGCTTGCCCACGTTGGCCGTGCTGACCTGTTTGAGCGGCGAGAAGCGGGTGTTGTCGTAGCCGCGGCCGTACATGGCCCAACCGTTGGCTTCGGCATCGCGGGCGGAGGTGGCGCCGAAGGCGGCGCCGGCCAGCAGCGCGCAGGCTGCCGCTGCGCAGGTGATGCGCATGGTGGTGTTGTTCATGGTGCCTGCCCCGCGTCAGAAGAAGCCCAGCGCGTTCGGCGAGTAGCTCACCAGCAGGTTCTTGGTCTGCTGGTAGTGGTCGAGCATGGCCTTGTGCGTCTCGCGGCCGATGCCCGATTCCTTGTAGCCACCGAAGGCCGCATGCGCCGGGTAGGCGTGGTAGCAGTTGGTCCACACACGGCCGGCCTGGATGGCCCGGCCCATGCGGTAGGCACGGCTGCCGTCGCGCGTCCACACGCCGGCGCCCAGGCCGTAGGGCGTGTCGTTGGCGATCTGCAGCGCCTCGGCCTCGTCCTTGAAGGTCGCCACGGCCAGCACCGGCCCGAAGATCTCTTCGCGGAAGACGCGCATGTTGTTCGTGCCCTTGAAGAGCGTGGGCTGGATGTAGTAGCCACCGGCGAGCTCGCCGCCGAGCAGGTTGCGGTCGCCGCCGATCAGCACCTTGGCGCCTTCCTGCTTGCCCACCTCGAGGTAGGACATGATCTTGTCCATCTGCATGGCCGAGGCCTGGGCGCCCATCATGGTCTCGGTATCGAGCGGGCTGCCCTGCTTGATGGCCGCCACGCGCTTGAGTGCGCGCTCGATGAAGCGGTCGTAGATCGACTCCTGCACCAGCGCGCGGCTCGGGCAGGTGCACACCTCGCCCTGGTTGAAGGCGAACAGCACCAGGCCTTCGATGGCCTTGTCGAGGAAGGCGTCGTCGTGCGCCATCACGTCCTCGAAGAACACGTTCGGGCTCTTGCCGCCCAGCTCCAGCGTGGCGGGGATCAGGTTGGTGGCGGCCGCCTGCGCGATCACGCGGCCGGTGGCGGTGGAGCCGGTGAAGGCGATCTTGGCGATGCGCTTGCTGGTGGCCAGCGGCGTGCCGGCCTCCTTGCCGTAGCCGTTGACGATGTTGAGCACGCCGGGCGGCAGCAGGTCGGCGATCAGCTCGGTCAGCACCAGGATGCTCACCGGCGTCGACTCGGCCGGCTTGAGCACCACGCAGTTGCCGGCGCCGAGCGCGGGCGCGAGCTTCCACGCCGCCATCAGGATGGGGAAGTTCCACGGGATGATCTGGCCGACGACGCCCAGCGGCTCGTGGAAGTGGTAGGCCACGGTGTTGTCGTCGATCTGGCTCAGCGCGCCTTCCTGCGCGCGCAGGCAGCCGGCGAAGTAGCGGAAGTGGTCGGCCGCGAGCGGGATGTCGGCGTTCAGCGTCTCGCGGATCGGCTTGCCGTTGTCCACCGTCTCGGCATAGGCCAGCAGCTCCAGGTTCTGCTCGATGCGGTCGGCGATCTTGAGCAGGATGTTGGCGCGCTCGGCGGCGTTGGTGGCACCCCATTTGGCCTTGGCAGCGTGGGCCGCGTCGAGGGCGAGCTCGATGTCTTCGGCGGTCGAGCGTGCCGCCTTCGTGTAGACCTTGCCGCTGATCGGCGTGACCACGTCGAAGTACTGGCCCTTCACCGGCGGCTGGAACTTGCCGTTGATGAAGTTGTCGTACTGCGGCTTGAAGGCAAGCTTGGCGTTGGGGGTGTTGGGGCTGGCGTAAAGCATGGTTGTCTCCTGATGCCTGGTTGATGGGTAGTGCCGAGGCGCCGCATCGCATCCGGCGTGCCAGGGCCGGTTCAACAACGAAGGGGTATTTCCGGCGCAAGAAACCCGTCAGGTGGGAGGCCCACACTGTGTCGATCGCGCCGCGCGGGAGACACCTGTCCTCAAACGGGACAACACCCCACCCGATTCGTGCTGAACCGCTTTGCGGCCGCAGCGCAGTCGCTACCCTTGTGGCACGCAGTTCGACAGAGCCCGCACAGGGCCACCGAAGGAGACAACGCCATGGCCGCACACGCCCTCGCCACCCGCACGCCTTCGGGCAGATTGCGTGAAGCACGCCGCCAGTGGCTCGAAGAAGGCGAGCTGGCCCACGGCCTGATCGCCCCCACGCTGCAGGCCAGCTGGTGCCGCAGTCGCGACTTCGGCCTCGCCCCCGACGGCCGCACGCCGGGTGCGCCGCACGCCTCGGGCGCGCAGCTCGCGCGCGCGCTCGAACACCGCCGTGCCCTGGTCTCGCATGCGCGGCCGGTGATGGAGTTCCTGTGCGCGCAGATTCGCGACAGCAACAGCATGGTGATCCTGGCCGACCCGCAGGGCATGCTGCTGCACGCGCTGGGCGACGCCGGCTTCACCGACAAGGCGGCCCGCGTGGCGCTGCGCCCCGGCGCCATCTGGCACGAGCAATGGCGTGGCACCAATGCCATCGGCACCGCACTGGCCGATGGCGCGCCCGTGGTCGTGCACGGCGCCGAGCACTACCTGGAGCGCAACGCCTTCCTCACCTGCGCCGCCGCGCCCATCGCCGACCCGGCGGGGCAATTGCTGGGCGTGCTCGACATCTCGGGCGACCACCGCGGCTACCACCCGCACACGCTGGGCCTGGTGCGTTCATCGGCCTGCATGATCGAGCACCAGCTCTTCGAGGCGCAGCACGGCCACGCGATGCGGCTGCGCCTGCATGCGCAGCCCGAAGGCATAGCCACCGTCACCGAAGGGCTGGTGGCGCTGTCGGACGACGGCTGGATCGTCGGCGCCAACTCGATCGCGCTGGAGATGCTGGGCCTGCCGCGCAGCGCCATCGGCACGCTGTGCATCGAGCGCGTGTTGTCGCTCGGCTTGTCGGCCTTGATGAGCAACGGCCGCGCCACCCGGTTGCCCACCGCCGTGCGCCGCCCCGATGGCGGCACGCTGTGGGTGCGCCTGGACAGCGGGCGCGCCAGCATCAACAGCGGCGTGGCCCCGCGCAGCGCGCAGCCCGCGCCGGCCGATGCGCTGGCCGCACTCGACACCGGCGACGCCGCCATGCAGGCCGTCATCGGCCGCGCCCGCCGCGTCATCGACAAGCCCATCGCCCTGCTGCTGCAAGGCGAGTCGGGCGTGGGCAAGGAGCTGTTCGCCCGCGCCTGCCACAACAGCGGGCCGCGACGCGAAGGCCCCTTCGTCGCCGTCAACTGCGCCGCGCTGCCCGAGACGCTGATCGAGGCCGAACTCTTCGGCTACCGCCCCGGCGCCTTCACCGGTGCCGGCCGCGACGGCGCGCCGGGCCGCATCCGTGAAGCGCACGGCGGCACGCTCTTTCTCGACGAGATCGGCGACATGCCGCTGGCCATGCAGGCCCGCCTGCTGCGCGTGCTGCAGGAACGCAGCGTCACGCCGCTCGGCGGCGGCAAGCCGGTGGCGGTGGACTTCCAGCTCGTCTGCGCCACCCACCGCCGGCTGCGCGAGGAGGTGGACGCGGGCCGCTTCCGCGAAGACCTGTACTACCGCATCAACGGCCTGTCGCTCTCACTGCCAGCCCTGCGCGAGCGCGGCGACCTGAGCGCGCTCGTGGCGGCCATGCTGCGCGAGCTCGCACCGCGGCGCGAGTTGCAACTCGCACCCGACGTGTCAGCCGCCTTTGCGCGCTTCCGCTGGCCGGGCAACCTGCGCCAGCTGTGCAACGTGCTGCGCACCGCGTGCGCGCTGATGGGTGATGACGAGACGGTGCTCGCCTGGTCGCACCTGCCCGACGACCTGGTCGAGGAGCTGATGGGCCAGCCGCTGCCGCGTGGCGTGCAGGACACCGACACCAACCTGCGCCTGCAGTCCGCCCGCTGCGTTCAACAGGCCGTGCGCGACAGCCACGGCAACATGTCGGAAGCAGCGCGCCGGCTGGGGATCAGCCGGAACACGCTGTACCGCAAGTTGCGGGAGTTGGAGTGAGGGCGACGGCGCTCTTCTTACGAGCCGTCTTGTTGCCGGCCTGACTGACCTCCCGAGCTGCCGCCCTGGTTGCCTGCCCGGTTGCCGCTTTCGCTGCCTTGCTGAGAAAGGCCCGGTCTCTCCATCCGGCAACCCATGTGCCTGCCCGCCGGTTCACCTTGCGCAGCTGCGCTGGATTCCGCCACACAGCTCGCGGCACACTGGGGTTGCGCCCACCTGGGCGGGGCTGCCTGACGGCGTGGAAGGCGCGACCTCCGAAGTTGCGGCAAGAAGGGCGGGTGCCGGCATGCGCATCCGGACGCACCGAAGCATCAGCGCCTCGATCGCCAGGTTTTCACGACCCCTTGGCGCAGCGGCGCCGTCGGGGGTCTTGCTCCTCGGGACAAATCGTTGTTTGGCTTGTCGAAACGCGGCCCTCTCGATCGTCGTAGAAGAGCAGAAGGGCGCGGGGGCCAGTAAGCAGTCGGCCAGGTCGCGCCAACAGGAACGGCAATTCACAGCTTCCATCGAGAGAGACGTCGCGTCTTTGGAGTTCGCAATGATCACAAGTCACTACTGCCTCGTCATGGCCACCTACAACGCATGGATGAACGAGAAGATGTACGCACTGTGCGAGGGGCTGAGCGATGTGGATCGGAAGCGGGATCTGGGAGCCTATTTCCAGTCGATTCATGGCACGCTGAATCACATCCTGGCTTGCGATCTGATGTTCCTGGCGAGCTTTACCAACGATGCGGACTTTGTCGAGTGCGAGGGTGATCTTCACGACCACTTCTCTGCGCTGCGTCAGGAGCGCACGCAGGTGGATTCGGCGCTGCTGGAGTGGTCCAAGGCAGTGTCTCCAGACTGGCTTGCGGCTCCGTCGATCTACACGCACCATGAAGATGGCGCTGTTCGCACGGTG
>NZ_DASSRA010000192.1:0-4264 GCF_035702065.1 Rhizobacter sp.
TGGCTCTGGCGATGGGCGTGTTCGGCATCGCCGAGATCATCACCAACCTCGAGAAGACGGAAGGTGTCCGTCGGGTCACCTCCGTCATTGGCCGCCTGTGGCCGACGAAAGAAGAGTTCCAGCAGGCCTGGCCGGCGGTGCTGCGCGGCACGGCCCTCGGCTCGCTGCTGGGCGTGCTGCCGGGGGGTGGTGCGCTGCTGGCTTCATTTGCGGCCTACACCCTCGAGAAGAAGATGGCCGGCTCCGACGGCCGCTTCGGCAAAGGCGACATCCGCGGCGTGGCCGGCCCCGAATCTGCCAACAACGCTGGTGCGCAGACCTCGTTCATCCCGATGCTCACTCTGGGCATTCCGCCGAACGCCGTGATGGCACTGATGGTGGGCGCGATGACGATCAAGGGCATCCAGCCCGGCCCGCAGGTCATGAGCAGCAACCCGCAGCTCTTCTGGGGCCTGATCGCCTCGATGTGGGTCGGCAACCTGATGCTCGTGGTGCTGAACCTGCCGCTGATCGGCATCTGGATCAAGCTGCTGACCGTGCCCTACCGGTTCCTCTTCCCGGCCATCACGCTGTTCTGCTGCATCGGCGTCTACACGCTGAACAACAACAACTTCGATGTCTACATGACGGCGCTGTTCGCCGTGGTCGGCTACCTCTTCTACAAGTTGGGCTGCGAGGGCGCCCCCTTGCTGCTCGGCTTCATCCTCGGCCCCATGATGGAAGAGAACCTGCGCCGCGCCTTGCTGCTTTCGCGTGGTGACTGGAGCACCTTCATCGTCCGCCCGCTGTCGGCCGGCCTGCTGATCGCCGCCGCGCTGATGGTGGTGATCGTGATGCTGCCGTCGATCAAGAAGCGGCGCGAAGAGGCCTTCGTCGAGGAGTGACCGTTCCCGCGCAGTTTGTGCACACAGGCCGCCTTCGGGCGGCTTGTTCGTTGGTGGAGCGCAGCTTGCTTTCGCACTACGCTACGGAACAAAGGACCTGAGACCCCATGACACACACCTTCGACTGGACCGCCGGCTACACCACCCAGCGCCTGCCTGTTTTCGGGCGCAACATCGTCTCCACCTCGCACCCCGTCGCGGCACATGCCGGCACGCGCATGCTGCTCAAGGGTGGCAACGCGGTCGATGCGGCGATCGCCGCGGCGGCCGTCATGACCATCGTCGAGCCGGTGAGCAACGGCCTCGGTTCGGACTCCTTCTGCATCCTCTGGGACGGCCACAAGCTGCACGGCCTCAATGCATCCGGCCGCGCGCCCCAGGCGTGGACGCCCGAGTACTTCAAGAAGAAGTACGGCGCCGACGCCAAAAGCCCACCGGTGCGCGGCTGGGACAGTGTCACCGTGCCCGGGGCCGTGGCCAGCTGGGTGGCCTTGAGCGAACGCTTCGGCAAGCTGCCCTTTGCCGACCTGCTGGAGCCCGCGATCGAGATTGCCGAGCGCGGCTATGCCGTGCCGGTGGTGGTGCAGCAGAAGTGGGCCGCCGCCGTGCCGGTGCTGCTCGACCAGCCGGGCTTTGCCGAAGCCTTCATGCCGCACGGGCGGGCACCGAACGTGGGCGAGCTGTTCCGCTTTGCCGGGGCGGCCCGGTCGCTCAAGCTGATTGCGCAGAGCAAGGGTGCTGCCTACTACGGCGGCGAGATTGCAGAGGCCGCCGCGAGGCACGCACGGGCGCACGGCGCGGCCATCACGGTCGAAGACTTCGCGGCCTACCGGCCCGAATGGGTCACGCCGCTGGGCAAGACCTATGGCAGCCACACCCTGCACGAGATCCCGCCCAACGGGCAGGGCATCTCGGCGCTGATGGCGCTGGGCATTCTGTCGAACTTCGACCTGTCGTCGATGAAGGTCGACGGCGTCGATTCGCAGCACCTGCAGATCGAAGCCATGAAGCTCGCCTTCGCCGACATCTACCGCTACGTGTCCGAGCCCGCGAGCATGGAAGTCACCGCCGAGCAGCTGCTCGATGACGCCTACCTCGCCTCGCGCGCCAAGCTCATCGACATGAAGCGGGCGCAAGACTTCGGCGCCGGCAACCCGGTGAAGGGCGGCACCATCTACCTGACCGCGGCCGACGAGAGCGGCATGATGGTCAGCTTCATCCAGAGCAACTTCATGGGCTTCGGCTCGGGCGCGGTGGTGCCGGGCTACGGCTTGTCGATGCAGAACCGTGGCCACGCTTTCAACCTCGACCCCAAGAGCCCCAACGTGGTGGCCCCGGGCAAGCGCCCCTTCCACACCATCATCCCGGCCTTCCTCACCAAGGATGGCAAGCCCGTGATGAGCTACGGCGTGATGGGCGCCAACATGCAGCCGCAAGGCCACATGCAGACCCTGGTGCGCATGCTCGACTACCGGCAGAACCCCCAGGCCGCCTGCGATGCGCCGCGCTGGCGCTTCAACCAGGGCCTGGAGATCAACGTCGAGAGCGCCATGAACCCTGCCACTGTGCAGGGCCTCGCCGAGCGGGGCCATGTGATGGAAGTGATCCAGGACTCGTACCAGGACTTCGGCGCCGGCCAGTTCATCTGGCGCCTGGGCGACCCGGCCGTTGACGGCTACGTGGCCGCGAGCGACCCGCGGCGCGACGGGCAAGCCGTCGCGTTCTAGTTTCCCCGTCTCCTTCTCAGGGTTCGCACCGGCCCTGTTCAGTCGCGGTTCACCCTAAAAAGTGCACGCGCGGACAGAATTGCACCTGCGTGCGAATCTGTCCACAACTTCACGTTTCCGGGTTGTTGTGGATCGGTTTCAGCGTCTCACCGCCTGCGCACAGACAGGCGGGGGCTCGGTAACCACACAACGTTGCCCCGGCAACGAGGAGACAACATGAAGCCTTCCCTCAGGGGAGCCGCATTGGGGCGGTTCCGCATTCCCTTGCTCGCGCTCGGCATCGGCCTGAGCGCCATGGCCGGCAGCGCCCATGCCGACGTGATCCTCCAGCAAAGCTTCGCCAGCGGGCTGGGTTCGTTCACCTCGGCGGGTTCGGTGTCCACCAGCAGCGCCGGCGCCAAGCTGACCGCCGCCCTGCTGAGCACCGATGGCCAGATCACCTCGCCGGCCCTCAGCACCGTGGGTTACACCGACATCAAGGTCAGCTTCGACCGCGTCACCGTGGGCCTGGACGCAGGCGAGAGCGGCACGGCCGAGTACTCGACCGACGGCTCCACCTACAACGCGCTCGAAGCCACCACCGCCACCACGTCGGCGCGCGTGAGCTTCTCGCTGCCGGCCTCGGCCGCGGGCATCTCCACGCTGCGCCTGCGCTTCCGCGTCAGCGCCAACAGCGCGCTCGAGAGCTACACGGTCAACAACGTGGCGCTCGAAGGCACGCCCGGGGGCGGCAGCACCGGCTCCGTGCCCAAGCCGGCCATCGGCAAGTTCGCCACCTTCGAGAGCGGCCATGTCCGGCCTATGGCGCTCTCCAGCAACGGCCTCAAGCTGTACGTGGTCAACACGCCCGACAACCGCGTCGAGGTCTACAACACGCAATCGGGCGTGCCGGTGCTGACCGAGTCCATCCCGGTCGGCCTGGAGCCGGTCGCCCTGGCATTGGCCAACGACAACCAGCTGTGGGTGGTCAACCACCTGTCCGACAGCGTGAGCATCGTCGACGTGTCGACCAGCCCCGCGCGTGTGGTCAACACGCTGCTCGTGGGCGACGAACCGCGCGACATCCTGTTCGCCGGCGCCAACAACAAGTGGGCCTTCATCACCGCCGCACACCGCGGCCAGAACACCGGCTTCGACCCGCAGCTCACCACCGCGGGCGTCGGCCGTGCCGACGTGTGGGTGTATGACGTGGCCAACGTGGGCACCAAGCTCGGTGGCGCTCCGGCCACGCGCCTGAACATGTTCGGCGACACCCTGCGTGGCCTCGCCAAGAACCCGGCCGGCACGCGCGTGTATGCCGCGGTGTTCAACTCCGGCAACAAGACCACGGTGCTGAATGAAGACCTGGGCGACGGCGGGCTCACGCTGCCGTCTCCCACGACCGATGCCAACGGCAACGCAGCGCCCAGGGTCAGCCTGATCGTGCAGAAGAACGCCGCCGGCCAGTGGATCGACAACGGCGACCCCACGCGCGGCGTTGCACCGACCAACTGGAGCAGCCGCGTCAAGATCAACCTGCCCGACTACGACGTCTTCACCATCGACACCACCGGCACGCTGCCCACGGTGACGGGCCGCGTCTCGGGCGTGGGCACCACGCTCTTCAACGTGGCGGTGAACCCCGCCTCGGGCAAGGTCTACGTGAGCAACCAG
>NZ_DASSRA010000193.1:0-7569 GCF_035702065.1 Rhizobacter sp.
TGAGGTATCGAAGCCCCGCTCCGACTACACCACCTCCAGCACCGTCGCGATTCCCTGCCCGCCCCCGATGCACTGCGTGGCGATGGCATACCGCCCACCCGTGCGCTGGAGCAGCGCCGCCGCCTTGCCGGTGATGCGCGCCCCCGTCGCCCCCAGCGGGTGGCCGATCGACAAACCGCCGCCATCGAGGTTCACCTTGGCCAGCGGAATCTTCAGCTCGCGCAGGCAAGCCACCGCCTGGCTGCCGAAGGCCTCGTTGATCTCGACCACGTCGAGGTCATCCACCGTGAGCCCGGCCCGGGCCAGCGCCTTGCGCACCGCGGGCACCGGCCCCATGCCCATCTCGTCGGGCGCGCAGCCGACCACCGCGGTCGAGCGGATGCGGGCCAGCACCGGCAAGCCGTGGCGCTTCGCATAGTCCTCGGAACACACCAGCACCGCCGCAGCGCCGTCGGTCAGCGGTGACGAGGTGCCGGCCGTCACGCTGCCGTCCGCACGGAAGGCAAGCTTGAGCCCCGCGAGCCCGGCCATCGAGGTGGTCGGGCGGATGCACCCATCGGCATCGACCACGCCCTCGGCGGTGCTCACCGGCACGATCTCGTCGCGCAGCAGCCCCAGCTCCTGCGCCCGCGCCGCCTTGCGGTGCGACTCGACCGCCAGCTCCTCCTGCGCCACGCGCGAGATGCCGTAGCGCTGCGCCACGTTCTCCGCGGTCTCGCCCATGCTCATGTAGGCCTGGGCGAAGCTCTGCATCAGCTGTGGGTTGGGCGAGTGGTTGAAGCCGCCCTGCGGCACGCGCGTCATCGACTCCACGCCGGCGCAGACGAACACCTCACCCGCGCCGATGGCGATCTGCCCGGCGGCGATGTGCACCGAGGTCATCGACGAGCCGCAGAAGCGGTTCACCGTGGTGCCCGCCACCTCGATCGGCAGGCCGGCCAGGAACACCACCAGCCGCGCCATGTTGCTGCCCTGCTCGGCCTCGGGATACGAGCAGCCGAGGATCAGGTCTTCGATGTCCTTCGGGTTCACGCCGGTGCGCTCGACCAGCCCGCGCACCGCGGTGGCGGCCAGGTCGTCGGGCCGCACGCCGATCAGGCGGCCCTTCTTGGCGAAGTGGAACGGGGTGCGGGCGTACCCGGCAATCACGGCATTCGGCATGTGCGGCTCCTGGGGTTGGTGATTAGATGATGATGATCATATCAAGAGGCAGCCGAGCGTGCACAAGGGCCTTGCCGTCAGGGAATCAGAGCTGCACGCGCGCTTCGCCGAGGCCGTCGAACTGCACCACCACCAGCTCACCGGCATGCGCCTCCAGCGCGCCGCACCAGGTGCCGGTGCTCACCACGCTGCCGGCGGGCAGCACCTCGCCGTCGCGCGTGGCATGGCGCAGCCAGTCGGGCAGCACCCAGGCCGGATCGCCGCAGCTGTGGCTGCCGCGGTGCTCGCTCACGCGATCGCCGATCTGCACGCGGCAGCCTTGCGCCAGCCAGTCGCGCTGGGCGTACGGCTGCCACGCCCCGAGCACCAGCGCGCCGTGCGACTGCAGGTCGGCCAGGCGCAGCAGCTGCGGCGCAGCAAAGGCCTGCTGCCAGCGCGAGTCGACGATCTCGATGCTGACTGCCATCGCGTCGACCAGCGCACGGGCGCTGTCCATGTCGAGACCGGCCGCGCGGTCTGCATCGACATCGCGCCCCAGCCGCAACGCCACCTCGGCCTCGATGTAGCGCAGGCGGAACGGCCAGTCTCGTGCATCGGCGGGGCTGGCCCAGATGCCCGCGGGCGGCAGCGGTGCGTGCGTCATCACCGCGCTGCGCGAGGCGCCGCCGGACTTCCAGTGCCGCGCCGGCCCGTCATCGAACCAGCCCAGCTCGTTGGCCATGGCGGCCTGCACCAGGTAGGCGTCGTCGGCGGTGGGCACCGAGAGGGAGGTCGCGTCGCTGCCGCTGCGCGTGCGGCGTGCGGTCAGCAAGGCGTCGATCACGGCGTCGAGGGGGGCACTCATCGGGGTCTCCTAAGGTTGTATCGGTTTGAGGTCGGCATCGGCCATGCCGACCAGCAGGGCGCGGCCATCGGGTGCCACGCGGAACTCGCCGTACTTGGCCTTCGCCCAGCGCTCGCCCTCGCCTTCGCGGAAGAACCAGGCATCGGTCACCAGTGCCCAGCGGCCGTTCTTCGGCGCGAGCTGAATCAGCAACTCGTCGGGCAGCGGGGCCTGGCCCGGCGCAGCCACCTGCACCAGCGTGGCCACGCCGCGCGCATCGCGCCGCGCCAGCACGCGCGGGCGCCCGGCCAGCACGCCGGGGGGCGCGAGCTTCCACACGCCATCGGGCAGGCGGAAGTTGAGCGCCATGTAGTCGCCCTGCATCAGCGAGCGCGGGTCGACGGGTGCGAGCTCCACGAACACCGGCTGGCCGTGCGCGATGACATCCTGCTTCTGCCAGATCGCAAAGCTGGCCACCGCCAGCGTGGCCACCGTGCCGCCGGCCAGCCACCCGGCAGCGCGGCCTCGCGGCGGCGGCGCCGCCGAGGCGACATCGCCACGCACATCGCCACGCAACAACCACCACGCCAGCACGCCCAGCACCGCCCCCGCACCCGCCAGCAGTGCCGCCTTGCTCGCCAGCGGCCAGGCCAGCTGGTAGTAGAAGCTGCCGATCACCCAGGCCGCCGCCACGCCGGCCACCGCGGCCAGGCGCCAGCGCTGCGTGCTGGCGCTCAGCGCCAGGGCCAGCCCCACGCCGCCGAGCGTGGGCAGCAGCCAGGCCAGCGCAACCACCACCACCCCCACCAGCGCCCACACCGGCTGGCGCAGCAGCGGCCAGGCACGCGCCGCCAACAGCGCACCCGCCGCCGCGAACAGCGCACTGGCCATCGGCTGGACCCACCCGGCCCCACCCTCGCGCTGCCGCGCGCCGCCAAGCTCGCGCGCCACGTCGCCCAGCACGTTGCCACCGAGCGCGCCACCCACCAGAAAGCTCATGCCCGCGAGCCAGGCCAGGCCGAACAGCGTGACGAGCAGCCAACCCGCCGCCAGCGATTCGGTCAGCGCCGCCCCGTCGCGCAGGTGCCGCTGTAGCGCGAGCGCCAGCGCCCAGATCAGCAGCAGGCCGTGGCCCGCCAGCCAGGCGGCCATCAGCTCTTTCGCACCGCTGAAACCCAGGCGCGGCTCCAGCAGCGCAAAGCCCACCAGGCCGGCCATCAGCGCACCGAGCAGCACGCGCAGCCAGGCGCGGTCCACGGCCAAGGCGATGGCCAGCGCCACCGCCGCCAGCACCAGCGCGCCGCCGCGCGGCGGCAGGTCGCGCAGCACGCCGAAGGCCAGGCTGCCGCCACCCACCAGCAGGGCCGGCACGGCCAGCTGCTCGACGAAGAGCGGCAGCTCGCGCGAGCGCAGCACCACCAGGGCGGCGGCCAGCACCAGCAGGCCCACGATGTAGGGGCCGACGCTGCGCGTGACGAGGTCGCCCAGCAACATGCCCACCACGATCAGCAGCGGGATGGCCGCGAGCCAGGCCCCGAGCGCGGTGAGCAGCACCACCGGCCAGGGCCGTGCGTCCTGCGGCAGCGGCGCGGCCTCGGCCGGCAGCAGGCCGGTGGCGATGGCACGCGCGATCGTGTCCGGCAGCCGGTCAGCCATGTGCTGCTCCCTGCCGGCGGGCGAGCTTGAGGATGCCGCTCACCGACGCAGCCAGCAGACCCGCCGCCAGCAGGCCCAGCACCAGCAGGCGGCCGATCGGGTCCCTGCCGCCCGAATCGAACATGGCCCGCGCCACGCCGCAGACGATGAGCACGTTGAGCCCCAGCGCCACCGCGCTCAGCGCAAAGATGTCGAAGGCCGGCCGCCAGCACAACAGCCCGGCACCGACGGCCAGCACCAGCAAGCCCAGCCCGTAGTGCGGCGCGACCGGGCTGTCGAACAGGCCACCCAGCGCCGACAAGCTGAGTGCCGTCACCGCCAGCGTGACGGCGGTGCGAAAGGCCCACGGCCCGGCGCCGGTCCAGCGCTGCAGCGCGCGGCTCAGCACGGCGGCCAGCACCACCAGCATCCCCCAGGCCGCCGCATGCGTGCCCAGGTCTTCCGGTGCGACGCGCCAGCGGTGGCCCACCTGCGCATGCACCCACAGCGACACGGCCGTCGCCACCACCAGCGCCCAGGGGGCCCACAGCACGTCGCTGCGCGCGCCCAGGCACAGCGGCAGCGCGAGCACGGCCCACAGCGCGAACAGCTGCCAGGGGTCGGCCCCGGTCTGATAGGTCTGGCCGAAGTAGGCGAACAAGGCGCCGATGCCCAGCAGCGCCAGCAGGCCCAGCGGAGCGCGCGCAGCCGGCCGCCACGCCGCGCCCGCGCCCATCACGCCGACGAAGGCCATCAGCAGGCCGAAGCGGCCGAAGCGGCCCAGCGTTTCCCAGTTGGCGGCGATCCACAGGATCACGCCGAAGCCGAACAAGGCCGCGGCCAGCACCGCCAGGCCGCGCGGCAGCCAGCGCGCCAGCAGCGCCGGCTCGGCCTGCAGGCCGGCCAGATCGATGAGCTGCGCACGCGCGGCGGTGTCGAGCCGGTGGCGCTCGGCCACTTCCAGCAAGGCAAGGCGAAGGTTCATGCGGGGCCCTCCATGGCAAGCCTCATCTTCGCAGAGCCTGCTCTGTTCACCCCACACGCCTGTAAGACATGACAGATGCGGCTGTGCGGCCTTGCTGAGTTAATGAGCGCACACCCCGCAGGGAGCAGACACATGCGCGTACTCGTCATCGAAGACCTGCCGGTCAACATGCTGCTGGTCGTGGCCATCCTCGAACGCGCGGGGCACATCGCCATCCAGGCCGAGACCGCCACCCTCGGCATCACGCTCGCGCGCGAGACCCTGCCCGATGCCATCCTGATGGACATCCAGCTGCCCGACATGGACGGCCTCACCGCCACCCGCCTCATCAAGGCCGACCCGCTGCTGCAAAGCATCCCGGTGATCGCCGTCACCGCCTTCGCGATGAAGGGCGACGAGCAGGCCGTGCGCGAGGCCGGCTGCGACGGCTACGTGACCAAGCCCATCCGCTACCGCGAGTTCCTGGCCGAGCTGGAGAAGGTGGTCGACCGCCACCACATGCTGCGCGCCGAGCAGCGCCCCGATGACGGCACTGTCGGACAGCTCCCACAGCCGCCGTCGGCCCGCACCGACTGACCGCGCCACGGTGGCTCCCTATGCTGGCCTTCACCAGACAAGGAGCCCCGCATGAAGAAGATCGCCGAAGTCCTCACGCGCCACGTGGTCGTCGTGCGCCCCGAAGAAAGCCTGCAGCGAGCGGCCGAGCTGATGGGCAAGCTCAACGTCGGCGCGCTGCCGGTCTACGACGGCCTCGCGCTCGTGGGCATCGTCACCGACCGCGACATCACCGTGCGCGCCACCGCTTTCAACCTGCCGCCCGACAGCACCCGCGTCGGCGAGGTCATGACCCCGCAGACTCACTTCTGCCGCGTCGATGACGACGTCGACGACGTGCTCAAGCAAATGGGCGAGGCCCAGGTGCGCCGCCTGCCGGTGCTCGACCGCGACGGCGAGATCGTGGGCATCGTCACCCTGGGCGACCTGGCCACGCGCCAGGCGGCACAGCACACCGACGAGGCACTGCGCGAGATCTCGCAGCCGAGCGACGCCGAGGTGCATCTGGCTTGAAGGCGTTGCAGTGCGCTTCGCCACCCTCTGGCGCCTCGGGAAGGACGCCGCCGTGGCCTGGCGTGACGACTACGCCCCCAGCATGGGCGCCGCGCTGGCCTACTACACCACCTTCTCGGCAGCGCCGCTGCTGCTGATCGTCGTCTCGGTGGCCGGGCTCGCCTTCGGCGAGGAGGCGGCGCGCGGCGAGATCTTCAACCAGCTGCGCAGCCTCATCGGCGAGGAAGGCGCGCTCGCGCTGCAGGGCCTGCTGCAAAGCGTCAACAAGCCGGCCGAAGGAGCCTTGGCCACCGTCATCGGCGTGGGCGCCCTGCTGGTCGGCGCAACCACCGTGTTCGCCGAGCTGCAGGACGCGCTCGACCGCATCTGGCGCGCGCCGGTGCGCGACCGCAGCGGCGGCCTGTGGGCTCTGCTGCGCGCGCGTGTGCTCTCCTTCGGCATGATCCTCGGGATCGGCTTCCTGCTGATGGTGTCGCTGGTGGTGAGCGCGGCGCTGTCGGCCCTGGAGCGCTGGTGGGCGCCACTCTTCGGTGGCTGGGCGCTGCTGGCACAAGCTGCCAACCTGGTGCTCAGCTTCGGCCTCATCACGGTGATCTTTGCGCTGATCTACAAGATCATGCCGCGCGTGCACGTGGCCTGGCGCGACGTGTGGGTCGGCGCGGCGGCCACCGCGTTGCTGTTCAGCATTGGCAAGTCGCTGATCGGCCTGTACATAGGCCACAGCGGCATCACTTCGGGCTTCGGCGCGGCCGGCTCGCTGGCGGTGTTGCTGCTGTGGGTGTACTACTCGGCGCAGATCTTCCTGCTGGGCGCCGAGTTCACCTGGGTCTATGCGCACCGTCACGGTTCGCGCCAGGGCGAGGCCGCGCGCCGCCTCGCGCCCGATCAACCCACACGCAGCGAAGCTATGCGAACGCGCGCGCCTGCGCCAGTGCACCCAGGCGCGCGGTGATGGCGAAGAACTCGGCCACGGTTTCGTCGATGATCTGCTGCGCGCTCTTCACCGAATCGATCAGGCCGACCGTCTGGCCGGCGAGTGCCGGCGCGGCCTCCATGTCGCCGCCGAAGTACACGCCGAGGATGCCCTTGAGCGCATCCGGCCCCATCAGCCCTTCTTCGTAGATGGCCTGGGTGCGTTGCGACTTGAGCGCGCGGATGCAGGGCGTGGCCTTCTTGTTGAGCACCAGCGTGCCGGTCTCCTTGGCCTCGACGATGGCGTTCTTGTAGTTGGCGTGCACCGGGCTCTCGCTGCAGCTGACGAAGCGCGTGCCCATCTGGATGCCTTCGGCGCCGAGCGCGAAGGCCGCCGCCATGCCGCGCCCGTCGCAGATGCCGCCGGCGGCGATCAGCGGCACCTCGGTGCGCGCGCGGATGGCCTGCAGCAGCACCAGCGTCGACACCTCCTCGGGGTTCTTGAAGCCGCCGCCTTCGGCGCCTTCGACCACCAGGCCGTCGATGCCGGCGTCCACGCACTTCAGCGCCGCGTCCACCGTGGGCACCGCGTGGTAGACGGTGATGCCGGCGTCTTTCAGCGGCGCGATGAACTTGGCCGGGCTGCCGGCCGAGGTCGTCACGAACTTCACGCCCGAGCTGCAGACGAACTTCAGCATCGCGTCGTCTTTCAGGAAGCGGATCGGCAGGTTGACGCCGAAGGGCAGGCCGAGCGCGCTCATCTTGCGGATCTCGGCCTGGCAGTTCTCGGTCTCGCCCGACGAAGTCTCGATCACACCCAGCCCGCCGGCACGCGACACGGCCGAGGCGAGCTGCGTGCGCGCGATCCAGCCCATGGGGGCTTGCACGATGGGAACCCTGGCGCCGGTGTGGGCCAGAACGCGGTTGGCAGAACTCATGGGTGGCGCTCCGTGGCGGCCGGGGCGGGGCCCCGGATCGCCGCGGA